>WTJD01000223.1 GCA_011524975.1 Lysobacterales bacterium
AATCAACTCCGTGGCAACATGCGTTCCCGGTGTGACCAGCATGGATTCCGCCACTTGCCGGGCTCGCTGCGCGTTCATTCTGGGTGCTACGCGGCCTGAGGTTCCGTTCACAAGCCGTTTGAAAGGCTTTCCGCCAGCTGACCCCGTGATCCGATACCAGGTTTCCCCATCCCGGTTGACCAGATCAAGTCCATTGAAGTCATGCGGCACGGGCAACGCCTGAACCGCATTTGCCCATGCTGTACCGGGCGTGATCAACTCTGGTAAAGCACTGGCGTTAACCGCGGCTGGCGCCTTGACCAGGTGCTCACCCCGGATCACTTCAATGGGGAAAATACTGAAATACAGGCCGCTCGCCATCCAGGCAACAATCTGCAGGGCCATCAACAAACCCAGCCAGCGATGCAGTTTTCTGAAAAATGGCTTCACGGTTTTCTCCGGGCTGAAAAATTGGAAGCTTGTACGATTACCACCAGACTGACAAGTTCCGGGGCTAAATCTGGCAATATGACGCCATGACGACGCCCCTGATGATTCAGTTCGCACTCTGCCCCATGGTCCTGATCAGCTTGCTCCTGGTCAGCGCACCCTACGGCAGACATTTTCGACCCGGCTGGGGGCCGACCCTGCCCAATCGCTCTGCCTGGTTCTGGATGGAGCTTCCCGCTTTATGTGTCATTACGGTTCTGGTTCTGTCGCAACCCAATGGGCTCCAGCCTGTAGCCTGGGTGCCTTTGATGTTCTGGCTGTTGCATTACGCCTACAGGACTTTCCTGTTTCCCGCCCTGATGCGACCCAGCCAGCGCACATTCCCCGCCGCGCTGGTGTTTTTTGCCATCGCTTTCAACACACTCAATGGATACAACAACGCTCAGGCGCTGTTGATGGCCGGTGACACTTCGGCATCCTTGATAACACCGCACTTTCTGACGGGGGCCGTTATTTTCGTGTGCGGCTTTGCCCTGCATGTCCACTCAGACCATGTCATCAGGCAACTTAGAAAGCCCGGCGAAACCGGTTACCAAATCCCCGTGGGCGGCACTTTTCGATGGGTCGGCAGCCCGCACTATCTGGGTGAAATCGTGCAATGGGCCGGTTGGGCCATCATGACATGGTCACTGGCCGGCCTGGCCTTTGCACTGTTCACCTTTTGTAATCTCGCGCCCCGGGCGCTGTCCAACCATCGCTGGTACCGGGAAACCTTCGAGCATTACCCCAGCAACCGGCGCGCCTTAATCCCCGGACTGTTCTGAAAGTCGCTCTGCCAGGTTCCAGGGGTCATCCCCCTCCAGTGTTGTTGCGTGACGAGTTGCCTGCTCGTAGGCAAATGCGGCCTGGATCAGAACCGGTTCACTGAAGGCCCCTCCGACAAAAGACAAACCCGCCGGCAAGCCATGTACGCGACCTGCTGGAACGGTAATGTGCGGATAGCCTGCGATGGCCGCCATGCTGCTGGAGCCGCCGTGCCAGGTATCCCCGTGGACCAGGTCGATAGAGAACGAGACGGCATTTGTGGGCATGACCATCAGGTCGAGTTCATGCTCTGCCAACAGACCGTCAATGGTAGAGCGGGTAAATTCCTGCACCAGGGCCAGCGCCTCGGTGTACTCAGGCTCATCCAGGCCGCCTTTCTCCTGGGCGGACACGAACAGACTCTGCCCGAACCAGGGCATTTCCTCGTCTGCGTTTTCTTCATTGAAGGCCATCAGGGTCTCAAGGGTCCAATCGGACCGATGATCCTTCAGGCTGCCAAGGTACTGGTTGATACCCCACTTGAATTCATACAGGAGCACGTTGAGGGATGAATCCCAGAATCCTTCCGGCCAACCGGGAAACGCCAGATCATCCACCAGGACAGCACCCGCATCGGCCAGATCACGAACCGCCTGGCTGAACACAAGCTCTGTTCCGTCACCAAAATTCTGAGACCGGATGACGCCAATGCGCAGTCCCTTCAAACCATCGCGATCGAGACCTCCAAGGTAGTCACGGCCAAGATGTGATTTCAGCTCAGGGTCCTCTACATCACTCGGATCCTGCTCCATGGCGGACAGCAGGAGGGCCGCCGCGCCAACACTGTAAGACATAGGCCCAGCCGTATCCTGGCTGTGGGCGATAGGCACGATACCTTCACCGCTAACCAGGCCCACGGTTGGCTTGATTCCAACAACGCCATTGTGTGCCGCCGGGCAGACGATGGACCCGTTGGTTTCTGTTCCCACTGCCAGCGGCACATAACCTGCCGCCACCGCTACCGCGGAACCGGAACTGGAACCACAAGCCGTTCTTAGAGGGTCCCAAGCGTTGCGGGTCAAGCCCCCGACGCCGCTCCAACCGCTAGTCGAGCTGTTATCGCGAAAATTGGCCCATTCCGACAGGTTGGCCTTACCCGCGATGATCAGCCCGCCCCGGCGCATCTGGTGAACCAGCCGGGCATCCCTTCCAGGATCATTACCCGCCAGTGCCAGCGACCCCGCGGTGGTTTCCATGCCCAAAACTTCGATGTTGTCCTTGATCAGAACAGGCAGCCCGGCCAGCCGTCCATGATGCTCTTTGCCCAACCGTTCGCTGTCTGCTGAGAACGCATCCTCAAATGACAAGTCATTCACCGCGATGATCGCATTTAAGGTGGGTTCACGGCGAGCCATAGCCCGCTTCATCTGCTGCTCTGCCAACCCCAGGGCGTGGGTACCGCCATGATCCATGGCCTGTTCCGGAAGATCGGACGGAGGGCCATTCAGCCCGCGGCGAGTGACCAGGTAAGTGGCGAAACTGCCCAGCCAATGCCCGCCCTCATAGTATGCTCCGGTGACCGAAGAAAGCCCGGCCCTGCCCTGCTCATCCGCAGCCGCCAGCAGCGACATCCGGCGTCCGTCCTCCTCAGACAGGCCAGCTGCCATACCTTCCAGCGCCCAAGCCCGACTCAGGTGTAATCCGTCCAGATGCGCCAGCTTCCCGTCGCTTCTATCGGTCACCTCCGCCAGCGGCAGCCAGTTGCCGCTGCCGTCGGCTGGAATGCCGGCCAGAAAACGTGATAGCCAGTCTGAGTAAACCTCTGGCGACATGATTCGCCGCATTAAATCGGCTTCTGCCAGGCAGGGCGACAGGAAGTCCTGCCCGCCCGGCTCGTACGCCATCGGGCAATCGACATCGTCCCGATAGAACGCAAGGGATCGCTCCACGACCATGGCTTCGAATGCGGTATCGCCGGCCACCCTGGCCCAGTCAATGAACAGCGCGAAAGCAAAAGCGGTCTGCGCGTGCTCGCCGGTCCGGATCGGATACGCCAGCTTGGACAGCCAGTCCCGCATTCGAATCACGTAGGCGGACTCCAGCGGTTCGAGCATGGCTTTCCACCGCTGCGCGCGTGGATCGTCCCACTCCCTTAACTCCGCCATCAATTGCAACAGCCAGGCAACACCATAGGGCCTTTCGAAAGAGGCGCGTTGATCATGAGAGATATATTCGAGCTCGCGCGCAATTTTGTCCGGATGAAAGCTATTTTCCAGAGCGGCTTCAGCCTGTGCGGCAAATTCAGCATTCGGGTATAGCCGCAGCAGCCTGACCAGCAGCCAGTGCCCGTGCACGGAGCTGTGCCAGTCAAAACAGCCGAAAAAAACCGGGGTAAGCTCACGTGGCGGACCGATGTCCTCGTCCGAAGACATCACGTGGGCGATCTTGTTGGGGTATTCCTGGTGGACACACGCCAGGGCGAGGCCGGCGAAGCGCTCCTGATAGGTATTCGCCTCAGCCGAAACCACTCCCGGTAGGGCTGTCAGCGCCAGTAACAGGCACAAACGCCTCACTTCAAGGCAGCCATGCATTCGATTTCCACCCGCGCACCGAGCGCGAGCCCATTGGACCCGACAGCGCTGCGTGCGGGCGCGGCATCGGCAGGAAAGTAGGTCTTGTAAACTTCATTCATTGCACCCCACTCAGCCATGTCGGCGAGGAACACGGTGCACTTGACCACACGATCCATGGAGCCGCCATAGGCCTCTACCGCGGACTTGATGTTGTCCATCGTCTGGCGGGTCTCGGGACCAATGCCGCCCTCCACCAGCTGTCGTTCACCGGGGCGAATACCCAGCTTACCGGACAGGATCAGCAGATCCCCCACCCGCACGGCATCCGATAGTGGCGGGGGTGACTCGGAAGGATAAGGATAATATTCGACCTCAACCGCCTGGGCGGTCATCGACAGCATTGAAAGGCAGGCAACGGCAAAAAGTTTCAGCAAGTCTGTCACGATTTTTCTCCTCTATTGGCAGCCTAGATTTCGCCATTGCGGGCGAACCGGGCAATGTGCTCCGCAGCGCGAAAAGCCAACGCCTGGATCGTCAGCGTCGGTTGACCCCGGCCGGAACTGACCAGGCTGGAGCCGTCACAAATGAAAAGGTTGGGGATTTCATGGCTCCGATGGAATCGATCTACCACCGATGTCGCGGGATCATCGCCCATTCTGCAGGTGCCCAGCAAATGAGCGAGAAACGGTTGCGGCTCAACCGGCTCTCGCCAGTATTTCACCGCGCCCGCCGCGCTCAGGATTTCTTCGCTTTTGTCCTGCAGAAACTTCATCATGGCGAGGTCATCGTCGTGATCCCGGTAGGTCATACGCATAGCTGGCCGGCCCTGGTCGTCTTTCAGCTCTGGATCTAAGGTAATGTTGTTGGATTCCACGGGCAGTGAAGTGGTGCTGTTGAGGAGGCCAACGTGATGATTGAATCCGTACAGGACCTCGTCCTTGAACGCCTTGCCCCAGCGTAGCGGCATCGGACCGCCACCGCCTATCGTCAAGGCATGCATGAGCGGAGAGCCATTCACCAGGGGCCGCGCATCGATACCACCGCCACCGTAAAAACCGCGCCCCGTGTCCGCCTCATAGAAATCGAGCACGATCCGGGTGACCTGTATGCTTTTCCACTCATTCAATTCGTGCTCAAAGTAAGCGTGATTGACAGAGTGTCCGTTGCCCATCAGATACTTACCGACCAGCCCGGAACCATTGGCCAGGCCGTCGGGGTTGGCGGAGGACTCTGACATCAGTAAGAGACGAGGCGTCTCTGCCCCATTGGCCGCCAGAATGACCGCCTTGGCTTTTTGAGCGTGCTGTTGACCGTCCTTGTCAAGATATTGGACTTCTGAAACCCGCCCTGCCTTGTTGGTTGCGATCCTGAAGACCGTCGACAAAGGCCGGATTTCGCATCGCCCCGTGGCCTCGGCCTCGGGCAGCATCGTCACCAGGGTCGACGACTTGGCGTTCATCTCACAGCCAAATCCCATACAAAAGCCGCAGTGACCACAAGGCGGCCGTCCGCGGTAGGGTTTGGACAGTATGGCGACCGGCGCCGGCTGGGGATTCAGCCCCAGCTTCCGGGCGCCTTTTTCCAGTAAAACACCCGATGACTTGATCGGCATCGGCGGCAATGGATAACCCTTGGACCGGGGCGCATCGAACGGCCCCGGCGCTCCTGAAACCCCGATCTCCCACTCTGCTTTTGTGTAGTAAGGCTCCAGCTCTTCGTAACTGATAGGCCAGTCAGAAAAGCCGGTGCCGGCGATCGAACCCAGCAGACTGCGCTCCTTGAAATCAATCGGCCGCATCCGCCAATAGTTACCGGAAAAATGGACACTCGCGCCGCCCACGGTTCGCGAGTACAGGGCTGGCGGTATGCCATTCACCGCTTGCGCTTTGTCCCGGGATGACTGCCGATGCGTCTGGGGGTCGTTCCAGGAGGGATGATGGGTCATCTCACCCTGCACGAAGACGCGCAACTCGTCATGACTAAAGTCGCTCGCGGTCCGATAGGGCCCCTGCTCCAGCACAACCACATGGAAACCGGCTCTCGACAACTCACGGGCCAGCACGCCCCCGGCCGCTCCGGAACCGATGATGGCAAAATCAACATTATCGCGTTCGTTGAACCGAACGCCTGGGTCATGATCTGTCATTGACCGCCTCCTCGTGAAACGCAGCATCGTAATGGCCGAACGGCGGCAGCCAGACGTGTTGGGGCTGAAAGCCCATCAGTTCCCAGCTCAACCGTTCGCGATTACCCCCGTGTTCCGGGGCGGCAAAAACGCCACATAGGGTCAGAAAATGGACGGCGCCAAAGAAAGGCGTGTCCTCCCTGGCTTGCAACAGGGTCGTTTGCTGTTCGATCGACAATTCGGCAAAGGCAAGCCCTGACAAGCTGGAAGCCGCCTCGTTCAGCTCAGCGCACCCCTGCTTGATCATTGGCGCGGCACCCGCCATGAACCCTCCAAGCGCACCGTCCATGAAGTAGACAGCGCCGAGGTCGCTGGCGCCCGGGCGTTCGTCCGGCGGGAAGATCTGATCACTGACCGCTGTCAGTACCTCCGCTTCGGCTCTTCCGATATGCTCAAAATCCGCGCCCGCGGACTGCGCCCTGGCAGCAGCATCTGCGGCTTTCACGATGGCCGGGGCATGCAACGCGAGCCAGGTAGCCCCCGCAGCGCCTCCACCCAGCTTCAAAAACGCCCGTCTTGAGGACATGGTTCTTCTCCTTTTTCGCGCCGTTCCTGCCGTCCCCTTGGTCAAATTACTCGAGCACGAATGGCTCTGGAAAGAGTTGATTAACAGACCAACTCGATACTTCACCCCCTTCATTACAACAGTGCACCACGGCGTCAGGGGCCATCAGTTCGATCATCACCTGCCGGCATGCGCCGCAGGGCGATAATCGCTGAAAGCCACTGGCATAAATGACCATTTCATCCATCTCCCCCCGCTTTATGCCATGGGCAATGGCCGCGTTCAGCGCGTTTCGCTCAGCACATTGCGTCAAGCCGTAGGAGGCGTTTTCCACGTTACACCCGATGAAAACGCGCTCCTCACCGCAACGGACGGCCGCCCCCACGCGGGCCCCGCTGTAGGGAGAGTGCGCGTGTTCACTCACCTCGCGGGCCTGTTCCAGCAAACGTTGAGGCACTGCGCGCGCGTCTCGCTCAGACATCGGCGTCTTCCAGCAGCGCGTCCAATAACATGCTGATGACATCACCGAAAGCGGCTTGCCGCTGCGCCGCGCTGGCGTGTTCCCCCCTCGGAATCACATCGGTCACGGTCAACACCGTCATGGCTCGTCGCGCATGACGCCTGGCCAGAGCGAAAAGTATGGCGCTTTCCATATCCAGCGCGAGAATGCCCATGCTGGTTACGCGCTCAATGAATTCGGGGTCTGGATGGTAGAAATAGTCGGTGGAAAACACCTCGCCTGTCCGCACGTTCATGCGGGCTTGCCGGGCCGCGGTGTGCACCTTTGAGAGCATGTCGTGGTCAGCCGCAGCCGCCAGGTCCCACCCGCTGAACATCTGCCGATTCATATTGGAATCCGTGCTCGCCGCGGTCGCCAGCACGATATCTCCCAACTGCATATCTCCCAACAGGCCGCCGCAGGTGCCCACACGAACAATGCGTTGCACCCCGTAGTGGTCAAAAAGCTCGTGTGCGTAGATGCCGATAGAAGGCATTCCCATGCCGGAACCCATGATGGATACCGGCCTGCCCCGCCATTTGCCCGTAAAACCGAGCATATTTCGAACCGAATTGATTTGCCGGACTTCATCCAGATGACCGGTCGCCAGCGCCTTGGCGCGGAGTGGATCGCCCGGCATGAGTACGAGTTCCGCGAAATCGCCGGGTTCAGCTTCGATGTGATGTGTTCCAGTCAAAAGCGCCTCCTAGCCAATTTGCTCATACACACAGGGAAGCGGACTGACCGCGTCAGGCCCGATGGTAATGGCCTGCGCGAGTGATGTCGCCGCGGCCTGGCAGTCGTCCTTACTGGCCGCGTGGATATACGCCAGCGGCTGCCCTTGCTCGACCCGATCCCCCACACTGCAAAGCCCGGACAAGCCGACTCGGGGATCTATCTTGTCCGAGACATGCTGCCGCCCGCCGCCCAGATACATCACCACCAGACCCACACCGCGCGTGTCAAAACGGCTCACCCAGCCCGAACGGCTGGCCAACAGAGGCTCTACAACCGGAGCGGCAGCCAGGTGCTCATCAGCGCGCTCCAATAACCCGACCGGACCGCCCTGGCTCGCGACCATGCGGGCGAAGTGATCAGCCGCTTTGCCTGAATCCAGGGCGGCGGTACAGGCGCCCATCGCCTCATCCTGATGACCAGCAAGTCCTACACGCTGCAACGCCGCCGCGCCCAGCGCCAACACCACCTCTAGCAGGCGGGGGTTCGGGTTTCCATTGAGAAACTCGATGACCTCTTTGACCTCGAGTATGTTACCGGCAGACCAGGCCAAAGGCTGACTCATATCGGTGATCAGGGCGCTGCAAGGCAATCCGGCCTGTTCAGAGACCGTGACCAGTTGCCCGGCCAACTCGCGGGCCTCTGACATTTCCCGCATAAACGCGCCGTTGCCCGTTTTTACATCGAGCACCAGGCCATCCAGCCCTTCGGCGAATTTCTTGGAAAGAATCGAAGAAACGATGAGTGGTACCGCAGGCACCGTGGAGGTCTCATCCCGGGTCGCGTAAATGCGCCGATCGGCCGGGGCCAGTTGATCCGTCTGCCCGATAATCGACACGCCATTGTCACGCACCAGTGAACTGAACTGCTCCAGGCCCGGAAACGCATCAAAACCGGGAATGCTCTCCAACTTGTCCAGCGTGCCTCCGGTGTGACCAAGACCGCGACCGGAGATCATCGGAATGTATGCGCCGCAGGCTGCCAACATGGGGCCAAGGATCAAACTGACCATGTCACCGATCCCGCCCGTGGAGTGTTTGTCCACCAGGGGCCCGTCGATATCGTCCCACTGCAAAGTCGTTCCGGAGTCTCGCATCGCAAGCGTCAAAGCGACCTGCTCTTCGCTGGTCATGCCCTGGTAACAAACCGCCATGGTGAATGCCCCAAGTTGGGCATCGGTTAAGACCCCTGAGGTCACTCCCTCTACAAGTTGGAGAATCTCCTCGGCCGTGAGGCTGCCGCCCAGGCGCTTGGCATTGAGTATCCGGCTGAAATCAGACATCGCCACATGATAACAGCGGCATGCGCCCGGTTCAGGATTCATTCAGCGTCTGCCCCTTAGCCTGAAGTCACACTGGCAACTGACGACGGAGTTATCGAAATGAAAGCAAGCATTTTGTCATGGGCCTTGATCACCTGCCTGATCATGGCGTCCACGCCCGCCAACGCAGGAGGCAAAGGCCATCACGGACATGCAGGTATGCACGGCCACTCGCATCATGGTCACAGCATGCATCGGCACCGATACGGACACCCGCGCCCCCGCTACGGGCATCGAAGCCATCATCACACGCATTCCCACCCTACGCTGGCAGGAGGCATATTATTGGGCACCTTCGTCACGACGGTGGAGCGTCCGCGTCCCGCCGGCGTTGTCGTAACAGGGCCGGCATACGGAATACGACAACCCTATGCCGTGCACCAAAACGTCTGGTACCAGCGAGATTTTCATGGCGATTGCTTCAAGGTGAAACTCACCCGTGATGGACGGCAGGTCTGGACACAGACACGCCAGAGGCATTGCCGCTAGGCCGCGACGAGCAAACATCAGCCGGCCCGCGTGGCCGGCTGTGTGCCGCCAGGGGCTATCCATGATCGATGGAGAAGCCAAGCAGTAACTGCGCGAAAAAGTACATCGGCAAACCCGCCAGACGATTGGAAATACCCGGGCGGATGAAGCGGTTGCGGGCTACCGTCAGGTCAGAGAGCACAAAAAGGGTCGCCCCCACGACCAACGCACCATTGGCCTCGTGCACATGGCTGGCAATGGCCATGATCCACATGACCGTAATCGCCAGGAGATAAGCACGCACGGGCCAGAGCATTCGCTCATCCAGGCCAGGGCGGAGCCAGCGA
>WTJD01000099.1:0-5566 GCA_011524975.1 Lysobacterales bacterium
GGGCCACAGCAGATGGCCAGGTCGAAGCCATTGTGGATTGCCGGGAAGACAGCGAGGGTGATTTGCCCCGTCAGGCCCAATCGATGGGGCTGCGCGTCATTAACGGCGGCGTGGTCAGTGGCTCGCGCGGCCGCTCGGGGATCAGTGGCCTGGAGGTGGCGTCGCTGGCCGGCCCGGGCGGCAGCAAGCAGCGCCTGGCCTGCGACACGCTCGCGGTTTCAGGCGGCTGGAACCCGGCAGTGCATTTGCACTCACAATCCGGCGGATCAAACCAGTGGCGCGACGACCTGGCCTGTTTCGCCCCCGGCAAGCCCGCACAGGCCACGATCAGCGCCGGCGCCTGCAACGCCACATTCGGCCTCGGCGACTGCCTGGCAGAGGGTCGGCAGGCGGGTCGCGAGGCGGCGAAACGCGCCGGGTTCGAAGCGGCTGGCGAGGTGCAGCACTCATCGCCCGACGAGAATACCGGGCCGCTGATGCCGTTGTGGCGGGTGCCGGCAGATACCATCAAGGCCAGCGGCGGTAAACAGTTCATCGACTATCAGAATGACACCACGCTGTCCGATGTGAAACTGGCGCTGCGTGAAGGCTTTGAACATATCGAGCACATCAAGCGCTACACCGCCCTGGGCTTTGGCACGGACCAGGGCAAGATGGGCAACATCAACGGCATGGCCCTGGTGGCCGAAAGATTGGGCAAGCCGATTCCCGAAGTCGGCACCACCACCTTCAGGCCGCCCTTCACGCCGGTGCGTTTCGGTGCCTGTGCAGGCGGCGATGTGGGCGATCTGTACGAACCTGAGCGCAAGACGCCGCTGCATGACTGGCATGTCGAGCGGGACGCGCCCTTCGAGATCGTCGGGCAATGGCTGCGAGCGCATTACTATCCGCTGGATGGTGAAGACATGGAAACGGCCGTGCGCCGCGAATGTATGGCCACGCGCGCATCCGCCGGCATCATGGATGCTTCCACGCTGGGCAAGATCGATGTTTCGGGGCCGGACGCAGAACGTTTCCTCGAGCGCCTGTACACCCATGACGTGGGCCGCATGACCCCAGGCCGCTGCGCGTATGGCGTCATGCTGGGCGAGGACGGGATGGTGATGGATGACGGCGTGATGGCGCGACTGGGGCCTGACCGGTTTTATGTCACCACCACCACCGGCGGCGCTGCCAACGTGCTGAGCTGGATGGAGCTCTGGCTGCAGACGGAGTGGCCGGATCTGCAGGTCCGACTGACCTCGCTCACCGATACCTGGTCGACCATGGCCATCGCGGGGCCCAAAAGCCGCGACATTTTGCGCGCGATGGATTGCGACATCGACCTGGGCGCCGAGGCATTCCCGTTCATGACCACGCAGCAAGCGCGGCTGGGCGGCTTGCCCGTGCGCCTGTTCCGCGTCAGTTTCAGCGGCGAGCTGGCCTACGAGGTCAACGTGCGCTCCGACCAGGCCGACGCCCTCTGGAGGCGGGCCATGGACGCGGGTGAGGCCTTTGGTATCACGCCTTACGGCACCGAGACCATGCATGTCCTGCGCGCCGAAAAGGGTTTTGTCATCGTGGGCCAGGACACCGACGGCTCGGTCACGCCGGTGGACCTGGGAATGAACTGGATGATGTCCAAAACCAAGGACTACATCGGCCGGCGGTCACTGGAGCGCGAGGACTGCACCCGCTCCGGCCGCAAGCAGTGGGTAGGTTTGCGCTCATTGGATGATGAGACCGTGCTTAGCGAGGGCAGCCAGCTGATCCGGGGCGACACCGTGGAGCCTCCTGTGCCGCTGCTGGGCCATGTGAGTTCCAGCTATTTCAGCGCCTGCCTGGGATACCCCATCGCCCTGGGCCTGCTGTGTGACGGCCGGCAACGCCATGGAGAAGAGCTGGTGGCCGTCAACGCGAGCGGTCGACGCACGCCGGTGCGCGTAGTCGCGCCCGTGTTCTACGATCCGAAGGGAGCGCGACAGCATGTCTGAGCGACATCAAGGCACCCACGCGCTCGATGCGTTCATGCGCCAGCATTTATCGGGCGGGCAGCATGACGGGGACGTCCATGCGCTCGTGCACCGGGGTTTTACCGTGCACAACCTGCGCCTCAGGAATCCCGACGCCACGAACGCCTTCGCCGCGTGCCACCTGCCCGAGCCGCCGGCGAACAACGAATGGTCTTGCGACTCCGGCAGCATTTACTGGCTGGGCCCGGATGAATGGCTGCTGGTGTGCCCCGAAGGCGTCTCCCCGCCCGAGCCTGTATCCGCAGAACCCTCATCAGAGCCGATGACGGTGAATGACCTGACCGGGGGCTGGGTGATGATGACGCTGAGCGGGCCAGGCACCCGGCCTTTACTCGAGCGTGGCTGCCCGATGGATCTCGACCCGGCCGCCATGGGTGAGGGCCAGTGCGCCCAGACGCTGCTGGCAAAATCACCCGTGTTGCTGGCGGCACATGCCGATCCCAACAAGATCACCCTGCTGGTGCGGCGGAGCTTCGCCGAATACGTCGCCCTGTGGCTGGCGCACACCGGTGAGACGTTCCGGATATCTTTCGCATTTGAGCACGGCGAAACCGACGCTCCATGAGAAACGCATGATCCGAATTCACGCGGGCGGGTCAGGCTGAACCATGGCGCTCGGACTGCTGAAATCAGCCATCGCCGGTGCGACGGCAACACACCTGCCCAAACGCCCGGCGCTCAAGCCAGGGTACGACGTGGTCATCATCGGCGCGGGTGGGCACGGCATGGCAACGGCCTATCACCTGGCCCGTTACCATGGCATCCGCCGGGTGGCGGTGCTGGATAAAGGTTACCTCGGCGGCGGCAACACGGCGCGTAACACGGCGGTCATCCGGTCCAACTACCTGACCGAAGAGAGTGTCCGCTTCTACCGCGACTCGGTGCGCCTGTTCCGCGAACTCAGCAACGAACTGGACTACAACATCCTGTACGAGAATCGCGGGCAGATGACGCTGGCGCACTCGGACAGCGACCTGCGCAGCTTCCGCTGGCGAGCGGAAGTCAACAAGGAGCTCGGGGTGCGCTCTGAAGTGGTGGACCTGGCGGAGGTGCAACGGCGGATTCCACATCTGAATTGCGAACCCAACGTCCACTTTCCCATCCTGGGGGGTCTCTGGCATGCCGACGGCGCCACCGCGAGACATGACGCCGTGGTCTGGGGCTACGCGCGTGCTGCCTGCCGCCTTGGCGTGGAATTTCACCCGCTGACGGAGGTGACCGGCGTGGAGGTGAAGGGCGGCAAGGTTCGGGCCGTGGAAACCACACGCGGCAGGGTCGCCTGCGACACCGTGGTGCAGGCCGTGGCCGGCATGAGCTCCGAGGTCGCGCGCCTGGCCGGCATCGACCTGCCCATTCACACCTATCCGCTGCAGGCCATGGTCACGCAACCGTACAAACCCATACTGACGCCCCTGGTCAGTTCACCGCGGTGGCACGTTTACATCCAGCAGACCTCGCGGGGGGAATTCGTGATCGGCGGCGGATCCGACCCCTACCCCCTGTACCAGACGCGTTCGACGCTGGAACTCAAAGAAGCGCTCTGCAGTGGCATCACGCAACTCTTTCCTTTCCTTGCCGAGGCCAACATCCTGCGTCAATGGGGCGGAATCACCGATATGACGCCGGATTACAGCCCGATCATGGGCCTGAGCCCGGTGGACAACTATTATCTCGACGGGGGCTGGGGCACCTGGGGCTTCAAAGCGACCCCCATCTGCGGCGTGACCATGGCTGAACTGGTGTCCAGCGGACAGGTCCCCGAATTGATTCGGCCCTTTGCGCTGGAGCGCTTCTACGCCTTTGAACAGATCAACGAAGCGGGCGCGACGGCCGCCAGCCACTGATATGAAACAGATGCACTGCCCACTCAATGGCCTGCGCAACATCGACGAGTTCGTCTATGGCGGCGAGTACCACCCGGACACGGAGCCCACCGAGACCGACACCCGCGCCTGTGCCCGGCAGGTGTTTTTCCACCACAACCGCGCGGGTCTCGTGATCGAGTGGTGGTGTCATGCGCCCTCTTCCTTTTGGTTCCTGGCCGAGCGCGACACCCGCAGCAACACCGTGGTCCGGACGTTTCCGCCATCGGAATTACCGTCCGGCCAGGACGGCACGCCATGAAACGCGGCGGCCGCATCGAAGGTCAGACCGGCGCCTGGGTGAGGCCGGACCGGGAGCTGGTTTTCCATTTTGAGGGCCGTGAGCTGCGCGCCCTGGAAGGCGACACCATCGCCAGCGCGCTGGCCGCCAACGGCCAGCACCTGCTCAGCCGGTCTTTCAAATATCATCGCCCGCGCGGATTGATGTCCCTGGCCGGTTCCGAGGCGAACGGACTGGTGCAGCTGCCGGGGTCCGGCAATGTCTGCGCCGATCACCAGCCGCTCGAGGCCGGCATGCGCGTCAGCGCCCAGAACACGCTTGGCAGCCTGCGCTTTGACCTGGGCGCCATGATCCAGTGGTTCTCGCGATGGCTGCCGGTGGGTTTCTACTACCGCGCGTTCTACTGGCCGCGGGGCGCCTGGGACAAGTGGTATCCCTGGTTTCGCAAGGTTGCGGGGCTGGGCCGGATCGACACCCAAGCGGCACCGCGGAAACGATCGCAGCAGCATCTGTTCTGCGATGTGCTGGTGATCGGGGCAGGCATCGCCGGCCTGCACGCCGCCCGCCTGGCGGCCGATGCGGGAAGAGACGTGATCCTGGTTGATCGCCATCCGCACCTGGGCGGCGCTTTGAGCTATCGCCGTCCCGGCACAGACGCGTCAGAGCGAGCCTGGACGGACCCGCTGCTGGACGCGGTCCGGGACCATGCCCGTATCCACTGCCTGACCGGTGCGGTGGCCAATGGCTGGTTCGAGGATCACTGGGTACCGGTCATCCAGGGCGAACGCCTGCTGCGCGTCCGGGCAAAATCGGTGTGCGTGTGCACCGGTGCCATCGAACAGCCCGCGGTTTTCCGTAACAACGACCTGCCCGGGATCCTGCTGGGAGGCGCCGCCCAACGATTGATCCGACGCTACGGCGTGCGACCCGGGGACCGCGCGGTGGTGCTGGCCGGCAACGACATCGCCTACGAGGTTGCGCTTGACCTGCTGGAGGCCGGGGTCGAGCTGCGCTGCATGGTGGAGATGCGCCCTGACATGCCCTCGCATGCCGCGGCGCGTGCGCTCGCCGATGCCGGCGTGGAAATCGAGTGCGGCGCCACGGTCTACCAGGCGCGGGCGGAGCGCCTCGGCGGTCGTTTGCGCGCCGTGGATGTGCGCGCCATCAAAGCCCCGGGCGTCACGGGTGCGCGCCTGGGCGTTCATCGCTGCGATCTGCTGGTGACCTCGGTGGGTTACATGCCCGCCTACCAGCTGCCGTGCCAGGGTGGCGCCCGGCTCCGCTATCTGGATGAGCGCGCGGTTTTTCAGATCGACCAACTGCCCGAGGGCATGGTGACCGCCGGCGCCATTAACGGCTGCATCAACCCCGAACTTGCGATGGCTGACGCGGCGCGGGCCATCGGCGAGATCATAAAAGATACCTCTGGACCCGAGCACGAACCCAGGCCC
>WTJD01000099.1:5666-28765 GCA_011524975.1 Lysobacterales bacterium
GGCCATCGGCGAGATCATAAAAGATACCTCTGGACCCGAGCACGAACCCAGGCCCTTGCCCCAGGCCGCGGCGCACTGGTGCGGCCCGTCCGGCGAAAGCGTCAACCACCCGCTGCCGGTATTCCCCCATCCGCGGGGGCGGGAATTTGTGGACTTTGACGAGGATTTGCAGATCAAGGACATCCTCCGCGCGGTGAGCGAGGGCTACAGCGACATCCAGCTGGCCAAACGCTTTTCGACCTGCGGCATGGGGCCGTCCCAGGGACGCCATTCAGCCTTGGCCATGGCCCGGATTGTCGCGGGCGCGACGGGGCAGACCGTCACCAGCACCGGGGTGACCACCGCGCGACCCCCGTTGGGGCCGGAAAAAATCGGCCACTGTGCCGGCCCGGCGCTGTTCCCCCGGCGCCGGAGCGCCATGCATGGGTGGCACCGGTCCGCAGGCGCGCACTGGATGGTGGCTGACAGCTGGCGTCGGCCGGCATTTTATGGCTCACCGGGACGTGCACAGCAGCACATCGAAGAAGAGGTGCGGGCAGTTCGGGAGCGGGCCGGCATCA
The DNA here is from genome assembly GCA_011524975.1 of Lysobacterales bacterium. Taxonomy (GTDB): domain Bacteria; phylum Pseudomonadota; class Gammaproteobacteria; order Xanthomonadales; family SZUA-36; genus WTJD01. Next base: position 6,227 of record WTJD01000099.1, read on the forward strand.
TCGATGTGTCCACGCTGGGCGGTATCGATGTCCAGGGGCCGGACGCGGGCGAGTTCCTCGACCGGGTCTATACCGGCCGCCTGTCTTCGCTCGATGTGAATCGCTCACGCTACGCGCTGATGGTCAATGACGCGGGGGCCATTATCGACGACGGTGTGGCGTGCCGGTTCGCGGCCGACCGTTTTTACGTGACCACCACCACCGGGGCGGCCCAGCGGGTGTATCGGAACCTGCTCTGGTGGCAGGCCCAGTGGCGATTACGGGTCGATATCGTCAACGCGGGGCCGGCATGGGCCGCCTTTAACGTGGCGGGCCCGGCTGCGCGAGACATTTTGCGCCAGGCCGGCTTTGGCGAGGAATTGAATCGCGAAGCCATGCCCTTTCTGGCCGCGCGGGAGCTTGAATTTGCCGGCACCGATGCCCGGGTGATCCGGGTCGGCTTCGTGGGCGAACTTGGCTTCGAAATTCACCTGCCGTTCCATGCCGCGCAGTCCGCCTGGGAGCACATCCTGGAAGCAGGACGCCCGTCCGGGCTGCAGCCTTTTGGCGTGGAGGCTCAGCGCGTACTGAGGCTGGAGAAAGGACATGTCATCGTGGGCCAGGATACCGACGCCATGACCCATCCGATGGAGATCGGCATGAACTGGGCCGTGGCCTGGAAGAAACCCGATTTCGTCGGAAAACGCGCGCTCGAGATACTGGCCGAAAAAACGCCATACCGCCAGCTGGTGGGTTTCAGCCTGCCGCGGACGGATGACCACTTACCAAGGGAAAGCCACCTGGTGATTCACGCAGGCCGCGCCGTCGGGCGGGTCACCTCGAGCAGCTATTCACCCGAGCTGCAGTCGATCATCGGCCTCGCCATGGTTCCGCCGGATCTTGCCCGGACGGGCGGGCATCTGGACATCCGCTGCGCCAACAACGTGATTCGTCAGGCCGAGGTCAGGCCAACGCCCTTTTACGATCCGGACAACGAGCGCCAACAATGCTAGGGCGCGACGGACAGCCTGCTTCACTGACGCAGCGCAGCGCGCTGCATGACTGGCACCAGGCCCATGGCGCGGTCTTCAAGCCGGTCGCCGGGCAGCAGATGGTGGCCTGTTACGATCAAGGCGATCGAGAACCACACGCCCTGGCGACGCTGGGGCTGGTTGATTTGAGCCTGTGGCCGCGTCGGGGCTATCGCGGCCCGGGCGTTGAGCATTGGCTGTCGCCTCGGCTGGCTCTGCCCAGTGGGGTGAACCAGGCGCGGCAGACGGAACGAGGCGATTGGGTGCTGCGGACGGGTGCTTTCGAATACTGGTGGCTGAGCAGCCTGGCAGGAGCCTCGGCCGGGCAACTGCCGGAGGAACCCGCCGAACGCCCGGCGGACGGTGTGTACGACCTGAACATCGCAAACAGCCACGCGCTGATCGCGCTCAGCGGGGAAGAAGCGCCCGCCTGCCTGGCCGGGCCGTGCGCGCTCGATCTCCGGCCCGACCGCTTCGGCCCGGCTTGCCTGGCGCAAACACAGGTTGCCGGCATCAACGTCCAGATCCTGCGGCTGCACGCGCTGGCTGCACCTGTGTTTTTACTGTTTTGTGAATCCAGCCTCGCCCTGTACCTGTGGGAGTCGCTGCTGCTGGCGGGCCGGGATCTCGGCGCTGTCGCGGCCGGAACAGACGCCCTTGAAGCCCAACTGACCCGCGCGCGGCCCGACAGCGAAGACGGTTCATGAGGCGTTGGAGGGCTGAAACCGGGACATTCCGTGTTGACAGCGGGTTGGCGCAAGCGGCCCGTGCTGGACTAAGCTTGCGGTTAATGCTTATGCACACCCCGAACAATACCGGCAGCACGCCCACGCCCCATAGCACCCTGGGCGCAGCTCGAGAAGGCCGTTGAGCCGTCCCGCCCATCACGCAAACGCACCTGAAAAACTGCCCACGCGGCAGTCGCTCGGGCTGGATGTGCATCCCGTGGTTTTCGTCCTCAGTGTCGGCCTGATTGTTCCCCTGGTGATACTGAGTTTGTGGGCGCCCGAAAGCGCCGAGACCGTGATGTTGTCTCTGAGAGGCTGGGTATTGTCACGCTTTGATGGCTTTTTCGTGGTGTCCGTCAACCTGTTCGTGCTGTTCTGCCTGGTCCTCATTGCTCTGCCCGTCGGCCGCATCAGGCTGGGTGGCGTCGGCTGCAAGCCTGATTTTTCACGGCTCTCCTGGTTCGCCATGCTGTTTGCCGCCGGCATGGGCATCGGCTTGATGTTTTTCAGTGTCGCCGAACCGCTGGCGCACTACACCAACTGGTTTGGCACGCCCCTCAACGTGCAGCCCCGCACGCCCATGGCCGCCGACCTGGCCATGTCGGCCACGCTGTTTCACTGGGGCCTGCACGCCTGGGCGATCTATGCCGTGATGGGCATGTCGCTGGCCTACTTTTCCTTCAATCGGGGCCTGCCGTTCCTGATTCGTTCCACCCTGTTCCCCTTCCTTGGGCGCTACACATGGCGCTGGCCGGGCGATCTCGTCGATGTACTTGGTGTGGTGGCGACGGTTTTCGGCATCGCCACTTCGCTGGCCTTCGGTGCCCAGCAGGCGGCGGGGGGCATTGGCTTCCTCAGCGGTTTCGGCCAGGGCTTCGCCATCCAGATAGCAGTCATTGCCGTGATCGGCCTGATCGCCGCCATCTCGGTCATGCTGGGCGTTCGCAGGGGCGTGCGGGTGCTGAGCAACTTCAACATGGCGCTGGCGGGCATCCTGGCGCTGTTCGTTTTACTGGCGGGCCCCACTGCCCACCTGGCGCGCGAATTTTTCAACGCCATTTGGCTTTACGGCCGTGACATCGTGCCTTTGAGCAACTGGATAGGGCGCGAAGATGGTTCCTGGTACGAGGGCTGGACGGTGTTTTACTGGGCGTGGTGGATTTCCTGGTCACCCTTCGTGGGCATGTTCATCGCCCGCATTTCACGGGGCAGGACCGTGCGTGAGTTCGTGATCGCCGTGCTGCTGGTGCCCACCCTGGTCTCCATCGCCTGGATGTCCATCTTTGGCGGAACCGCCCTGTTCCAGGCACAGGAAAATATCGGGGCCCTGTCTGGGGGCGTCGGCCAGGTTGAACTGGCCATGTTCCAGATGCTGCAGCAGTTACCCTGGGCCGGGCTGACCTCCATCTGCGCCGTTGTGCTGGTCATCACGTTTTTCATTACCTCCGCCGACTCCGGTTCGTTGGTGCTGTCCTCCATCAGTGCGGGCGGACAGCTGAAAACGCCGGTGCCCCAGCGCCTGCTTTGGGTCACGCTGTCAGTACTGATCGCGGTGGTCATGCTGACCCTGGGCGGCAATGAGAGCCTGACTGCATTGCAAGCCGGCGCGATCAGCGCCGGCCTGCCATTGACCCTGATCCTGGTGCTCATGGGCATCGCGCTGCTGTTGGACCTGCTGAGATGGCGGCGTGACCATACCGACGCGACGAGTAAGCACAAAAACACAACCTCAATGCCGTCTTGACCCTGGGTAACCTCATGTCAAAAGAACATTACGAAGCCTTGAGCACCTACGAACTGCACAATGACGTCCCGCTCTCCCCCCTGTCTTTCCTCCGCCGGACCGCGGATGTCTATCCCGACCGGGTCGCGGTCATCTATGGGGAACGACGCTATACCTGGCGGGCGCTGACTCAGCGGGTGCGGCGCCTGGCGGGCGCGCTCGAAGCCAGTGGTGTGGGCCGGGGTGACACGGTATCCGTCATTGCCGCCAACACGCCCGAACTGCTTGAAGCCCACTACGGGGTGCCGCTGCTGGGCGCGGTCCTGAACGCGATCAATATCCGTCTGGAAGCGGAGACCATCGCCTATATCCTCAGCCACTCCGACTGCCGGGTTTTGCTGGTCGACAGCGAGTTCCTGCCATTGGTTGAACAGGCATTGGAGCATGTGGAAAACCGACCCGTGATGGTCGAGATCGAGGACAGCGGGGCCACATCCGGGATACCGGCGTCGGGCAGGTATCCCGTCTACGAGAACTGGTTGAACTCGGCCGACGAAAAGCAGGACAGGGACCTGCCCGAAAGCGAGTACGATGCCATCACCCTGAACTACACCTCCGGCACCAGTGGACGGCCCAAGGGTGTGGTCTATCATCACAGGGGCGCCTACCTGATGGCGCTGGGCACGGTTGCCGCCTGGCAATTGCCCCGCCATCCGCGCTACCTCTACACCGTGCCGATGTTTCACTGCAATGGCTGGTGCCACGTATGGGCCATGACCATCATGGCGGGAACCTTCATCTGCCATCGCAAGATCACTGCCGACAGCGTCTTCGCCGCCCTGCGCGAGCATCGGATCACGCACTTTGGCGCAGCACCCATCGTGCTCGCCATGCTGGCCCACGAGGCGGAAGGCGAGGACCTGGGGCTCGAGCACACCGTGCAGGCGCTCACCGCCGGCGCGCCACCGCCCAGCCGCGTGCTGGAACGCGTGCAGGCATTGGGGCTGAATGTCACGCACGTGTACGGCCTGACCGAATCTTTTGGCCACGTTGTCTGGTGTGACTGGCAGGCACAATGGGACGAGCTCGATCCGGCTGGCCAGGCCGAGATCAAGGCACGACAGGGGGTGCGTTTTCCTGTCATGGAGTCGGTAGAGGTGCTTGACGTCAACAGCGGCCGGCCCGTTCCGGCCGATGGCGAAACCCTGGGCGAGGTGGTGCTGCGCGGCAACACCCTGATGAAGGGTTATTACAAGGATCCAGAAGCCACCAGGGCCGCCTTTTCGGGCGGTGGTTTTCGCAGCGGCGATCTTGCCGTTGTTCACCCCGATGGCTACATGGAAATCCGGGACCGTCTCAAGGACATCATCATCTCAGGGGGCGAGAACATCTCCTCAGTCGAAGTCGAATCTGTGCTGTTCAAGCACCCCGCCGTGGCGGCCGCGGCGGTGGTCGCCATGCCGCACGAGAAGTGGGGCGAGGTGCCCTGCGCCTTTGTCGAATTGGTTTCCGGGCGTGAGGCGACGGCAGAGGATATCCTGGCGTTTTGCCGGGAGCGGCTGGCCGGGTTCAAATGCCCGAAGAAACTGGTGTTCCAGGACCTGCCCAAAACCGCAACGGGCAAGATACAGAAGTTCGAGTTGCGTGACTGGGTGGCCTCACAGACACCGGTATCCGGCGAGGATTGAAGGCTTTATCTCAACCCGCGTTTTCCAGCACGCCCGGATCAATAAACACCAGCCGCAGCACGACCTGCCCCGGTTGCCGCTGGTGCACGCCTGAGAGCAGGATATTGACCTGCCCATCATGCTCAGTGATGCCCGGCATATTGAACAGCGAGCTCTGCCCATCGGCGCTGACGAAGGTGTTGGGCACGGCGTCCGGGTCCTGGAACGCGTCGGCAATACGGGCCATGAGCGCGCGCAGCGCCTGACGAAAGCGGCTGAAATTCAGCGTGCCGACATAGCAGGTCTCATCCAGGGCCAGCAAACAATCCAGGCTGTCATCGACCTCGGGCAGCCTGATCTCCATGAAAGGAATCTCCCTACCGCCCTGGAGCGCGATGAACAGCTGCTTGGCATCGAGACGGGGCGCCTCGAAAAACCGGGCCTGCAGGTTGTTGACCAACGCGGTGAGCAACTCGCGCGCTGAGAGATCTACCTCCTGGTGTGCGCTCATGGTGAATCAGGTCTCCAGCGCCACGGCCCGGGTATAGCCCTCACCCGGCGTGTCGATGGGCCGCTTGAAGGGCGTCCGGCCGAAAGCAGGCATATCCGCCCGGCGCACAAGCGTGTCATCGGGTAATTTTTGCATCGGCCGGACCCGGCGCTCCTCGGGCGTGATCCCCATGAAACGGCCCCACTCGTTGCTTCCTATGGCAGCTTCCAGCGGCTGGTTGGAGACCGCATTGTAGGAGCTGAACAGCATCAGGCGCGAGCGGTCGCTGTCATTGGCGCCTGAGCCATGCAGGGTATTGCAATGGAAAAACACGGCGTCGCCAGTTTCCAACTCACAGTGGACCAACCCCAGCCTGTCCTTGGCGGCTTCCAGCCGCGCCTCGAAATTGGGGACATCCTGATGATTCATCAGGCCCATGCGATGCGACCCGGGCACCACTTGCAAACAACCATTCGCCCTGGCGGCCGGCTCGATGGCCAGCGCCATGGTCAGCATATGGGGGAAGAGACAGCCATCGTCATACCAACTGGTGTAATCCTGATGCCAGTCAATGCGTGCGCGGCATCCCGGCGGCTTGTTGGTAAATTTCGAGTGCCAGTGGTAGCAGGGCTCGCCCAGGATCTGCTCGACGCAATTGACCACGCGCTCCAGGCGGGGAATCGTGCCGATGATGTCGTTGCCCAAGTCGACCCATATGTTGATGGGATGCGCGGCGCCCGCCTTGTCGGTCATACCGTACAGTGATCCGTCAATGGAGGGATCACCCTGGTAGGCCTGATACAGAGGAGTGAGCTCATCCGCGCTCAAAAAGCCCTTGACAATGAGGTAGCCATCGCGCTGATAGTCAGCAAGCTGTTCTCTGCTCAAACGGATATCCATCGTGATCACTCCCCTGCAAAACCATGGATTCCGCGAGTATATACCTTCGGGCTATGGGGCAACCATCGACGTCCGGGTGGGCAGCGGCTTTGATCCCTCACCGCCGACGTATTGGAGCACCGATGCGCCTTGACTATACTGGGCTGATTGCGGACATCCGGGACACCGAGAGCAAGCAGGTGACGGCCCACAGCGACCTCGAACACACCACCCGACGACAGCTGGCGGCCGCATTCCGCTGGGCCGCCCGACTGCACCTGCACGAGTCCATCGCCAATCACTTCAGCGCCACGCTGGGTGCAGACAGCGACGAGTTCCTGATCAACCCGAGAGGGGCACATTTTTCCCGCATTCGGGCCAGCGACCTGGTTTTAACCCGGGCCGGAGATGGCGCTGGAGATCATATAGACCTGACAGCCTGGGCGCTGCATTCAGAGTTGCACCGACTGATCCCGAGGGCCCGATGCGTCCTCCATACCCACATGCCCTACGTCACCGCCTTGACCTGCCTGCAGGACTTCGAATTCATGATGTTGGACCAGAATGCCTGTCGATTTCATGACCGAGTTGCCTACGACCGTGACTATGCCGGGATGGCGCTGGATGAGGATGAGGGGCAAAGGGTGGCCGAGTTGCTTGGCGAGCGACACGACGTGCTCTTTCTGGGCAATCACGGCGTGATCGTGATCGGAGATTCGGTCGCGCAGGCGTTCGATGAGCTCTACTGCCTGGAGCGGGCCGCCCAGGTTCAGGTGCTCGCCCTCTCCACCGGGCGGCCCCTGGCAAGCGTGCCGGATCACACCGCCCGGCTGGCCTGCGAACAATGGCGAACCTATCCGCAGTTTGCCGAGCTGCACCTTCAGGCGCTCATCGGCATCCTGGATGAGGAAGAACCCGACTACCGGAATTGAAGCCGCCATGCAACGAATCACCCGCGTCGAACATGATCACAAGTCCATCATGCTGTGGTGGAATGATGGCCGTGACAGTGTCTTTCATCATTTCTGGCTGCGCGACAACTCGCCGCAGGCCCGCCACCCGGAGACCGGCCACCGCGTGGAAGAAACCTCCCTGCTGGCGGGCGACATCCGGCCGAGACATTTAGCCATCAACGATACAGGCGGCCTCGAGATCTGCTGGAGCGATGGCCATGAGAGCCTGTTCTCAGCCGATTGGCTGAGAAAGCACGATTACTTCAATGGCGCGCGCAGCCAGCCCCCGTTGCCCGATACCTGGGGCCGCGAAATGGCCTCGAAGCTGCCGCGCATCGAGCACGCTGCTTTCCTGCAGGACATCAACGCCCGGATCAGGTGGCTGCAGGCATTTCGCCGCACGGGGCTGGGTATCATGCATGGAATTCCAGAGCAGGACGGCATCGTGCTCGACATCGCCCAAAGCATCGGACAGGTTCGCGTCACCAGCTGGGGCAAGGTATTCGACGTCAAGGCCGTGCCCAGGGCCAATTCGGTGGCTTACACCAATTTACCGCTGGTGCTGCACACCGACGAGGCCTATCGCGACCCGGTCCCCACGATCCAGCTGACCCACTTTGTAAGATCGAGCGCCAGCGGGGGCGAAGCCACGCTGGTGGACGGGTTCAAGCTGGCGGAGGTCATGCGGGCGCAAAGCCCTGAACAGTTCCAGCTGCTGGCTGAGACCAGCCTGCATTTTCACTTTCGCGAAGCCGATATGGAATTGGAACACCATGCCCCGGTGCTCACGCTGGATCCGGAAGGCCGGCTGAAGGAAGTGCGTTATTCCAACCATTCCGTGCAGCCTTTTCTGCTGCCGCCTGAGGCCATGGAGGCGTTCTATGAGGCTTATCGCGCATTTGGCGCGCTGCGCGACCGGCCTGAGTACCGGCTCGAGTTGGACATGCAGGCCGGCGACATGTACATGGTCGACAATCGCCGCGTGATGCACGGGCGCAAGGCCTTTCGCTCGGGGGGACATCGCCACCTCCAGTCCTGCTATGTCGACACCGACGAGGCCATGGGTCGATTGGCGGTGCTCGAGCGAAAGCATGCAGAGCACAAACACAGATGAAGCAGGTTCAGTTTCGCCAAATGAAAGAGGGCACCCGGCAGGAGTACGAAATGCTCAACCGGCTGGAAACCGCCTTCGCCCTGGGCACAGCCGACCGGCTGCTGGGCTTGCTGGATCAGCTCGATGAATCACTCTCAGGCTATCGGGTGAGTCGCCTGGAACATTCGCTGCAAGCTGCTGCCCGAGCCTGGCATGACAGTGCAGATGCAGACTGGACGATCGGAGCTCTGCTCCATGACGTGGGCGATCTGCATGCGCCTTACAGCCATGGAGAGCTGGCGGCCGCCGTGCTGAGGCCGTTTGTCCGCGAGCAGGTCACCTGGTGCGTACGAACGCACGCGGATTTCCAGCTGATCTATTACGGCCAGCATCTGCCAGGCGCCGATCAACACCAGCGTGACCGCCACAGCGACAGCCCGTATTACGAGGATGCCATCGAATTTTGCGAACGATGGGACCAGGCCAGCTTCGATCCCGACTATCAGACGCCTCCGCTGGATTTCTTCGAGCCCATGATTCGCGCGGTCTTTTCCAGGGCGCCTAATGACCCCGATCATGTTCAACCTGGGCGCCGGCTGCCGCTGGTGCAGTAGCCGGACACCCGCCAGCAGCGGGCCACCCACATGACCCAAACCGTTATGCAGCCGACCCCGGAGAGCCGGTCATGGCTGATGTCGCACCCAACGCGTTGCTTCACGCCCGGAGCTCATCGGATATTTGTTGAGCCAGATCATGGCGTGAGCGGGCATGTCGTGATCTGCTCGTGGGTAATTGACCGCACAGTCAAAGGAGTCATGACACGTCTTTTCCCGGGATAAGACTCGCTACTTGCGAGGAGGCATCATGAATATGTACATCAAATCTGTGAGAACGGTCCCCATTTTTCTGGCGATCGCCGGGCTCTCCCTGGCGGCCACTCCACTGGCAGCCCAGGAAGAACCGGAAACCCTCGAAAAACTCGTCGTCGTCCAGGCACCCGTGGTGGTCGAGCGTAAATCAGAGAATCGCGCTTCCCATCCTGTAATCCCCAGTGAAATCGTCGAACTCAAAAGGCAGGTCAGTTTCGCTGATCTCGATCTGGCTGATTCCGCTGACGTGATGGAATTGGATGCGCGGATCGAAGCCATTGCCGAGGACTCCTGCGAAATGTTGGCCGAGATGTTTCCTTTCGACGGCACAGGCAAAGCAGAAATCCATCGCTGCATGAAACGCGCGATCGCCAGCGCGCTGGACCAGAAAGAGCGCGCCATCGCGGCTGCTCATTAAGTTCGAAGCGCTGGGAGCTCGAGGCGCTGGCGCCGTTCACGCCAGCGCCACCCGTGCCTAGAAGTTGGCACACTCCTCGACATTGTCCACCGGCACGTACGCCATGCTCGGATGGACGAGGTCCGTAACGCATGCCTGGAAGCTGGGGGACTTGACGCGCCCGGAGGTGGTGAATGCGGCCCAGCCGTCACCACCCGTGGTGGCCGTCACGGTCTCGTTGAAGCTGCCGGAGAACTGCACCGTCACATCAGCGCCGGCCACCGCGTCCCCTTTCTCATCACGCACCTGCACGTCGGCCGTTCCCCTCACGCGTTTACGCCCTGAAACGCCAACGTTGATGGCTTCGACATGCGCCTCGGTACCGGGGATCGCCGAGCCCGAGAGTTCGGTAAAGCCGTTGTCATAAATACGAACCCAGTCGACCACCATTTCTGCCGGAAATGTCGCGGTGATATCCCTGTAACTGAACAGGCCCGTGTAGCTGCCCCCAACGGCCATGTTGAGGATGATGAAATGTGGTTGATGGAATTCCGTGCAATCGGTACACGCTCCGGGTGAAATATCGATCACCCAGATTTGCTGTCCATCGAGATATGTGGAGACGAAATCCGGTGTCCATTCCATGCGAAACACGTGGAAGTCATTATTGAGGTCTGTCGGGGCGTCCAGGGTCAGACCATAGCCCGCGTAGCCGCCACCGTGTTCCCAATGCGCGGTGGAGCCGACTCTGCGATTCACCAAACCCTCTGCGATCGCTGATTGGGAACCCATCTCCATGACGTCGAGTTCCCCACACGCCGGCCAACCCACTTCGGGAAAGTCCCTGCCCAATGTCCAGAAAGCAGGCCACAGGCCGTCTGCCAGATTAGGCACCTTGATCCGGGCCTCAAGGGTCCCATACCTGACCGTTAATTTTTCCTGGGTCTTGATGCGCGCGGAGGTATAGCTCCTGCGCTTGCCCTTGAGCTGCTGTTCCTGGGCGGTGATGTACAGGTAACCGCCCTCGACGCGTACGTTAGCCGAGTCGTTCGTGTACGTTTGAATCTCGTTATTGCCCCAGCCACCGTCGCCCAGATCGTAGGACCAGTAGGCCTCGTTGGGCGCGCCAACCTGGTCGAACTCATCACTCCAGATCGGGGCTTGGCCCTCGGCGCCGGCAACGATCAGCCATGAACCTGCCACCATGGGTAAAATTTTATGGCTCAAGAATACCCCTTTCATAAGAACGCCCTTGTCGTTTTTTGATTAGACCCTTTAGTACCACCTCGTCATCTGCCCGCGCCCGGCGGCATGAATGAGACGAGTGCCGCAAATGCAGGCTTTCACAACGCACGATGAGTTTATCATGACCCGCGCCAGCCCGATGGCGACCCCATCGGGCTGAATGATATAGTCCCTTTCTCATTTGACGCGCGAGGGCGGCACACCAGCTGATCCACTACCGGCAATGGATTTCATCAGTGACCATCAATTGAGCCTGTGGGTCATCACCGTGTTGGTCGACCTCGGTTTTGCCGTTCTGGCATTCCGGCTGTTCGGGCGGATTGGGCTGTATGGCGTCGTGATTTTCAGCCTGCTGCTGGCCAACATCATGGGTCCGAAATTGACCGTGATTGCGGGGCTGCAGACAAGCATGGGCGTGATACTCTACAGCAGCATTTTCTTTGCCACCGACCTGCTGAGCGAAAAATACGGCCGTGCAGAAGCCCAAAGGGCGGTGCTCCTGGGCTTTTTCCTGAGCGTGGTGCTGGTCGTGATGACGCAGATCAGCCTGCGGTTCCTGCCCTCGGCGCTCCCTGAGACGGCAGTCTATGCCCAATCGGTCCACGCGGCCATGGTGACCCTGTTCGACTATACCCCCCGATTTGTCATGGGCTCGCTACTGGCCTATCTGATCAGCCAGTCATTCGATGTCTGGGTGTTTCATCGCATCCGCGAAGCCACCGGTTCGCGTCACTTGTGGCTGCGAAACACGGGCTCCACCCTGATTTCACAGGCCGTGGATACCCTGATCTACGGGTTGGTTGTCTGGTGGGGCTTGGTTGACCTGGCCACAGCGCTGAAACTCGCCGCAGCCAAATACGTATTCAAGTTTGCCATCGCCGTGATTGACACTCCGTTTATCTACGCTGCACTGCGCTGGGATGCGCGAGGTAGCCCAGACGAACGAAGCAGCCAGCGCGTCAACTGATTTCCGGGCACGATCTCTCGCTGCCTGCGCCTCAGCGCCCGGAAACGTAAGCCACCAGCAGAATAGGTATCCACGCCAGCGACGGTATCCCGAACAGGATATCGAAGGTGGCGAGCGCCATGACCGCCGCGATATCGAACCAGGTCACCTTGGTGTTCAACCCGTCCCACAGCGCGCGCAGATAGTTCTTCAATCCCCGGAGCATGACAGGTGCCCTTGCTTGCTATCAGAGGGCTCATGATAACGCTTGAACCTTCGCAAACCCGAGCGCCCGGCGTGTGCGCGCTTGAATCGGTGCTATGCTGATATCTCTTGGGGGGCAACCTTTAGGGGGATTTCACAGGAGTAAGATAATGAAGTATGTGATTTTATGCTTGGCTTTGTTCACCAGCTTGAGCTTTGCCGACAGCCACACCAGCGCCGAGCAGACCGTGCTCGCCAACATTGACGCGTACTGGGTCGCCAGGAACACCAAGGATTGGGAGACAGTGGTGGCCCTGAGCAGTGCTGAGGGTATGTACAACACGAACTCGGACGGCAGCTTCCATAAACCGGTGGGCACCGCGACCGTCGAAGACTGGGCGCGCACAACCCCTGGCGACGCCGGTACCGTCGTCGTCCACTTCTCCGAAGCGCACCAGCTGAACGATTCAACGGTGTTCGCCAGGTACTACGCGGAAGGCGTGACGCCGGACGGCAAAGGCAACTTCAAGCCATATCGGACCCGGGTCACCAGCGTTTGGGTTTTGGAAGGTGATGACTGGGTCGCCAAGACCATGCATTTCTCATCAGCCAGTTACGGCGGAGTGCATCAGACCCAGGCAACGGACTTCGAGGACTGATTCCGGTTTTATATGATAAGCAACCAGCCTGAGGGAACAGGCTGGCTGCCTTAAACCGCGATTCAATGGCGGGCCTCTAGGCAAACAGCGCCATTGCCGCCGGTGACTGCTTCAGGCCACCGGCACCCAAACCAGCTTGGCCTCGAGCACCCGGATGTCGGTCTTCTCAAGACCAATGTCCAGCGCTTCAAGGGTGGACGCGAGCGCCTCATGCTCGTCCCGGATGGCGATAAGGGCCTCTTCCAGTTCGTCCTCCAACTCCACGAGGTCCCGCTGTTTGTCGTCGAGTTTATCCTCCGCGGCCTCCAGCCTGATTTTGGCCTTCCTGGTGGCCGAGCGGCGCGACGCGGCGCTGCCCAGCGTGCGCGAGCCCACCCGACCTTTGAGCATGGCGTTCAGCAAATCACCGATGCCTGACATGACTTCGCTTTGCGTGCGCGCGGACGCGTCCGACTCCAACTCCCGTACCCTGGCATCGGCAGCGGAGATCTGCGCCTGCAGCCGGTCGATACGCCGGGCATAGCGCTCCCGCAATTTGCTGATTTCGACGTCGGCGGCCGCATCCGCGGCCTGCCGGCACCGTGCTTCGAAGTCTTCGCGGCGCTCACCCACCCGCGCATAGAGTTTCAGGCCCGGGCATTTCCACACCGAAATACTTCGATTTGCTGCCAGCCAGGTTTTCATATCCGCCTTCAGGCTGGTCCAGAAGGTCTTGTTCTGCAGCCTGGTATTGCCCAGCTGGTAACGGGCGCCGGCAGGCGGCTCCGCATTGAAATCCCGGTCATCGTGATCCACAGCGAGGATATCCTCCACGTCGATGACGCCGTCCAGTGGATAGACCACCGCTTCATAGGTTTCATGGTGATTCACGCCCGCCCGGACCTCGTCGTACAGCAGTTGCACGGTCAGCGCGGCCCCAGGCGCCATGCAGCTTCCGGTAGGATCGGCGCCGATGTCTGCGACCCAGGGCGTGGCAGGATCCAGGTACACGACCTCGATACCGGGCGCCACGGACGGCGCCATGACCGCGGGGGCGTCGAGCCCCTGGCTTTCCGATGGCAATGGTGCCGGCGAAGGAGTTTCCGCGGCCACCGCTGTTTCTGTGGCCTGTAAACGATACGGCTCCATCAGCGATGCCACCTGTGCTCGCGTAAACGGTCCGAATCGATAACACATGGAATGACGGCGAAACAGGAAAACCTGGGTTGATTTCTTGGCCTGGTATAACAGGAACTGGCGCTTCTGCAGGTTGGAGATTCGCTCGCTCAGGTCGGGCAGGCCGCCGCGGATACCGTCCAGCACCCGGCGCTTGTCGTTCTCGGTTTGCAGGCGCCCGATAATCCATGTGCCGGCATTGGACATGGCCTTGTAATCGATATCCACCGGATTCTGGGTCACCAATACCAGCCCAACACCAAACGCGCGCGCCTGCTTGAGGATGGTCAGGATCGGTTTCTTCGACGGCGGCTCTGCCGTTGGCGGGACATAGCCAAAGCATTCATCCATGTAAACCAGCGCACCCAACTCACCGGTTCCCGGCCTCGAGCGCATCCAGGTCACTACCTTGGACAACAGCAGTGTCACCACGAACTGCCGCTCGGTCTCGTTCAGGTGCGCCATGTAAATGATCGCGCACGGCGTTTTGCCGTTGCCGCCGATCATGCTTTCAATATCCAACGGTTCGCCCTCGAGCCACGAGGCCATGGAGGGTGAGGCAAGCAGGGTGTTGAGCTGAAGCGCCAGCTTCATACGCTCTTTTTCGGAGAAAAACATTTCCAGGTCGAATACGCCGAGCTTGCGAAATGGCGGCTTTGGAATCTGGCCCACCAGCGTCGCCAGGTCCAGGTCCTTGCCCTGGCGCCACCAGGTCTCGACGATCATGGAGATCAGAATGTGTTCGGGCCCCGAGACGGGATCGGATTCGATGCCGGCGAGGACCAGGATCGAAGACACCAGGCCCTCGATTTCATCACGGATGATTTCGGCATTGACCGCCCAATCCAGATCGGGCGCTTTCATGGAGCCCAGCACGTTAATGCCGATGCCGACAGAGGACCCCGGTGTGTAGATCTTGAACTCGGTGTTGTCGCGCAGCCGGGCAATCCGTTCTGGCGTGATGCCGTGCGATGCCAGTTCTTCTTTTCGCTCCGCGGACTCCTTGGCGGCCAGCTCGGCGACGGTCTTGCCTTTGCGCTTCGCCTTGGCCGCGTCCATCCAGGGTTCGAGGTCCTCTGGGGTGCTGTCGGGGAAATTGAGCATGATGTTGCCCATGTCGCCCTTGGGATCGAGGATCAACGTGGGAATTTTGCTCAGCGCCGCCTCTTCCAGGATGTTGACACCCAGACCGGTTTTGCCCGAACCGGTCATGCCGAAGATAACCCCGTGAGTGGTCAGTGAACTCGCTTTAAGCAGTACGGGTTCATCCGTTTCACTTTCACGGCCGATGTATAGCTGGCCTTTCTTGGTATCCATCCTGCCAAGTTACCACTGTGCAATGTGAGGCACAAAGCGCGACCGGGTTTGGCCCCTCTCGCCGGTCAGCAATTGCAAAAGACCATGTTTTCGCGTTCGAGGCAGGTTTATCAGGCGGCAAACTCCATTGATCTGACATCATCGAGCATTGCGTTGTCTCTCAACAGCCACAGGTCATGGGCGTCCTGCATGGCCAACCAGCTCTCGGGTGTGCGTCCCAGCGCTTTGGAGAGGCGCAGAGCCATTTCGGGGCTGACCCCGCTCTTGCCAGTGATTACCCGATTTAGCGTCGAGGGTGAAACTGCCAGATTTGCGGCAAGTGTGCGCTCGCTGATGCCAAATGGCTCCAGATAAACTGAACGGATAAATTCACCCGGATGCGGTGGGTTGTGCATGGCCATTAGTGGTAGTCCTCGTAATCCAATATGTACGCATTGCCTTCCCGAAACTCGAAGGTCACCCTCCAGTTGCCGCTGACCGAAATGGACCAGCGGTTTTTGAGCCTGCCCTTCAACGGATGCAAATTGAAACCGGGGATGTTCATATCACTAATCTGCTGCGCCGTATCCAGCGCGGCCAGCAGCATCCTGAGCCGGTTGACGTGATCGGCTTTCACACCCGAGGCATTGCCAGACTCATACAGCCGCTTCAGCCCTTTGTGGCGGAATGACTTGATCACGGTAAGATTATAGCGTGTTGCGCATCACGCAACAAACCAGCTTTCCCCGACTGATCATCAGTCCAATGATGATTACTGCCATTTGCAACACCCGAATGGATCAATTCTCTAAGTATTGCCGCCTGGGGCAAGTCTTCGTAATAGCAAATTCGCTGAAACACCCATCGGACATTCTCAGTCGACAGAGGAAGAGGGATTTACTAGAACCAAGCTGGGGAGAGGGATTACCGGCTACTTCCATGTAGCCGGCCCTTCGGGCTCGCCCCTCGACCCCGGACAAAACAAAAGACCGCCACAAGGGCGGTCTTTCTGTTTTGGCTGGGGGAGAGGGATTGTCCGAAACCATCCCTGGTTTCGGCCCTTCGGGCGCACTCGCTATGCTCGTGCGACCAAATTCGCTCCCGGCGAATTTGTCAAACCCCCACCACGCTGCGCGTATTGGAGGTGCTCTACACCCTCGACCCCGGACAAAACAAAAGACCGCCACAAGGGCGGTCTTTCTGTTTTGGCTGGGGGAGAGGGATTCGAACCCCCGCTGGCGGAGTCAGAGTCCGCAGTCCTACCACTAGACGATCCCCCAAGTATTGTCTTTTGGACCGTCCTACCGGTTAGTCTGACGATACCGGCGAGCAGATTTTGTTGTCAATCAAGGCGCGGATTGAGCGAAGCGCGGGGTTACCAAGTCAGGTAATGAGCAGCTGAGCAAAATCCGCAACACCGAGTAGCGGCAAAAGATGCCGCCGGATTAGCGCTTGGAGTACTGAGTCGCCTTGCGGGCTTTGTGCAGGCCAACCTTCTTGCGCTCGACTTCGCGGGCGTCGCGGGTCAGCAAACCAGCACCACGGAGCTGTTCGCGCAGCTCTTCGTTGTACTCGAGCAGGGCGCGTGAAAGACCCAGGCGGATGGCGCCGGCCTGGCCGGTGGTGCCGCCGCCGGTGACGGTCGCGTTCACATCGAACTGCTCCACCGTGTCGGTCTTCTCGAGCGGCTGCCGCACGATCATGCAGGCCGTTTCGCGGCCGAAGAATTCATCCAGCGGGCGCTCGTTGACCGTGATGCGGCCGGTGCCCTTTTTCAGGTAAACACGGGCGGTGGAAGATTTACGCCGTCCCGTACCGTAATACTGTTCGCTTGCCATAATCCTGTTTCCGTTGACTGTCGCTGCGCGGCTCAGAGTTCCAGCGGCTCGGGCTGCTGTGCTGCGTGCGGGTGCTCGGGGCCGGCGTAAACGTGCAGCTTCTTCAGCATGGCACGGCCCAGCGGGTTCTTCGGCATCATGCCCTTGACCGCATACTGGATGGCACGCTCAGGGTGCTTTTCCAGCAGGTCGCTCAGGTTAATGCTCTTCAGGTTACCGATGTAACCGGTGTGCCGGTGGTAGTATTTGTCGTTCAGCTTGTTGCCGGTGACTTTCACCTTCTCCGCATTGACCACGACGATGTGATCCCCCGTGTCCATGTGCGGGGTGAACGTAGGCTTATGCTTGCCACGCAGGCGCCGCGCCACTTCCGTGGCCAACCGGCCCAGCGTCTTGTCCGTTGCGTCCACCAGGTGCCACTCGCGCCTGATATCCTGCGGTTTTGCAGTATAGGTCTTCATGTCTAGTTACTCTCGAAACCCGGCAAACGCCGGAGGGTCGGGGTGAAGGGCGGGAATTTTACTGGTTTGATGGCCCCGGTTCAAGCACTTCCGATCAAATTTTCAGCCTGTCCACGGCCTTGCCGTTGACCAGGTGCGAATCAATGATTTCATCGATATCTTCCTCGTCAACAAAGGTGTACCAGACCCCGTCGGGGTAGACCACGCAGGTCGGGCCTTCCTCGCAGCGGTCCAGACAACCGGCCCTTTGCACACGAACCTTGCCCGCGCCATTCAGGCCCATCTCTTTTATTCTCGCCTTGGCATGCATCAGCACGCGCGAGGAGCCGCACAGATTGCAGGAGGGGCGCTCAGCGCCCTCTGCCCGCTCATTGGTGCAAATAAATAGATGTCTCTGGTAATGGCTCATGGCTTGCCCGGCTTTGATCAGAAGTTATACACCAGGTTGACCGTAGCCTGCGTATCCGTTTTCTCAGTGTCACCCGGCGGCACTTTGGTGTTGTTGCGCACCTCGTAGCCCAGCTTGACGGCCAGCTTACTTGTCATGGCAACGCTGAATCCGGTGTTGAACTGGCTGAAGGTATTCTCACTACCCGTTTCCACCAGCAATCGGTTGGTCCAGGCCATGTTGTCTGAGATGGTCCAGGTATCATCCAGCACGAATCGCAAAATCGCCTCGTCAGAGGTCACACCGGTCTCGCGCTCTTCCAGGTGACGGTAACCGGCACCGACTTCGCCCTTGAGTTCATGGTTGTCTGATTTCATCAAGCTGTGACCATAACCTGCCGTTGCGGTCACCTGCGGGTCATAGGCGCCAAATTTGTCAGCATCAAAACGCACAGCGCCAAAAATCCAACTTCTCTCGGTAAGCTTGCGGTCACTTTGTACTTCGGCCTGGTAACGCTCGTTTTCCTTGGTCCCATCCTCGGACGTCATCAGCGCGGTCAGGCCGAACCGATGTCTCCAGGTCTCGGTGGTGTAAACGAAGTTCAGCTTGCCGTTCAGCGCTGTACTTTCGGTGTTACCGGTTGTGCTGACGAAGCCGAGCTCACCTTTTCCGCTCCAGCCCAGTTCAACTTCCTCCTCGTCCTGGGCATATGCCGAAAACGCGCACGCCAGTAAACCCATGGCCAAAGCCACTTTGCCTGCATGATTCATCATGTCCACTACTCCTTGATTGATCCCTCATGACCCGAAAAACCCGAGAACTTTCAAGGCCTCGGGTTCGCTGCTCGCCGTAGATATGATGACTTCTGGGGTAGAATCCAAGGTTATAAGGGATAATTGAGCCACCATCCGGGTTTCGGACACGGAACTGAGACCGGAATGTTTCGTGAGCGCATGGCTGAAAGCGATCTGACAAAACAGTTCAGTTCGGGGGTACGCCAGGACCGGCTGCTGCTCCTGACCGCGGGCACGCTGCTGCTGTGCCTGCTGCCATTTTTCCTTCCCGGGCTCGACTACGATTTCATCTGGCACTACAACATGGGCCTGACCACGCTCATCGTCATGCCCACTTGCATCGCATGGCTCTGGCCCAGGGCGAAAGAGCGCCTGGGCCCCAGCGAGTGCGTCTTCTGGCGGATGCTGGCCGGTGCTTTCGCGCTGTGGCTGCCCGTCAAGCTGTCTCAATGGCTGTTGGAGGGTGACTATTCCGTGCGGCCGATTGCCCTTGCGCAGGACATCGGCCATGTCGGTTATTACCTCGTTTTCTTTCTCGCCCTCGCGCTGATTCCTGCCCGGTCTCCTCCCCCGCGGGCGTTGCGGTCGCTGCGCTGGGTAAGATCCAGCGGGCTGCTCGTGCTGACGTTTTGGTTGTTCTGCTACTTTGTGCTCATTCCCAGTCAGTTTCAGCCGCAGTTGTACGACTCTGCGGTCGTATCGCTGTTGTTTTACACGGTGCTGGACATTGCACTGACGGCCTGGTTGGTCGGGTTGGCCATCTTCGCCGCCCGGCCACGATGGCGATTGATCTACTGGCTGATGGCCGCCCTTGCGGCGCTCTATCTGGGGCTCGATGCGCTTGAAACCTGGTATGCGATCAAAGCACCGGCATGGATGGACACCCATGCGGCGGAGGCGCTGTGGTATCTGCCCTTCTTTGCAACGCTGGTCATCGCGCGGGCCCGGCGTTATGAACTCGGCGATGCTCGGGAACCCGCAAAAACCGAGCCCGCCCAGGAGCCCGGCAGGTTCGAATACACCAGCCCGGTGGTATTGCTGGCCTTCGTCCTGCCCGTCATTCACGTACTGGTCGAATTGCTGGGCAGCCACGCGCACTGGGAAGCCCACAACATGCAAAGCTCGGTGGTCCTGGGAAGCCTGGTGACCTTCTGGGCCCTGGCCATCATAGAAAGCCGCTCCATCCGGCAAGTATCGTTCCTGGCCGAGCGCCAGGCGGAGGAGCTGAGCCAGCTGCACATTGAGCAGCAGGTGAAAGGCAAGAGCGAGCGTTTGAAAGCGCGATTCCTGTCCAATGTCAGCCATGAGCTCCGAACGCCCATGAACGGCATTCTGGGTCTCAGCGAATTACTCCTGACCGGTGAATTGGACAAGGCGCAGCGCCGACGCGTCGAGCTCTTGATCTCCTCCAGTGTCAGCCTGACCAAGATCATCAACGACATACTCGACTACTCGAGGGCGCAAACGGGTGAGATGCGAATTGTCGCCAGGCCTTTCCAATTGGAGGAAACCGCCCGGACGACGCTGGAACTGATGCGCGTCACGGCCCAGGAAAAAGGCATCGAAATGCGCGTCGAGGCCGACCCTGCCCTACCGGCCTGGCTTAACGGCGACGCGCTGAGATTACAGCAGGTGATGGTCAACCTGGTTTCCAACGCGATCAAGTTCAGCGACGAAGGCCGTGTCACCCTGTGTCTGTCCATGCTCGAGTCCGATGGTGAGACAGCGCTCATCGGCGTGGAAATCACCGATCAGGGTATCGGCATCGATCCAGACCAGGCAGAGTATTTTTTCCTGCCCTTTTCTCAGGCGGATGAAAGCTCATCCCGAAAGCACGGGGGCAGCGGCCTAGGTCTGGCCATATCGAAGCAGCTGGTGGAGTTGCTTGGCGGTGAGATCGGCGCGCGAAACAACAGCGATGGTGGCGCCACCTTCTGGTTCAGGATTCCATTTATCGTCGGTCAGGAGCCCACCGATGCGCCTCTGGAAGAGCCCGCGGCAGCGCCGGTCGCAAACGGAGAATCGCGCGTGTTGCTGGTTGAGGACGAACATACCAGCCAGCTCGTGATCGGAGCGCAAATCGCCAGCCTGGGGTATCCCTATGACGTGGCCGCGAATGGCCATGAGGCCCTGAGCGCGCTCGAAAAGACAGACTACGCGTTGATACTGATGGACTGCGATATGCCGGAGCTGGATGGACTGGAGGCAACCCGTCGCATTCGCGCCACCGAAGACGCGCGCGGTCGCTCGAAGACACCCATCATCGCCCTGACCGCCCACGTGTTCGAGGAAAGCCGCGAATCATCCATCGAAGCGGGCATGGATGGCTTCCTGGCCAAGCCCCTGAGCATCGACAAGCTGGCGGCCGCCCTCGAAAAATGGCTGCAACCATCAGCCGGCTCGCGCCGTGACGCCTGAGGTCAGCGTCAGGCTGCCGGGCGCGGCGCATCGCCAGGAGGTAAAATAGCAGCACACCCAACCAGACCGGATATCCTTCGATGGAACACGCTGGCAGACACTACACCCCCCTCGATCGCATCATTCACCGCATTGACGAGCACTGCGCCTGTCCACCGGCACGGCGCCCGAGCCGTTCAGGGCCAATCCGGCGGCCGAGATAGCCGATTGCGAACTGGATGATTCCCAGCGAAGGCATATCGCCGGCCTGATGCGCATCAATCACACGGGCGAAATCTGCGCCCAGGCGCTGTATGCCGGGCAGGCGGCGACAGCCCGAAATCCGGAAGTCAAAGACGATATGCAGAAGGCCTCGGATGAGGAAATCGATCACCTCGCCTGGTGTGAGCAGCGCCTGGAAGAGCTCGACAGCCGGCCCAGCCTGCTGAATCCTTTCTGGTATGCCAGCTCATATGCCATCGGCGCCATCGCAGGCGCCGCGGGCGATGGCTGGAGCCTGGGTTTTCTCAAAGAAACCGAAAACCAGGTCGAAGCGCACCTGCAGGACCACCTCGACCAGTTGCCGCCTGAAGACGCGCGCACCCACGCCATCCTCGGTCAGATGAAGATCGACGAGGCCAAGCACGCGGACATGGCCGAAGACGCCGGGGCCTTTGACCTGCCGGCGCCCATCAAGGACCTGATGAGCCTGACCTCCAAGGTCATGAAGGTCGTCGCTTACCGCATCTGAAGGTCAGCCCATGGCCGTGCATGAAATCATCCGCATGGGTCACCCGACCCTGCGCCAGGTGGCAAGGCAGGTCGACCCGGCCTGGATCGGCTCACACGAGTTCGATGCCCTGATTGAAGACATGCAGGACACGCTGAATGCAGCCGGCGGCATCGGTCTGGCCGCACCGCAGATCAACGTGCCGCTGCAGATTGCCATCGTGCACCTTCCCGGCGGCGAAGGACGTTACGGGGAAATACCCCAGGTGCCGCTCACCGTGTTCGTGAATCCGGAAATCTCAGTGCTGGACAAGGCGGCCGCCGGATGCTGGGAGGGTTGCCTGTCCGTGCCCGGCCTGCGCGGCTATGTTGAGCGGCCGCAGCACATCCGGGTCGACTATCTCGACGAGCACGCGCATGAGCGCAGCATCGAAGCCCAGGGCTTCCTGGCCACCGTCATCCAGCATGAACTCGACCACCTGGCCGGACGGCTGTACGTAGACCTGATTGAGGACAGCCGATTGTTAGCCTATGAGCGGGAGTTTGTGCAGTTCGGGCTCGATGAGGGACCAGGGACCAGGGACTAGGGACTAGGGACTAGGGACTAGGGACTAGGGA
>WTJD01000140.1 GCA_011524975.1 Lysobacterales bacterium
GTTTATTGATTTGCGCTGCTGCTTTGGCTACGGCATTTGCAGGTTCTGCGATGGCACAATCGGCCAAGTTTACTGCGGCCTATAACGACAGCATTGACTCAACGTTCGTTCGCAGCGAGGCCTGCGAAAGTACGGAGGAAGGTATTTGCGGGGAAACTATGGATTACGACGAAAATGAAGTAATCGTTGAGATGTCTACCATCAAACTGCCCAATGCCAAAGAGCTCATGATCGGCATGTCAGCGCAGGTAGCGCTGTTCACGAGCACGCAGGTCAAGGGCAAGAGGGGGTCATACTCAAAAGCAGTTGCAACCGCTGAGGGTGGGGTGTCGCTGCACGCGTGCAACCAAGCGAGCGGTGTCTGCTATGAGGCTGCCCCGGGCTACGTGACAATGGACAGGCGAAGCCAAGAACTCGAGGCCGTCCTGGCCGGGGTCATTGAGGAATGTAACGTGGACGTAACTATCGACGTCGACACTGAGACCGGGTCCGGCTACTTCAATCTGGCCGATTGCGTGGTCCTCGACGAAATGATAGCGCTTGGCATTACCACCATGTCCGCCAACCATTTCAACTTCCTGCTGCCCAATTTGCCGCAGGGCGACTACACCATCTTCACCAAGTTCCAGACGATGGCAAGCGCCTCAGCGGAAGCGGAGTGCTACTACACCTCAACTGAGGAGCAAGAGGAAAACCTGGGTTGCGAGGCTGATGACGGCAATGCAACTGGTCAAGCACACGCTTACATCGGTAAGTGGATGATGACCGCGCAAGAGGTTCGGGCCGTGAAAGATGAGAACGGCGAGCCCATGGTCATTGACTAAAATTCTCGATTTTTAAAATCGGAAACATTAAAACCCCGCCCGCAGGCGGGGTTTTTTTTACGTCGTCTTAACCTGTTAATATTCCTTCCTCAATAGGGGAC
The DNA here is from genome assembly GCA_011524975.1 of Lysobacterales bacterium. Taxonomy (GTDB): domain Bacteria; phylum Pseudomonadota; class Gammaproteobacteria; order Xanthomonadales; family SZUA-36; genus WTJD01. The sequence goes on from WTJD01000140.1 coordinate 926, forward strand.
ACATTGCGATCCGTGAGAATCTTTTTCCTTCACTGTTGGTTGCTTCTGTTAGGGCCACTGATACCCGTGGCGCACGCTCAGGTCTGTGGCAACTCTATTCTTGAAGCCGGTGAGACCTGTGACGATGGTAATAGCGCCAGTGGTGACGGCTGTTCCACCACCTGCCTGATTGAATCCAACTATGAATGTACGCTCCCCGTTCCACCCACCCAGATCAACGGGGTGGCATCGGGTGGGTTTGAAGGCGGCATCACAACCGGAGACTGGCAACAGGTAAATTTCGTGCGGTCCCAGTTCTGCAGCACGGGCAGTCCAGGCTGCGGGCAAGGTAGCGGCCAGCGCACCGGTGACTGGTGGGCACGATTCGGCGGCACTTCCGCAACGGGGGAGGATGCCTCGCTGGAGCAGGCGCTGACGATAGAGGGCACTGACAGCGTGCTGAGCTTCTGGCTGGAGATTCCCGAATGTGATACCGCCAGTGACTTCCTCAGCATCAAACTCGATGGCAATGAGGTTTTCCGTGTTGATGGTTCGGACAGCGCATGCGGCCAGAGTGGATATGCCCAGCAAGTCATTGATCTCGCGACTGCCGCGGGCGGTCCCTATAACGATGGGTCCAGCCACACTTTGCGCTTTGAAGTGAAAACACTGGCCGCTACTGGGCCGACCACATTTCTTGTAGATGACGTGCTTATCGATCGCGGCATTAGCAACCCCGTTCCCAGTCAATGCACCTCCTTTGAGAATTGTTTGCTGGAGGACTTTGATCCCGGGTTGGGCGATCTTCCTGCCGGCTGGACGGTGTTCGAGGATGTGCCAACCGGCCCGGCGCGCAACTGGGGGACGACAGATGACGGCACTTGCGGCAGTGGCCCCGCAACCGACGGCATGCCGGGAAATTTCACGGGAGGCACCGGTGAGGCTGCTTGCGCAGATTCAGATGCTAGCGGTGGCCAATGGAGTGCTTACCTGTGTTCCGAAGCAGTCAACCTCGCTACTGCCAGCGGCAGCCGCCTGAAGTTTTTGTACAGCTACCAGTTCGCAACTGCGCTGCCTGGTCCGGAAGACATATTCCGAGTGCTGGCAGGATCGGAAGCGCCGTCAACGGGCACCATTGGCGCATACAACGTTCTACTGGACACCAGCTCACAGGAGCAGGGTACGCCATTCGGCACACCTGGAGCGGAAGAGACGATTGACCTGAGCGCGTATCAGGGGCAATCCCTGCATATTTGTTTCCACTACGGCGGAGACGATGATGAGTACGCCCAGGTCGATGATGTCGAAGTCCGCGCCGATACCTGTGACGGTGGCCCGCCGCCGGAGCCACCGGCAGCACCACCCGGCAACGTCAGCGCGAGCGATGCCGCGTACACCGACAAGGTGCGCATCACCTGGGACGACGTGAGTGATGAGACCTACTATGAGGTCTACCGCTGCGCCACCACCGATGCCGGCAGCTGCGGCAGCGCGATCGACCCCACCGGGATCAACGTGACCAGCTATGACGATACCGGCGCCGATGCCCTGGGTGGCGTGCATTACTACCGCCTCAAAGCCTGTAACGTGGTCGGCTGTTCAGGCTTCAGCGATGCCGATGCGGGGAACCGCCTGTACATTCCGCCACCGCCGGCCAATGTCGCGGCCAGTGACGGCACCTTCACAGACAAGGTCCGCGTCACCTGGGATAACGTGACCG
>WTJD01000171.1 GCA_011524975.1 Lysobacterales bacterium
ATGAATTCTCCGAGCACCTGCAGCGGGTCCTGTCCGCGCCATGAAACAAAAACTGATCTGGCTTTTTATCCTGGCGGGCTTGCTGGGCGCGTCCGGTGGTTGGTTGTTTAACCGCATGCTGCTTTCAAACGACCAGGTGGCACAGGCGCGTGTCGCTGTCACTCCGCAGGAACTCGTCGGTCGGCACAGGCCGGATTTCAGGCTGGGCAGCGTGGATGGCAGCTGGGTGTCGGCCGCGGATTATGACGGGCAGGTCTTGCTGGTCAACTTCTGGGCCACCTGGTGCGAACCGTGTCGCGCGGAAATGCCGATGCTGGATGAACTGCAGCGGGAAATGGGTGAGACCGGCTTTCGCGTGTTGGGCATCGCTTTGGATGACGTTCAGCAGGCGCGTGACTTTGTCGCTGAGGTCGGTGTTTCCTACACCTCGTTGGTCGGCATGGCGGACGTGATGGATGCCAGCCGCCGCTATGGCAACGCCAGCGGGCTGTTGCCCTACTCCATACTCATTGATCGCGAGGGCATGGTCCGCTGGACACGGTTGGGAGAATTGTCCCGTGAAGAGCTGCTGGAACAGGTCCGGCCCCTGCTCTGAACCGTCCAGCGCTGCTGGATTTAACATTCTTGTAACGATCCTGCTGCTATCGTCGTCAATACGGTGCCGAATTGTAGACAATGTCGGGCGTTTCGTGCAGACTTGCGCACCCTGACGGGCATTTGGCCGCAAAGACACAACAACCCGCGCCGGCAATGGAGCTATCTTGATCAAAGTCCTCGTTATTAACGGCCCGAACCTGAACCTGCTGGGCCAGCGTGAGCCTGGTCAGTACGGGTCACGGTCACTGGCGGACATCCTGCAGGAGTTGCAGGGTTTCGCTACCGCCTGTGATGTCGAGCTTGAACATCTGCAGAGTAACTCCGAAGGCGCGCTGGTTGACGCGGTGCAACAGGCGGGTCGCGACAAAGTCGATTACATCATTCTCAATCCGGCCGGCTATACGCACACCAGCGTGGCCCTGCGTGACGCTCTGCTGGCCGTTGAAATTCCCTTCATCGAGGTTCATCTTTCCGCCGTGAGCGCCCGAGAGCCCTTCCGGCAAGTGACTTATTTCGCCGACATCGCGATGGGCGTCGTCAGCGGCTTTCACGGCGAGGGGTATTTGCTGGCCCTGCAGGCCATCATCAACCGGACAGATCCGGAACGGGAGTAATTCCTGATGGATATCAGAAAAATCAAGAAACTCATCGAGCTGCTCGAGGAGTCCAACCTGACAGAAATCGAGATCGTTGAAGGCGAGGAATCCGTTCGCCTGACGCGGGGAGCGGCGACGGCTGCGCCCATGCCTGCGCCTGTGCCTGCGCCTGTGCCTGCGCCTGTGTCCGCACCGCAGGTCATTGCGGCACCTCCTGCCGCTCCCGCGGAGACCGGCCCGGTGGTTTCCCCGGATGACTCAGAGTCCGTTCCGGAAGGGCAGCTCGTTCGCGCGCCCATGGTTGGCACCTACTACTCGGCCTCGGGCCCTGAGTCGGAGCCTTTCGTCAGCATGGGCCAAAAGGTCGCGGTGGGTGACACGCTTTGCATCATCGAGGCCATGAAGATGTTCAACCAGATCGAGTCGGATTTTTCCGGCACGGTGGTGGCCATCCTCGTGGAGAATGGCCAGCCAGTGGAATTTGACGAGCCCTTGTTCGTCATCCGCTGAGATTCCGGGAGAGAGCACCACCGTGGCGTTACTCGATAAAGTCGTCATTGCCAACCGAGGCGAGATTGCACTGCGCATTCTCCGTGCCTGTCACGCGATGGACATCAAGACGGTTGCCGTGCACAGCACCGTGGACCGCAACCTGAAACACGTTGCCATGGCCGATGAGTCGGTGTGCATCGGCCCGCCCCCCAGCACCGAAAGCTATCTCAACGTTCCGGCGATCATCGCCGCGACCGAGGTGACGGACGCCGTCGCCGTTCATCCGGGTTACGGCTTTCTGGCTGAGAATGCGGATTTTGCGGAGCGCGTTGAACAAAGCGGATTCATCTTCATTGGCCCCAGGCCGGAAACGATTCGCCTCATGGGCGACAAGGTCTCGGCCATCAAGGCCATGAGAGAAGCCGGTGTGCCGTGTGTGCCTGGTTCGGATGGCCCTTTGCCTGATGAGCTGCCGCCATGCATGGAAGTCGCCCAGCGCGTGGGTTATCCGGTCATCATCAAGGCCGCTGCCGGCGGCGGCGGGCGTGGCATGCGGGTTGTTCATACCGAGGCGCACCTGGCCAACGCCCTGCAGTTGACCAGGCAGGAAGCGCAGACGGCGTTCGGCGACAGCACGGTCTACATGGAGAAGTACCTGCAGAACCCCAGGCATATCGAGATCCAGGTGATGGCGGATCAGCATGGCAACGCTGTTTACCTGGGGGAGCGCGATTGTTCAACGCAGCGGCGCCATCAAAAAGTCATCGAAGAGGCTCCGGCTCCGGGTATTACCCAGGAAGAAAGGGAGTACATCGGCGGTGTCTGTGTCGAGGCCTGTAAGCGTATCGGTTACCGGGGCGCCGGGACCTTTGAATTCCTCTATGACAGCGGCCACTTTTATTTCAATTGCCAAAACACGGCGCTCGAAGTTTAGAC
>WTJD01000078.1 GCA_011524975.1 Lysobacterales bacterium
AGCCTATACTGACCAGCGCCTCTGCCGGTGGGTCACAATCCGGTTATCGAGGTGTTCGCAATGACCCGCATGACCAGGGCGAGCTCAATCAGACCATCGCGGTTGCCTGCGCGGACGGCATTCGGTCCGGTGAGGGTACTGCGCTTTGCTTCAATATTCGCAACCATGATCGTTCTGTAGGCGCCACCGTGGCGGGCCAGATTGCAAAAAACCACGGCAGGACCGGGCTGCCGGGTGAGCCTTTCCACCTGACGTTCATGGGCTCGGCGGGGCAGAGTTTCGGTGTCTGGAACACCCAGGGCATGAACCTGCACTTAGTTGGAGACGCCAACGATTATGTGGGTAAAGGGATGAGCGGGGGCAGAATATCCATCTCGCCAAATTCCGACGCCCGCATCGTGGCTAAACGCAGCGTCATCATGGGTAACACCTGCCTCTATGGCGCTACCGGGGGTGAGCTGTTTGCGGCCGGTCAGGCCGGCGAGCGTTTTGCGGTGCGGAATTCCGGCGCCACGGCCGTGGTGGAAGGCCTGGGGCATCATGGCTGCGAATACATGACTGGCGGACTGGTTGTCGTGCTGGGCAAAGTCGGGTCCAACTTTGCGGCTGGCATGACCGGCGGTCGCGCATTTGTGCTGGACATGGATGAGCGGTTCTCTCGGCGCTGCAACATGGAAAGCGTCGAGGTCCACAATCTTGACGCCTGGGAACACAGCCAGGATTTCGAGCTTCTGAAGTCCCTGCTACGACGTCATGCGACATGCACAGGCAGTGTCTGGGCGGCCCGCTTGCTGGAAGACTTCGATCATTTTGCCTACTACTTTCGGGTGATCGACCCCAAGCGCGAGACGCGCGCGGCGCCCACCGTGGCGCCCATCAAGTTGGTCAGGTAGGGGAGGTGACATGAGCAAGCAGAATGCCAGGCCAGGGTACCAGTTCATCGATAACGCCCGCCACGAGCCGGACAAGATTCCCATCAACGTACGCCGTCATGAGTTCAGGGAAATTTACGAGGAATTCCCTGCTGATGGCGCCGCCGACCAGTCTGAGCGCTGTATCGCCTGCGGCAATCCTTATTGCCAATGGAAATGCCCCGTGCACAATTACATACCGGACTGGCTCAAGCTGTCGGCGGAAGGGCGTATTTTCGAGGCCGCCGAGTTGGCCCACCAGACCAATAGCCTGCCCGAAATCTGTGGCCGAATCTGTCCGCAGGATCGTTTGTGCGAAGGCGCTTGCACGTTGAACACGGGCTTCGGCGCGGTCACCATTGGCGCGATCGAACGTCACATCACCGATACCGCTTTCGCGCAGGGCTGGCGGCCGGACCTGTCGCACGTGGTAGATACCGGCAAGAAAGTAGCGGTGATCGGCGCGGGGCCTGCCGGCCTGGCCTGCGCTGACATTCTGGCGCGAAACGGCGTTCGCCCCATCGTGTATGACCGCCACCCTGAAATAGGCGGGCTCCTGTCTTTCGGTATACCAGAATTCAAACTGGAGCATGAGGTCATCAAGACCCGGCGAGCCATTCTCGAGGGGATGGGCATTCGTTTCGTCTTGGGCGCGACCATCGGAGAAGACATCTCTTTTGAAGAGGTGCTGGAAAATCACCACGCTGTTTTTCTCGGAATGGGCGCCTATACGCCACTCACGGGTGAGCTGGAAAATGGTGATGCGCCCGGCGTCTTCCTGGCGCTGGACTACCTGATCGGCAATACGCGCTCCCTGTTGCAGATGCCGCCTGGTGAGTATCCATTCATCGATCTCAAGGACCAGCGGGTCGTGGTTATGGGCGGGGGTGATACCGCGATGGACTGCGTGCGAACGGCGATACGCCAGGGCGCCCGGGAAGTCCACTGCCTCTATCGTCGCGACCGGGAAAACATGCCCGGATCGCAACGTGAAGTGACTCACGCGATCGAGGAGGGGGTCAAATTCGAGTTCAATATCCAGCCATTGGGTATCGAGGTGATGGAGCCAGGCGAACGCGCCACGGGGGTCAGGGTGGTGAAGACCCGACTGGGCGCGCCGGATGGCAGCGGAAGACGCCGGCCTGAACCGATACCCGAGAGCGAGCGAAGTATCGAAGCGGATGCTGTCATACTCGCGTTCGGGTTCAGGCCTTCTCCCCCTGCCTGGTTTGAGCCATTCGGGATAGAAGTGGATCAGTCAGGCAAGGTGATTTGCCCGCCTGGGTCTTATTCATTCCAGACCACCCGTGAAAAGATATTCGCGGCGGGTGACATGGTAAGGGGCGCGGACCTGGTGGTCACAGCCATCGCGGACGCCCGTGAGGCCGCTGAGGGGATCATTCGTTACCTCAACGAGACGAGCTGAGAAAGGCCCCAGGCGAATTTCGCCCGGCTCGCCGCCCTCGAGCGCCGTGCCGATGGGTGGCGAAACATCGTGATCTCACCGTATGCGACCGGCTTTTTCGGCAGTCACCCTGTCGAAGGACCGGCCCGGACAATCAGCGCCAACGGTTTGAACTGGCGCCCACGCTGACGTAGCCATTGTTGCCCACCGGCACGCCGACGCTCATACCCACGCCCACGTTTCCGGAACAGCCGGTCAGTGCCAGGCTGCTGAGCAGCATTGAGGCCAACAACAGCCATTTGA
>WTJD01000272.1 GCA_011524975.1 Lysobacterales bacterium
CCAGGGTTGTATCAATAACAGCGTGGCGTTGTCCGCAGTCTGCGCCACTGCGGCGCCAGCCTGAGTCACCCTTTCAATGAGGTCGTCGTAATGCTCGGCGGCCGGATCAATCCACACTCTGCTGTTCGCAGTGAGGGGTGGAAGGCGCTCCTTTTTTTGGTCGCCTGTTGCATTTCCATCCGGGCCGTATTGGTACCAGCCTTCGTGGGTCTTGCGGCCAAAAAGCCCAGCGGCGACCCGCGGGGGAATAAGAGAAGAGGGCCGAAAACGAGGTTCCTGTTGAAACTGGTCATAGATCGATTGCATCACCTTGGAGGAGACGTCCAAGCCCGTGAGGTCCAGTAACTCAAAGGGTCCCATCCGAAACCCTGCCGCCTCACGCATGAGCGTGTCGATCTGGTCGTGACTGGCAACCTGCTCTTCGAGAATGCGCAATCCTTCTGTGTACAGTCCGCGACCCGCATGATTAACCAGAAAACCGGGCTGGTCCTGAGCCAGCACCGCACGATGTGTCGTGGTGTCGATCAAGGTCCTTAACTGTTCCACGGTGGCAGCTGCAGTTCTTACAGCTGAGATGATTTCTACCACGCGCATGGCGGGAACCGGGTTGAAAAAGTGCAGGCCAGCGACCCGTTCCGGATGTTCACAGTTCGCAGCAATGTCGGTGACCAGAAGCGATGATGTGTTGCTGGCGAGGTTGGCGGAAGAGGAGACGACCTTCTCCAATTGAGCGAACAGGCTTTGCTTTACCTCAAGATCCTCCAGTACGGCCTCAACCACCACATTGCAGTCGGCGATATCGCCCAGCGCCGCACAGGGCACTAAGTTGGCAATAGCTTGATCCACCTCTGACTGGCTCATGCGGCCTTTGTCGACTTTGCTTTGCAGCATGTCGCTGACAAAGGCGTGAGCGGCGGTCACTGCGGCCTCCGATGTGTCAAAAAACTTTACCGTGTGTCCGGATTGAGCGAATAGTTGAATGATGCCCCGGCCCATGGCACCAGCGCCGATGACAGCAACAATCTGTTTTGCGTCGTGCTCCATATTGGGTTCTGCGTCACTTGCCGGTGAATTTTGGCCTGCGCTTTTCCAAAAATGCGGTCATGCCCTCACTTTGGTCGCTGGTGTCGAACAGTTTCAGGAATTCCGACTGTTCTAGTGCCAGCGCATCTGGCAGGGGCAGGTCGCTGCCCTCGTGCAGGCACCGTTTAATCGCACGCATGGCAAGTGGCGGCATTCGCGTGACCTTACGCGCCAATTCGGTGGCCCGGTCAAGAGAACCTCCTTTCTCGGTCACCTCACTAACGAGCCCCAGTTGATAGGCTCTCTCGCCGCTCAGGGTTTCGCCGCACATCAGCATCAGACTGGCCACGGGCTTGCCAACGGATCTGATCAGTCGTTGGGTGCCTCCAGCGCCAGGCATGATACCCACTTTCGCCTCGGGCTGGCCAATACTGGCGCAGGTGTCTGCCACGATGATGTCGCACATTTGCATCAGCTCGGATCCCGCACCAAGGCAATAGCCGCTGACCGCTGCGATGACCGGCTTCTGGCACGTGGCGACAGGGTGCCAGTAAGATGCCAATTTCAGCTCTGCGACCTCGCAAGCATCTTTGTCGACCAGCAGTTTCAGATCGGCACCCGCTGCGAAGACTTCGCTACCGCCGGTGACAACGATGACCGCGATGTTTGGATCCTCAGAGAGTTCCAGAAAAGCGTCGGCGATAGCTCGGCGCATTTCGAGGTTCAGGGCGTTGAGCTTGTCAGGCCTGTCCATAACGACCACGCCAATGCCCTGATCTCGTTCTATTCGGACGGGAGAATGATTCATTGGAGGGTCTTCAAGCCGCTTGGTTTCATCTAAAGAGTGATCTGACATGGCGCAGTGAACTCCCCTGATTGGGCGCGGCTTACAAACGCTCTATGACCATGCTGGGTGCCAAGCCTCCCGCGGCGCAGAGAGTGACGAGGCCGCGCACTTGGTCCTGTCTCTCCAGCTCATCGAGCAGTGTGCCGATCAGCATCGCTCCGGTTGCCCCAATCGGGTGGCCAAGGGCGATTGCTCCGCCGTTGGCGTTCAGCTTACTGTGATCGACACCCAGATGTTTCATGAAGCGCAGTGGTACAACCGCAAACGCTTCGTTTACCTCAAAGAGATCCATGTCGGCAACGGTGAGGCCGCACTGGGCGAGGGCTTTTCGGGCGGAAGGCACCGGTTCATTGAGGTTGTATTCCGGGCTGCCGGCGACGGAGGCACTTGCGAGTATTCTGGCGCGAGGGCGCAGGCCATTGGCGGTAGCGTATTCCGGTGATGACAATATCAGTGCAGCGGCGCCATCAACGATGCCTGACGAATTGCCGGCGTGATGGACATGGTCAATCTCAAGATCAGGCCACTTCATTCGGGCAACTTCTCCGAAGGTATGGGTGTCGTCCATCGGATAGTCCATAAAATCGGCGAAAACGGGTTTTAACTGACCAAGGCTGTCAGCCGTTGTCCCGGGTCTCGGATATTCGTCCTCGCTCAGTGCGATCGACCCATCCTCATGGTGGATGGGTATGATGCTTCGCTGGAAGTAGCCGCGACTGATCGCCGTCGCGGCTCTCTTCTGGCT
>WTJD01000132.1 GCA_011524975.1 Lysobacterales bacterium
TGCATCGAGGATGGCCTTGCGCGTGGCCTCTGCGTCGCGTGGTCTGCGGGACATGGCGAAACCTTTATTTACTGAATAGTCAGTATATTAATATTGGACTGCCGGAATTTCAAGGTGACCTGCTGATCGCCAGGGGAATGAATGCCTGTGCTCCCTGTAAAAAAAAGCTTGCCATCGAAATTTATAGTGTTATACTTCACTACAACACTAAACATATCGGGGCCGGACATTGCGGCTGAAACCATGATCAGACTCAAAGCAAAACGCAGATTCAGAATTTCCAACCGGCTGGCGCTGGTGGGTGCACTCACGCTTGCATTGACTTTATTCACGGGCGTGAATGAAACCGGCCAGTCGAACTTGCAGCCGAACCTGAACGCAAGCGCAGAATCACACAGCCATGACACTGCCGCGGCCCCGGCAGAGCGCAGCAAACGCTTCAGCATCAGCCGCATGCTGTTTGGGCATGGATGAAGAATCCATGAGCGCGGAGTGGAATGACAGCCAGCCGATTTACTGGCAACTCAAAAAGCGCACCATGGCCATGATCCTGGACGGCACCCTCGACGAGGGGGATGCCCTGCCCTCGGTGCGCACCGTGGCCGCCGAATTTCAACTCAACCCCATCACCGTATCCAAGTCTTACCAGGCACTGGTAGACGATGGATTGGTCGAAAAACAGCGCGGCCTTGGCATGTTCGTCAAGACCGGCGCACGGGCGCAGCTGATGGAAAGCGAACGCGCCAAGTTCCTGGAAAAAGAATGGCCCGCCCTGCTCAATCGCATTGAGCAACTGGGCCTGGACATAGAAGAACTGCTCAAGCAGACATCAGCGGAGAAAACCTCATCATGACCAACGTGATTGAAGCCCGGGGGCTGACCAAGCGATATGGACGCACCAAGGCCGTGGACCATATCGATTTTGAAATCCCGGCTGGCCGCATTGTGGGCCTGATTGGCCCCAACGGCGCCGGCAAGACATCGGCACTGAAAGCCATTCTCGGCCTGACCACATTCGAGGGCGACCTGCGCGTGCTCGGCAAAAACCCCTCCGTGGACCGCGCCGCGCTGATGGAAGATGTTTGCTTCATCGCCGACGTTGCCGTGCTCCCGCGCTGGGCGCGCGTGTGGCAGCTGATTGAATTCACCGAGAAGATTCACCCGCGTTTCTCGCGTGAGAAATGCCTGCAATACCTGAAACACACCAAGGTCACCCTGGACCACAAGGTCAAGCAACTGTCCAAGGGCATGGTGGCCCAGCTGCACCTGGCCATCGTCATGGCCATCGACGCGCGGCTGCTGGTGCTGGACGAGCCTACGCTGGGGCTGGATATTCTCTACCGCAAGGAGTTCTACACCAACCTGCTCAACGACTACTTCGATGAGCAGCGCAGCATCCTGATCACCACCCACCAGGTGGAAGAAGTGGAGCACATCCTCAGCGACCTGATTTTCATCCAGGAGGGCCGGATCGCGCTGGATTGCACCATGGAGGAGGTCCAGGAACGCTACATGGAGCTGATGGTGCCGCCGGAAAAAGCGGAAACCGCACGCGCCATGAACCCCTTGTTCGAACGCGTCATGTTCGGGCGCCACATATTCCTGTTCAAGGACGTGGCGCGGGATCAGCTGGAATCGCTAGGAGAGGTGCGCACGCCGAATGTCGCCGACCTGTTCGTGGCCACCATGAGCGGAGGTGAATCATGAAACGCCTGCTGGCCCTGATGAAGCGCGAGTTCTGGGAGAACAAGGGCGCTTTCCGCACCACGCCCATCGCCATCGGCATTATCTACGTGCTCGGCCTGTTAATGGCCGTGATCACCACGGTGTATTTCGACAATGAGTTCCACACCCTGAAGGATGCCATCCGCTTTATCGCGGAACAGGATGAGGGTATTCGAACCCGGATCCTGTATGAGGGGGCGCTATCCAGCGCCGGCCTGTTCACCGTGGCCCTGGGATTTGTGGTGTTCTTCTACCTGCTGGGCTCGCTGTATGACGACCGCAAGGACCGCAGCATCCTGTTCTGGAAGTCGCTGCCGGCCTCCGACACGCTGACGCTGACTTCCAAGATGCTCTCGGCCATGGTCACCGCACCGCTAATTTTCTGGCTGGTGTTTGTCGCCACCATGATCCTGCTCACCATGATCGCCTCGGCCATCGTGCTGGTGGTCGGTGAAAATCCGCTGACCTTGTTTGTTGGCGCCGGCAACCTGTTCAAGGCATGGGGCCTGATCCTGGCGTCCTACCTGGCCAACAGTGTCTGGTCATTGCCGCTGTATGGCTGGCTGATGCTGGTCTCCGCTTTCGCCCCGCGCATCCCGCTGCTGTTCGCGGTGCTGCCGCCGGTGGTGTTCGCGGTGCTGCAGATCTGGATCGATTTCCTGAAGACCTTCACTTTCAAGGACAACCTGTTCGGCGTCATCGGCGAATGGTTCGCCAACAGCCCGCTGATCCTCTCGGGCGACGCCCATGAAGGCTCCGGCCCGGGTGCGGCTTTGGGTATCCCGATAACGGACACCTTCGATCATGCCGTCACCATCGGCAACATGCTCGACCGTCTGTTCTCCTACCAGATGTTTATCGGGCTGGTAATCACCTCGATCTGCATGGCTGGCGCCTTATACCTGAGGCACCGGGCGACGGATAACTGATTATTAGGAACTAGGAACTAGGGACTAGTAAGAGCGACGATTTATTGGCAAGAAACCGCTTCTGTGGGTCATTCGGAATTCTGGAACCGAATCACCCACAGGGGCGGAGTCCCTTGAAAAGCTGGGACCAGGGACTAGCCCCACCTTATTGATCCCAATGCCTTTGAGGCTCCTCGGCGTGTATCATTACCCCCGTTCCTGATTAACCGCCACAGGCTGCTTTCCATGGACCTTTCACCCCTCAATGCCGTCACATCCGTCGACGGCCGCTACGCATCCAAAACCGCCTCTTTACGGCCTTTCTGCTCGGAATACGGCCTGATCCGATACCGGGTGCTGGTGGAGGTGCGCTGGTTCCAGGCGCTGGCGGGCCAGGCGGAGATGCCGGAATTTCCGGCCCTGAGTGATGAGGCCAATCGGTTCCTCGATGACATCATCGAAAATTTCGGAGAGCGAGATGCCCGCCGGGTGAAAGACATCGAGGCCACCACCAATCATGACGTCAAGGCGGTGGAGTACTACCTGGGCGAACGCCTGGCGGAATCGGAAGAGCTCGCAGGCCTGACCAACTGGCTGCATTTCGCCTGCACCTCGGAAGACATCAATAACCTCTCCTACGCACTGCTGGTAAAAGACGCGGTTGCGCAGGCCCTGGCCCCGGCGTTTTCGGAGATCAACGAAAAACTGGACGCACTGGCGCGCGAACACGCCGATTTACCGATGCTTTCACGCACCCACGGCCAGACCGCCTCTCCCACGACGCTGGGTAAAGAGATGGCCAATGTTGCCGAGCGTCTGCGCCGCCAGTCTCAACAGATCATCGCGCAGCCCGCACTGGGCAAAATCAACGGCGCGGTGGGCAACTTCAATGCCCACATCAGCGCCAACGCGGACATGGACTGGCCGCAGTTTGCGCGATCGTTCGTGGAATCACTGGGGCTGCAGTTCAACCCTTACACCACCCAGATCGAGCCGCACGACTGGATGGCGGAATTGTTCAACGCGCTGACCCGCTATCACACGGTCATGCTGGATCTTTGCCGCGACACCTGGGCCTATATTTCACTGGGCTACTTCAAGCAGAAAACCATCGCGGGCGAAGTCGGCTCATCGACCATGCCGCACAAGGTCAATCCGATCGATTTCGAAAACGCAGAGGGCAACCTGGGTATCGCCAACGCCCTGCTTGCCCACCTGGCGGAGAAGCTGCCGATTTCCCGTTGGCAGCGGGATCTGACCGATTCCACGGTTCAGCGCACCATAGGCACCGCTTTCGGGCACGCGTTGATTGCCTATGCCTCCCTGCTCAAGGGCCTGGGCAAGCTGGAAGCCAACGCAGAACGCCTCGCAGAGGACCTGGACCAGGCCTGGGAGGTGCTGGCCGAACCGATCCAGACAGTCATGCGCCGCTACGGGGTGGAAAACCCCTACGAGCAGCTGAAGGCGCTGACCCGGGGCAAGGCCATCACGCGCGACACCTTGCAGGACTTCATCCGCCAGCTGGATATCCCGGACACGGCCCGCGATGAGTTGCTGGCGCTGACACCGGCCACCTATATCGGCAATGCCGCCGAGATGGCGCGAAAGAGCGGACAGTAAAGCCGTGCCCGCCCCCCTGGGCCCATTCAGCGTTGAGGAATTCCTGGCCGATTACTGGCAAAAGAAACCCTGCCTGGTAAGAAACGCATTTCCAAATTTCGAGCCGGAGATCGACGGCGACGACCTGGCGGGCCTGGCCTGCGAGCCCATGGCCGAGGCGCGGATCATCTCCGGCGCTTACCCTGAGCACAACTGGAGGCTGCAACAGGGGCCATTTGAGGAATCCGATTTTGCCCGCCTGCCCGAAACCGGCTGGACCCTGCTCGTGCAGGATGTCGAGAAACACTATCCGCCGTTGTTCGAACTGCTGGAGCAATTCAGCTTCCTGCCGACCTGGCGCCTGGACGATCTGATGATCTCCTGGGCAGCGCCGGGTGGGTCGGTCGGCCCACACGCGGACCAATACGACGTATTCCTGCTGCAGGCGCAGGGCAGCCGAACATGGCAGGTCGCCAGGGACTATGACCCGGCGCTGCTGGAGCATTGCGAACTCAACGTGCTCCGCAACTTCAGCCCGGAGCAGGAATGGACCCTGGAGGCGGGCGACATGCTCTACCTGCCGCCCGGCGTCGCCCATCACGGGGTCGCTGTGACCGCGGGCATGACCTGGTCCATTGGAGCGCGAGCACCTGATGCGGCCGACCTGCTGATGGCGCTGGGCGAATCGCTGGCTGGCGACACGGTACCTCGATATGCTGACCCCGACCTGTCACCATCCGCGTCACCTGGTGAGATTGACGAAAAAGCCCTTGAACGCCTGCGGGCATTGATGGCCGCGCCGCTGCAGGACGATGACCGGTTCAGGGCATTCGCGGCCTCGTTCCTGAGCCGCTTTCGCCTCGCTCATGAGCCTGCACCACCGGAAGGTGGCTTGTGTGCGCAGGAGGTGGCTGAACGCCTGCATAAAGGTAAATTACTATTCCGGAATCCTTGGTCTCGTCTTGCCTGGGTAAAGCGCGATAAAAACGCCGATCTTTTCGTTTCTGGTCAGAAGTTTACATGTACTTCTTCATTGGCAATAGCACTGTGCGCCAGCCAGGAGCCCAGCCTGCCATGGGATGAGTTGACGCAGTCCGATATAGACACTTTGACCCAGCTCATTGTGTCCGGACACCTGCTGCTGGCCGGGCAGCCAGAATAAGCGCCCGAGCAGGCACGCAGGACGATGCCGCTGAGCCGGGCATCGGCGTTAACAAAACACGGCTTAACGCCTTGAAAAAGCGTGTTTCGCAGCCCGTGTCGGTTTATAATGTTGGGCTTTGCCGGCGCAGCCTGCCGGCGCTTGGTTTAACGGCAAAAACGGACGAATCCCAGTGAGCTCGAGCCTGGAGCAACTTTACGCCTCATCACACCTGTATGGCGGCAATGCCGACTATATAGAGGCCTGGTATGAAACCTGGCTGACGGACCCTGCCGCGGTCCCGGAGCAATGGCGAAAGCTGTTTGAATCGCTGCCGGGCGAGGCCAATGGTGAACAGGCGCATCGCGCGGTGGAGGATCGTTTCCGAAACCTGACCAACGGCAGCGCAATGAATGCCGAGCAACTGGCCGGCTGGACAGCCTATACCGACCACAAGCAGGCCGGCGTACTGCGGCTGATCACCTCTTACCGGACACGCGGACACGAAAACGCCAGCCTGGACCCACTGGGCATCCCCCACCACGAGCCGGTGGAAGACCTGAGCCTGGGCTTTCATGACCTGGACGAATCAGACCTCGATCACGAGTTTGACACCGGCACCCTGAACGCGCCGGCCAGGATGAAGCTGCGGGATATCGTTGACCTGTGCCGCCGCGTTTATGCCGACGACATCGGCGTGGAATATGTTCACATCCAGGACACGGTCAAGCGGCGCTGGCTGACGAAGCGGCTGGAACACAACGCCGGGCGCTATGAGCTGAACGCGGACGACAAGCTGCGCATCCTGAAGCTTCTGACCGCGGCCGAGGGGCTGGAAAAGTTCCTGCACACCCGCTACGTCGGCCAGAAGCGCTTTTCACTGGAGGGTGGGGACAGCCTGATCCCGCTGCTGCACGACACCATTCAACACGCCGGAAGCCAGGGCGTGGAAGAGGTGGTGATCGGCATGGCCCACCGGGGCCGCCTGAACGTGCTGGTCAACATCCTGGGCAAGTCCCCCGACGAGCTGTTCGCGGAGTTCGAGGGCAAACTGCCGCCTGAGAAACTGGCCCGCTCGGGCGATGTGAAATATCACCTGGGCTATGCCTCCAACGTAGAAACACCCGGCGGTCCCGTGCACATGGCACTGGCGTTCAACCCCTCGCACCTGGAAATCGTCGACCCGGTGGTGCTGGGCTCGGCGCGCGCGCGCCAGGTTCGCCGCGGTGATCATGACCATGACGAGGTCATGCCCATTCTGATCCACGGTGACGCGGCTTTCGCCGGACAGGGCGTGGTCATGGAGCTGTTCCAGATGTCGGAGACGCGCGGCTTTGCCGTGGGCGGCACCATGCACATCGTGATCAACAACCAGATTGGCTTCACCACCAGCCGGCCGGATGACGCGCGCTCCACGCTGTATTGCACCACCATCGCCAAGATGGTGCACGCGCCGATTTTTCATGTGAACGGCGATAACCCGGAGGCCGTCAACCACGTTTTGAAAATAGCGTGTGACTTCCGCAAGACGTTTAAGCGCGACGTGGTGATCGATTTGGTCTGCTACCGGCGTCACGGCCACAACGAGGCCGATGAGCCGGCGGCCACCCAACCGATGATGTACCAGACCATCCGCAGCATGCGCACGACGCGGCACAAATACGCCGATCGCCTGATCGAAGACGGCTTGATCACCCGGGACGGCGTCAACGAGATGATGGGCGAATACCGCCGCAAGCTGGATGAGGGCGAACAGGTGGCGGATGTCAGTGAAAAGCCCCGCACCAACGAGCATGCCGCCAACTGGCATGACTACGACGAGCCCGAATACAACAACGACGTGGAAACCGCCATCAGCATGGAGCAAATCCAGGGGTTGATGAACAGGGTCCTGGATATCCCCGAGTCGTTCAAACTCCATCCGCGGGTGCAGAAAATCATCGACGACCGCAGAAAGATGGTCGATGGCACGCTGCCGATGGACTGGGGCTTTGCCGAGACGCTGGCCTACGCCAGCCTGATCGACCAGGGCACCGGATTGCGCCTGGTGGGCCAGGATTCGGGGCGCGGCACGTTTTTCCACCGCCACGCGGTGCTGCACAACCAGCTCAACGGTGAAACGCTGGTGCCGCTGGAACGGCTGAACCCTGAACTGGATGTGACCATCATCGACTCCCTGCTGTCGGAAGAAGCGGTCATGGGCTTCGAGTACGGCTACGCCACCGCCGCTCCCGAGACCCTGGTTTTGTGGGAGGCCCAGTTCGGTGATTTCGCCAACGGGGCCCAGGTGGTTATCGATCAATTCCTGACCTCGGGCGAGGCAAAGTGGGGGCGCATGTGCGGCCTCGTGCTGTTGCTGCCGCACGGCTACGAAGGCCAGGGCCCGGAACATTCCTCCGCCCGCCTGGAGCGCTTTTTGCAGATGTGCTCTTTTTCCAACATCGAGGTCTGTACACCGACCACGCCGGCCCAGGTGTTCCACATGATCCGCCGCCAGATGCTGCGCGACACGCGCAAGCCGCTGGTGGTGATGTCGCCCAAGAGCCTGTTGCGTAAAAAATCAGCCACCTCGCTGCTCAAATTTGCCACCGAGGGCTGGTTCCAGCTGGTCATCGACGACCGCAAGATGGAGCAAAAAGACCGGGTTAAACGCGTCGTTTTGAGTTCGGGCAAGGTCTGGTACGACCTGGATGAGATGCGGGACGAAACCGAAAACGACACGGTTGCGCTGGTGCGTGTCGAGCAACTGCATCCGTTCCCCGAAGAGGAGCTGATTGAAATCCTGGCGCGTTACCCGAACGCCGACGAACTGGTGTGGTGCCAGGAAGAGCCCAAGAACCAGGGTGCCTGGTACCAGATTCGCCATCACCTGCAAGGCTGCCAGGGTGAGCAGCACGTTTTGCGCTATGTCGGCCGAGCCAGGTCGCCCTCGCCCGCTACCGGCTACTATGCCGTCCACGTGGCGGAGCAGGAGAAGCTGGTCAAGGAAGCGCTGACCCTAGGGTTTGGTCAGTTGACATAAGCGGCCCCAACAAAGAGCCATTGCACGAGAACAGTATCCATGAGTATTGAAGTCAAGGTCCCCGTACTGCCCGAATCGGTTGACGACGCCACGGTAGCCGCATGGCACAAGAAAGCCGGCGAGCCTGTGTACCGGGACGAGAACCTGGTCGACCTGGAAACCGACAAGGTGGTGCTGGAAGTTCCATCGCCGGCAGATGGCATTCTCCGGGAGATCACTCGCGAAGCCGGAGAAACCGTGCTGAGTGATGAAATCCTGGCTGTGATCGAAGCCGGTGAGCTCGAACGGCCTGCGGCGGGCGAGACCAGCCCTGAAGCCACCGGGGAAGCTGAGCCGGCGCCTGCCGCCGCTGCGGCCGCGGCTGACACGCAGAAGCTGAGCCCCGCAACCCGCAGAATCGTCGAGGAGGAAGGCGTAGACCCAACCCAGGTGCCGGCCACCGGCAGGGGCGGACGACTGACCAAGCCCGATGTGGTGAACTATCTCAAAGGCGGCGCGCCAGCCGGACCGCGGCCCGAGGAACGCGTCAAAATGACGCGCCTGCGCGCGCGCATTGCCGAGCGCATGAAAGAGGCGCAGAACACGGCCGCCATCCTGACCAGCTTCAACGAAGTGGACCTCAAGGCCGTGATGGAGCTGCGCAAACGCTACCAGGAGGATTTCCAGAAGACCCACGGCATCAAGCTTGGACTCATGTCATTTTTTGTTCGAGCCGCCTGCGAGGCCTTGCGCAAGCACCCGGTGGTCAATGCCTCGCTGGAAGGCGACGAAATTGTTTACCACGGCTATCAGGATATCGGCATCGCGGTGTCTACTGACCGGGGGCTGATGGTGCCCGTGCTGCGCGATGCCGGTCACATGACACTGGCGGAGATCGAGGCGTCTATCCGAGACTTCGCCACCAAGGCGCGCGAGGGCAAGATTGAGCTGGAAGACCTTCAGGGCGGAACCTTTTCCATCACCAACGGCGGTGTATTCGGGTCGCTGCTCTCCACACCTTTGTTAAACCCCCCGCAGAGCGCAATCCTGGGCATGCACACCATCAAGGAGCGCCCTGCCGTGGTGGAAGGCCAGATCGTGGCACGGCCCATGATGTACATCGCCCTGAGCTATGACCATCGAATCATCGACGGCGCTGACGCGGTGCAATTCCTGGTGGCGATCAAGGAAGC
>WTJD01000115.1 GCA_011524975.1 Lysobacterales bacterium
GTCCGGTTTTGGCGGCTGCTATGATCCGTCGTTCTACCAATATCCCTTCGGAAGCAACGAGTTCCGCGGGCTGAGCTTTGACGGTGGACTGCTGTACGGCAGCTACATTTACTACGACTACGCGGAAGAAGAGGCGTTTTACGGTGAGATCGACTGGACCATCGGCGCCCTGACCCTGACCTTCGGTATTCGCGACTTCGAACTCTCCGATGGATTCAAAGTGTCTGAGTACGGCATCTTCTACGAGGATCCCGACAACACGGGCTGCGACGGCAACGAACCGGTGGGCGTGACCTGCGCTGAAGAAAACGGCAAAGAGTCCGACCAACGCTTCAAATTCGCCGCCGCCTATGAATTCACTGACAACGTGACCGTTTTTGGCGTGTGGTCCGAAGGTTACCGTCCGGGCGGCAACAATGCGGCTCTGCCGTTCTTCTGCGCCAACGACCCGGAAGCGGCCGGTTTCCGCCGTCGCTACACCTCTGACCGCGCGGAAAACACCGAACTGGGCGTGAAGTGGCGCGGATCGCGGTTCAACGTGAACGCCACCGTGTTCAAGGTGGACTGGCAGGATATCCAGGTGGGCGTCCGCCCGGCCTGCGGATGGTCATTCATCTATAACGGCGGCGAGGCCGAGACCAGCGGTCTCGAACTCGATTTTGGCTTTGACATCACTGACAAGCTGCGCATGGACGTGGCGGCCAGCATCATCAGCGCCGAGATCACCACGGACATCCCGACCCTCGATGCAACCGCGGGCGACCGCCTGCCGAACGTGGCGGAAAAACAGGCATCCGTCGGTTTCTCCTACCCCTACGAGATCTTCGGCTTGCCCGGCTTCAGCCGACTGGACATCAACTACTATGGCGACAGCTATGCAACCTTTGCCGAGGATCCGGAGGACATGTCCCCGTCCTACACGCAGGCCAACCTGAACCTGGGCCTGCAGATCCTGGACAACACGCGTCTGCAGCTGACCATTGCCAATCTCACCGACGAACGGACGGAGGCGTTTCGCTTCTCAGCCAACTCCCCCTCTTACCGTCCGAGGAACTACCTGCAGTGGATTCCGCCGCGCACCATCGCGGTGTCCGCAGCCATCGATTTCTGACAAGAAATCGGCCGTACCAAAAAGGGCCGCGCAAGCGGCCCTTTTTTTATTTCACCCTGCCCCGAGCACCCGCGTTGAGCGAACGAGGATGCCCGCTTTCATTGCCTCATCCAGCGCAACTCGTCAGGGAACCTGCCCGTCGTCCGCCAGCCCCGATGGCCCCAACTCGGACAACAACGATTCTTCCCAGCGGTAAAACGACGAATAGCTCCCGGGATATTTGGACGGGTCGACACTGATGCCGTTGATCACATAAACCAGCGCCTCGCCCGACTGCGGCCGGTAGAACAGGCCGGAGAGCAAGCCGTACGCCTCCCCAAGGTGACCGAGGTAGCCGCCTTCATCTCCGATATACAGGCGGTCCCCACCTCGGGCGGTGTGTTGGCCTGTGAAATGCTGCACGCCAAGACCGAATGACAGAAACAGGCCGCCATAGTCGTCACCTTGCCCGGGGGCGTATGCCCAATGAACTCGCTCCATGGCGGATATGGTCTCTGCCCGGAGCAGGCGATACCCGTCGATCTCTCCCCGGTTCAGCAGCAGGCGCGCAATGCGAAGCAAGCCGGGCAGTGTGATTCTCAGCCCGCCCTGTGGTGAAAAAACCGTGCCGTTGCTGCCTACGACATAATCCTCAAGGGTGATCGCGACCCCATCATCACGCGCGCCGTCAGGGTTTTCCACGCGGGCCATGCCCGGGTTCTGCAGGCTCGCAGGATCGTCTGCCTGGGCCAGCCATTGCCCATTTTCATAGCGGTAAAGCGTGGAGAGGTTGCCCCGGCTATCGGCGCCAAGCAGGTTTACGTTGAACGAGCCCTCGATACTCAGCGGGTCGAGGACCTGGGATTGCATATAGCGATCAAATCGCTGACCGCTGACGCGCTCGATCACGGTGCCGAGCAGACCGTAATTCAGGTTCGCGTAATGAAAATATCCCGCACCCGGCGGGTGGTCGTTATCGTAGTGCGCGCCTTCCGCGTAGTGAATGGACCCGGGATCAAAAAAAGCGCGGATGGACTCATTGGGCGGCAGCACGTAGCGATCTCCATCACGCACGGCCGAAGTATGCGCCAGGAGCATGCGCGAGGAAACAAGCGTCTCACGCCCCGGAGGGCTCAGGCTGAAACCAAGATACTCGGAGACATCGGCATCCAGGTCGATTTTCCCCTGCTCGACCAGGCGCATGAACCCCAGCGCGGTGACCAGCTTGGAAACCGAAGCCACCCTGAACAAGGTGCCTTCATTCACCGCCAACGGTTCGGGCGACACCCGCCTTGAACCCAGGAATTCGCTGCGCGTGACAAACCCGGACGCGTCCGCACGCATGGCGGCCACCGCCAGCACGGGCGGCAAATCCGGCGTCCCTGCAAGCAGATCAGTCAGCGCGTCGTCCGCCATAACCTTGATCGGACAGAGCACCAGGCATGCGATGCAGACCTGCCACGCAAGGTTTCCGCGCAAGTCAATCACGGATCAGTACTCTGACTGCAGGTACTCCACCACCAGTTGACCAAACAGGCGCACCCCTTGCTCAAGGTCGTCCTCGTTGATATCGAAAAAGGGCGAATGGTTGCTGGGTGCATTGGCCGGATCCACGCCCTCAGGCAGCGTGCCGAGAAAAACGAACATGCTGGGCGTTACCTCCCCATAACGGCTGAAGTCCTCGGCTACGGTCTGCGGCTGCATGCGCAACATGGGTGTCTCGCCCGAAACGCGCTGAACCACGGGGTACATGCGCTCAGTCAGCGCTGGATCGTTGATCACCGCGGGTGTGCCACGAGGATCTACTTGGAACTCAACGCGCGCCATGGCGCTTTCCGCAATGGACCGGGCGGTTCGCTCCATGGCCTCATGGATGTAGCTTCGCATGGCCGGGTCAAAGGCCCTGATCGTTCCTTCCATTTCGACAAAATCGGGGATCACGTTGTTACGAATCCCACCCTGGATTCTTCCTACACTGATGATCGACGGCGCTTTGGTTACATCCAACTGCCGGCTGGCAATGGTCTGGAAGGCCATAATGATCTGGGAGGAGACGACGATGGGATCAACGCCACCCCAGGGCCGGGCACCATGGGTCTGGCGACCGATGACCTTCATGGACCAACGGTCGGCCGAGGCCATCAGGGGACCGGGCTTTGTGGTGAACTCACCGGGCGGCGCACCCAGCCCGATGTGGATCCCGAACACCGCTTCCGGAACTTGCTCGCTGAACAACCCCTCCTCGAGCATCAGCTTGGCACCACCCTTTTCTCCCACTGGGGCACCTTCCTCGGATGGCTGAAAGATCAACATGACTGAGCCGGCTAACTCGTCTTTCATCTCATTGAGCACCTTGGCCGCACCCAGCGCCATGGCCATGTGGGCGTCATGACCACAGGCATGCATCACGCCGGTCTCCTGGCCGTTGTACTCCGTACGCGCCCTGGACGCGAAGGGCAGACCCGTCTGCTCCGTCACCGGCAAACCGTCCATGTCTGCGCGTATGGCAACCAGCGGGCCCGGCTTGCCGCCCTCGATCATGGCGACCACGCCCGTGTGCGCGATACCCGTTAGCGGTTCCAGCCCCATCTCTTCGAGGATCTGGGCAACACGCGCGGAAGTATTGAATTCCCGGTTGCTCAGTTCCGGGTTCTGATGGAACCATCGGCGCCATTCCACCACCTGGGGCTGCACCTCGGCGGCGGCCTGATCAATATTCTCGAAGCTGATTTCAGCCCAGGCGCCGGTGTAAACGCAAGCGGCTGTCATTGCGAGCAGATACTTCCTCATTGAATTCTCCCTGACTGATGTATTGCCTAGTTAGGCACGATAGACCCTGCCCCCGACTTTAGCTGAGCGCACGCCTGCTGATCCGCAGGCATGGGGATGGCGCCCACGTTGGCGCCTGCGGCCTTGCTGTCGCGCCTTCCATCCGCGCCGCCCCAGAACATGCAGCGCTCAGTGTCATAAATGGCCAATTGCACGGCGCCCATGAAAGACCTTTCGCGCAGCTTCCAGCCCAGTGCTTCCAGTCTTCGCCTGACGTCGAGCGGATAATCCGGCTCCAGGATGATTTCGTCCGGCCGCCACTGGTGATGAAAACGCGGTGCGTGCACGGCCCGTTGGGCGTCAAACCCGAAATCAATGACATTCACAAGGGCGTGCAAAATTGAACTGATGATGGTTGTGCCCATCGGAGAACCCGCGACCATGACGGCACGGCCGTCCTTGAACACGATGGTCGGCGTCATGGAGGACAGGGGCCGCTTGTTGGGCGCCACTGCATTGGCCGCGCTGCCCAGCGCGCCCCAGGCATTGGGGATTTCCGCACCGACGGAGAAATCATCAAGCTCATTGTTCAGAACAATACCGGTGCCAGGCACGGTGATCTTCGAGCCGAACAGCGTGTTGATGGTCTGCGTGAGCGCAACGGCATTGCCGTGACGGTCAAGGACGGTGATGTGCGTAGTGCCGGCATCATCCGGCGGTGGTTTGACTTGAACCTCAGCCGTTGGCGGGGCGTCACGGCGCAGGCGGGCTGCCTGTTGGTCCGCATGCGCCTGCGAAGTCAGCCGTTCAACGGGCACCTCGTAGAAATCGCTGTCACCCAGGTGCGCAGCCCGGTCAGCGTAGGCCAGCTTCATGGCGCCGGCCAGCAGGTGAACATACTCGCTGGAATCTTTGCCGAGGGTCGCCAGGTCGTAGCGTTCCAGGACATTGAGCATTTGCACCAGCAGGACGCCGCCGGAACTGGGTGGTGGCATCAGCGCCAGCTCATAGCCGCGATAGCTGCCACGGATCGGCTGCCGCCACTTGACCTCGTAGCGCGCCAGATCCAGTTCGGTCACCGCACCCTCGGTGGCCTGCTCGATCTTGCGGGCAATGTCGCCCACCGCCAGCGCCTGACCGCCTTTTTGCTGAATCAGGCGGAGCGTCTTGCCAAGATCGGCCTGTTTCAATTTCCAGCCCAGCGGAGGCGCAGCGCCATGGATGGTCTGGATGCGACGAGTCTCTGGAAAGTTCTCCAGGGCGGGCGCGGCGCGACTGACCATGTCGTAATGCCAGACACTGACCTCTACACCCTGTTCCGCCAGCACAATGGCCGGCTCGATCAGGTCCGGCCAAGGTAAGGTTCCATATTTCTGGTGCAATGCCCATACACCCTGGACGAAACCCGGCACCCCGACCGACCTCGAACCGCTGCGAATGCTTCCAGGGTTCCGCTCATAATATTCAGCGCTCGCACCGGCCGGGGCGGTTTCCCGGGCATCCAGTGCCGTGGTTTCACTCGGAATGGCCATGTGGGTAACCGCGAACATGCCGCCGCCGATACCCGAGCTGAAGGGGTGTGCAACGGCAGCTGCAAACGCCGTTGCCACGGCAGCGTCCACCGCGTTGCCGCCCTGCTCCAGCACAGCCTGCCCGGCTGCGGCGGCAGGACCAACGGAAGTGACCACCATGCCATCACGGCCCCACTCCGGCTTAAAACTGGCCGCCTGGGCGGAAAGCGCGAACAGCGCCCAGCCAATGAAAACCAGGCTCAGACCTGCGCGGCGCTGATCAGCTGACGATATTTTGCCCACAGTTGTTCCTCGGACTCCTCGTGGTTCTCATCCTTGGGGATGCACTCGACCGGGCACACTTCCACGCATTGCGGTGTATCGAAGTGCCCCACACACTCGGTGCAGCGGTTGGGGTCGATGACATAGTACTCCTCACCGGCGGAAATGGCCTCATTGGGGCATTCCGGCTCGCAGACATCGCAATTGATGCACTCTTCGGTGATCTTCAACGCCACGATCAGGCCCCCTCGGAAAATCGCGCGCGCAGCGCAGCCTCCACTTCGGGGCCGACGAATTCGGACACCTTGCCGCCGAGCCTGGCGATTTCCTTGACCAGCGAGGACGAAATGAAACTGAAATCCTCATCCGGCGTCATGAACAGGGTCTCCACGGTGCTTTCCAGGTGCCGGTTCATGCTGGCGAGCTGGAATTCGTACTCGAAGTCGGAAACCGCCCGGAGCCCGCGCACGATAACCTTGGCATTGATCGACTTCACGAAGTCCATCAGGAGGTTGTCAAAACCCAACACCTCGACGTTGTGATGATCCGCCATGGCCCGACGCGCCATGGCGATTCGTTCGTCCAGGCTAAACAGCGGTTTCTTGTGAGGGCTCTCGGCGATGGCGACCACAACCTGATCGAATACCCGGGCAGCACGCCCCACCAGGTCCGTGTGCCCAAAGGTCACCGGATCGAATGTACCGGGATACACCGCCAGTTGCTTCTCGCTCATGCGCTAACGCGACCCTGCCGAAAAAGGGGCGTTTATTCTAACGTGCCAACGTGCTACGCGCGAGACGGATGGCTGTCGATCAACCCGGCGTCACAGGCTCCCCAGCGCGCCGCAGCACCTGCATCCTGACCTGGCCCATGGCCTTTTCACGCCATGCTTGCCAACCGGGCCCCACCCCAACAGGGTCGCGCGAGACAGGGGTCTCAAGGTACACGAAGCCACCAGGGCGAACGCAGTCAGTGGTATCGAGCAGGCGCATGACCTTGGGCGTGAGCCCCTCGTCAAATGGCGGATCAACGAAAACAATATCCAGGCTGTGTTTCGCAACGCCCTCCAGCCACTCGATCGCGTCGCGCTCGAGCACGTGCACCCGGGTGGCGTGAAGGTGGTTGATATTGAGATCGAGACAACTTACCACGGCCGAATGCTTTTCGATCATGACGACCGAGGCAGCGCCCCGGGAGGCCGCTTCAAGGCCCAGCGCGCCGCTGCCTGCGAAAAGATCTGCGCAGTCTGCACCGGGAAGATAAGGCTGCAGCCAGTTGAACAGGGTCTCCCGGCAGCGATCGCCCGAGGGCCTGAGGCCGGGAACGTCCAGCACGGGCAATTTCCGCCCACGCCATTCGCCACCAATGATCCGTATCGTGCTGTGTGTGTTTTTCATGGTCTTGAATGCATCGGGCCTTGTGGCATAACCTCCTGACCTTTGGATTGCGCCGAGCGCCCCCATATCGCCCTCATGCTGAAGATTTTCAAAAAAATTCGCAACCGGCCAGGTCAACTGGAAGACGTTCAGCTACGCCCGGTCGAGCAAAAAGGCGCGGAATCACTGGATGACCGCCTGGCGCGATCCCGCAACCAGTTCGGGCGGCGCCTGATGGATGTGCTGAGCGCTCACAAAAGCGTCGATGAAGACCTGCTGGAAGAACTGGAAACCACGCTGCTGACCGCGGACGTTGGGGTACGCGCCACCCTGCACATCATGGATAACCTGCGCGCCGCCATCAAGGCGGGTACCGTCTCCGACCCAAAGTCGCTGCTGCCGGCCGTTCAGGCCGAGCTGTATGAGCTGATCGAGCCCTGCGAGCAGTTCCTGGCCATCGACCCGCAGCACAAGCCGTTCGTCTTGCTCATGGTCGGCGTCAATGGCGCCGGGAAGACCACGACCATCGGCAAGCTCGCCCAACGTTTCAAAGAAGATGGATTAAGCGTGATGCTGGCGGCGGGCGATACTTTCCGCGCCGCCGCGGTTGAACAGCTGCAATCCTGGGGCAAACGCAATGATGTCCCGGTGATCGCCCAGGGCACCGGCGCGGACTCGGCGGCCGTGCTCTACGACGCCTACGACTCTGCCCGGGCGCGTGGCGTGGATGTGCTGATCGCCGATACCGCCGGCCGGCTGCACACCCAAAGCAATCTCATGGAAGAGCTCAAGAAAATTGTTCGTGTGCTGGGTAGGGTGGACGAATCCGCGCCGCATGAAGTGATGCTGATTGTAGACGCGGGCAACGGCCAGAACGCGCTCAACCAGGCACGCCAGTTCAACGAGGCCGTCAACCTGAGCGGCATCACGATCACCAAGCTTGACGGTACTGCGCGTGGCGGCGTGCTGTTCGCCATTGCCGAGGAACTCGGTATCCCGATCCGGTTCATCGGGGTGGGCGAATCCGCCAAAGACCTGCGGCCCTTCGATGCGGGTACCTTCATTCACGCCATTCTGCCCGTTGACTGATACGCCCCCCTTTGCCCAACGCCTGCTGTCCTGGTGGGATGAGCATGGCCGCCACGACCTGCCCTGGCAGCATCCGCGAACCCCTTTCCGGGTCTGGGTGTCGGAGATCATGCTGCAACAGACACAGGTGACCACGGTCATTCCCTACTTCGAGCGTTTTGTCCAGCAACTGCCGGACCTGGAGGCGCTGGCCCAGGCGCCTCTGGATGATGTACTGGCGCTCTGGTCCGGCTTGGGCTATTACGCCCGTGCCCGTAACCTGCACCAGGCCGCCAGGATCTGCCTCGAACAGCATCAGGGCGAACTGCCGGATAACGCGGAAACACTGAGCGCCCTGCCCGGAATCGGCCAAAGCACCGCCAACGCGATCATTTCCCAGGCACACGACCTGCCCGCCACCGTGCTGGATGGTAACGTCAGGCGCGTGCTCGCACGGCACTCAGCCGTCAGCGGCTGGCCGGGTAAAACGGCGATCCACCGCGAACTCTGGCAGATCGCGCAGGGCCACCTGCCCGCCCGGCGGGGCGCGGACTACACCCAGGCCATCATGGACCTGGGCGCCACACTGTGTACCCGAAGCCGCCCTGGTTGCGACCGTTGCCCGGTCCAGATGGATTGCGCGGCGCATATCGCCGATGCGGTCGAGCGCTATCCCGCACCAAAACCAAAGGTCAACGTCCGAGAGCACGTGCTCTTCATGCTGATCGCCGAGCGCGACAACGGCGACATTCTACTGGAACGTCGGCCGGCGGCGGGCATCTGGGGCGGCCTGTGGTGTCTGCCGTCCGCGGATAACCGCGAAGATCTCGCCGCCCAATATGGGCTGAGCCACGAGGCGCTGGAGATGCTGGATGAAGTGGAACATCGCCTGACCCATCGCCTGATGCGCATCAGGCCCCTTGTGGCGCGTGAGATACCGGCGTCTGACAAGGTAAAATGTCAGCCGGATCAGGCCTGGCACGGCCGCCGGCAATGGAAGAAACTGGGCCTGCCCAGGCCCGTGACCGACTTGCTTGTACGACATACCCGTGGAGATGACCCGTGAGCCGAACCGTTAACTGCCAAATGCTGCACAAGGAACTTCCCGCGCTCGAATTTCAGCCTTATCCGGGCGAGTTGGGTCAGCGGATTTTCGATCATATTTCGGCGGAAGCCTGGCAGCAGTGGCTGGCGCATCAAACCATGCTGATCAATGAAAATCGCCTGAGCCCGATCAACCCGGAGCATCGTAAGTATCTCGAGGAACAAATGGAGAAGTTCTTCTTCACCGGTGGCGTCGAGCAGCCCGAGGGTTACGTCCCGGAAGATTGAGCCTGCAGGTTGACTTGCCCTTCCCCAGCAGGTTTAATACCGCGCCTGCAATACAGACGTGCCCAGGTAGCTCAGTTGGTAGAGCAGCGGACTGAAAATCCGCGTGTCGGTGGTTCGA
>WTJD01000203.1:0-5112 GCA_011524975.1 Lysobacterales bacterium
GGCTACACCGTGAATGATCGACTGATGGTTCACACGCCCCTGCCAGCGAACTCGGCCAACGCGAAGATCGACACCACGCATGCCAACCTGCGCTTTACAACGAGGCTGTTCAGGCGCCTGGGCCTGGTGGCGAACTACACGCTGGATAAGCGTGACAACCAGACGCCGCGGCACACCTGGATTTACATAGGCGGCGATGCGGAAGACCAGAAACCGCCCTCGGAGGGACGCATCAATCTGCCCTTCAGCTATGAAAAACAGCAGTGGGATCTGACGGCCACGTGGCGGGCAGGACACGGCGTCCGGCTCAAGGGCGGTGTTGAGTGGGATAACTACAGCCGAACCTATGCCGAGGTGCTGGACAGCGACGAAGCCCGTGTGTTTGCGGGGCTGAACATCGGCACCTGGTCCAAGGCGAGTTTCTCGTTCGATGTCATCTATAGCGATCGGGACGTGGACGAATACGTGCACAACCGGCCTTACCTGGCTTACCGGGTGCCGGGAAGCGTAAGCGATGATGATTACGATAACCTGCCCGCGCTGCGCAAATACAACCAGGCCGACCGCAGCCGCCGCGAGTACCGGGCGCGGGCTGATTTCTTCCCTGTGGAGCGCTTCAGTTTCGCCCTTTCCGGCGCCCGCTACGACGATGATTATGATGATCCGACCGGCCAGTTCGGCCTGCAGAACTCGGACATCAACTCGTGGTCGGTTGACGCCGGCTTTTACCCCAGCGAAGCCCTGAGCATCACCGCCTACTACACAAACGAGCGCTTTGACACGGTGCAGACAGGGCGCATGTGGACCGGCAAGATCCAGGCCGGGAATCCCGCCAACAACTGGCAGGCCGATGCCGAAGACAAAGTAGATACCTGGAACATCTCGCTGACGCTGAATGGTTTTGGAGAAGACTCCAGCCTGGGGGACCGGCTGAGATTGGGCCTGGACCTGACGCACTCGAATGTGGAGAGCGACATCGTGGTTGACGGGGCTGAAAACATACTCACTGCACCGCTGCCGACGCTGGTCAACAAGATGGACTCGTGGAGCCTGTGGGCAAGTTTTGACATCAACGAGCGGGCGGCCCTGAGGCTCAGCTATGAGAGCCAGCAATTAAGCAGTAACGACTTTGCCCTGGACGACGTGCCCATAGACGGCTCACCGAGCGTGCTTCTGCTGGGTCAGGCCGCGCCTGATTACGACGTTTCACTGGTGATGCTCTACCTCGCTTACCGCTACTAAGAAGAATGCACCTTGGTAGCTTTTGAGAGCCCCGGGCAACCGGGGCTCTTTCTTGATCTGACCCTCAAACGGTACAGCGCATGTCCGCTGGCAAGGTACTTGGCTTCGAAAGGTGTCAGGGGCTGCTCCGGTTCAAAGCGCTCGATGGCCGGCTGCTTGCCCACAGCGATCGCCATGGCCCGGCCGAACTCCTCAGCGTAAATTCGCCAGTTACAGCGCAGTTCGATCTCCCCACCCAGGTCGAGCAATACCGGAAACGCGGGATGCCCATGCCAACGCCGTGCAAGATGGCCCGGCTTGGGCCACGGGTTGGGATACAACAGGTAGTGTTTCCGCAGCCGCCAGCCCTGGTTTACCGCGAGGCGCCAAAACGCAGCCAGTTCCGCCCTCACCCACAGCACATTGCCACGCCTGCGGGCCAGGTCCGCCCCAAGGGCGCTCGCGAGCCTGCTGGCGGACCGGTCAATGCCGATGACGATGCAATCTGTATGCATCCTCGCCAGTCGCTCCACGCTGGCCCCGGTACCGCAACCTGAATCGAAGATCACCCGGTCCCGCTCATTGCAGCCGAGTAAAGAGCAGGCCCGCTCGAATGCCTCGACGGTGTGTCTTGGCGGCGGGGCCCGCCAGGCCGTATCAAGGTGCCGCTGTACGACGTGCTCGAGATTCTTGTGCGGGCCGGATTGCGGACTGTCCACTTTTGGCGAACGTCCGAGCCTGGCTGAACCCAACAGGCCGGGCTTGATACTTTTTTCGCTCGGGGACTGCATCCCGCCGCATTATAGTAGGTATATTCCCATATGCCCCCAGCCCTGATCTCCCATTAGAATTGTCAGGGGTATCCAGAAAAAATCCACGCGCCCGGCCACCCTCCAGTTGCCAGCGCATCAGGAGAGAATCATGCAACACGCCAGGGCTCCTCATCTCATCGTATCCAGGTTTCTGTGCGCGACGCTGGCGCTGATGTGGGCAAGTGGAACCTGGGCGTCAGAGCATTTCTTCGACTATCAGGGCTCAGCCTTTTGCGCTGAGTGTCACATTGAGCAGTACAGTGGGTGGCAGGGCACGGCGCACGGGAACATGGTGATGACCTGCGAGGAATCTCTCGCCAGGGCCCTGCCGCTGCCAGAGGGTTACAGCTGTGACGACATCAGCTACGTCGTAGGCGGCACCGGCTGGAAAGCGCGTTACCTGGACCAGGATGGGTTTTTCATAACGTCCACAAGGGACCGCGACGGCAATGAAACGCCGGGCAGCAACCAGTGGAATATTGGCACGCAACGGTGGAGCGACTATCACGCCGGTGAACAGGGCAAGCCCTATGACTGCGGAGCCTGCCATACATCCGGATGGAAACCGGACCTTGACGCCGACACCGACGGCGATCTTTCAGATAACCAGGACGGGCGTCCGGGTATACACGGAACTTTCGAGCTGGGCGGCGTTCAGTGTGAGGCCTGCCATGGCCCCGGATATACGATGCTGGTCTACGAGTCAGCGGCTTTTTGCGGCGAGTGCCACTCCAGAGAGCCGCTCAACAAAATCCAGGCGAGCAACGGCTACGTGCGGCACCAACAGCAATACAACGAGTTGCTGGCCAGCCCGCACGAGCGGTTCTCGTGTGTGACCTGCCATGACCCGCATGCCTCTGGTGAAGCATCCATCGTCCGCCAGTGCGCCGATTGTCATTCATCGCAGGCGGCAACCTACCAGGGCACCAAGATGCAGCTTGCCGGCGTGGACTGCGTGGACTGCCATATGCCCGATGCCGGCAAGTCTGGCGAAGTCATCAGCGAATACCAGGCGGATGTCAGTACGCATATTTTCAGAATCCGTACGGATCTGAATGATCAGCGCATGTTCACGCCGGACGGCGAATTCGTCCGTAATGACGCAAGCGGCGTGGCCAAGGTCAGTCTGGATTTTGCCTGCAAGGCCTGTCACGCAGGCCAGAGCACGGCCTGGCTGTCCGCCAATGCCCAGCAGTTCCATGACACGTCATTCAAAATCACGGGCGCGATGAGCGGAACCTGGTGGGCCGGCGCATCACGCGACGGCGAGGGCTGGCTGATTGACGCGGCCGCCAATGTCTTCGTCGCCGCCATGTACACCTATGACGGCGATGGTAACCAGGCCTGGCTGATGGGCACCGGCACCGCCAGCGGCGACATGGTTGGAACCACGGTGGAAATCACCGACGGCCCGGCCTTTGGCTCCGCCTACAACCCTGCTGACGTGAACAGAACGGCCTGGGGCAGCGCGAACTTCCTTTTCGTTTCCTGCACCGAGGGCACCGTTGAACTTCAGCCCAATGAGGAAATGCTGGCGCGCGGATTCGAAGCCATGACCGTTAATATCGAGCGCGCCACAGCGTCCGCGGTATCGTGCCCATAACCTTGTCTGGGGCACAGACGGACCCGTTGAACAGATCCAGGCGGCAAAAGCTCTGGTCACGACCACCGTCGCCTGGGGGCCATACGCTCCGCGCTCGGCAGGGCGTTTTCGTAACCGTTCACCAAACCGACCACTGACGGTTTGTCGTCAAGTGAGGGGCGGATTGGGTTATTCTGCGCGTCATGACTGATGCAACGCTTTATATGCATGACAACACCCCTCTGGAATTCAAGCGGGGCGGGCGGCTGGATGAATTCACCATTGCCTACGAAACCTGGGGCACGCTCAATCAGGACAAATCCAATGCGGCGCTGATTCTTACGGGTCTCTCCCCCAGCGCGCACGCTGCTTCCAGCCCCGAAGACCCCTCACCGGGCTGGTGGGAGCCGATGGTCGGCCCCGGTTTACCCATAGATACTGATCGCTTTTTTGTCATCAGTCTCAATTCGCTGGGCAGTTGCAAGGGCTCGACGGGGCCGGCCAGCATATGCCCCGCGACAGGACAACCATGGCGCCTGGACTTTCCGGATTTGTCTGTTGAAGACATCGCGGCAGCCTCGTCCAGAGTGGTCACGCACCTGGGAATAACGCAGCTGTGCTTGCTGGTTGGGCCATCGATGGGCGGCATGAGCACGCTGGCTTACCTGCAGCAGAACCCCCAAGGCGCCCGTCACTACCTCAACATTTCAGGGGCGCACAAAGCTGAACCCTTCAGCATCGCGATTCGTTCGCTGCAGCGGGAGTTGATCGTGTCCGATCCGCAATGGCGCGACGGACAGTACGATGACCGCGACTGGCCTGAGAAAGGTATGCGCATGGCCAGAAAGCTGGGCATGCTCTCCTACCGGTCTGCGGAGGAATGGCGGGGTCGATTTGGCCGCCGTGAACAGAACTATTTCCCCACCGAGACCTTTGGCATGAATTACGAGGTGGAGTCTTACCTCGAAGCCGCCGCCAGAAGATTCGTGGGCTCATTTGATCCCTGCAGCTATCTTTATTTGTCCCGCTCAATGGATTGGTTCGACGCAACCGAGAATCATCCCAACCTGACCAGCGCGCTCAAGGGGATTGAACTGCAATCTTCCTACGTGCTCGGCGCTAAAACAGATATTCTCTTTCCCCCCTATCAGCAGGAGGCCATTGCCAACGCATTGAGTGAAAACGGCATCAAGACCGCCTGTTCGATATTGCCATCGATCATGGGACATGATGCTTTCCTGGTGGATCATGATCACTTCGGCCCCAACATCGCGGCTTATCTGCAGCGGGTGCTTCATGAAGATGGGCTCGACCACCAGGGGGATGCTTAGCGCCCTGCCCTGGCATCATTAAAGCAGCCTCTGGTTCTGACGAACCACCGGGGCTATACTTTGCGCCCCAAACTCCTGTGCCGGAGTGGCGAAATTGGTAGACGCGCTGGATTCAAAATCCAGTTCTGGCAACAGAGTGTCGGTTCGAGTCCGACCTCCGGCACCA
>WTJD01000203.1:5212-9544 GCA_011524975.1 Lysobacterales bacterium
TTCAAAATCCAGTTCTGGCAACAGAGTGTCGGTTCGAGTCCGACCTCCGGCACCATTAGTAACACCCGCCGACGATCCAGCCTGAACAACTGGACGGGCCAATTCGCCAAGGTATGGGGATATCTAGAGCGAGTATTTTTTGCGATCTGCTCGACTTTTTGCGGACTCTAGAAGCAAATGCCCCGCAATTTCAAGCAACTTCGCCTTGGCGGGAATCGCTTGATTCACAGTGATCAGATACGGGTCGCCGGTTACCTCATCCCTGGCCGCTTCAAGGCTGGATATGAGAATGATCGGCATAAACTCGACAAATCGACGAATGTCGCTGACCATCGCCGTCATTTGTTCAAACTGGTCGACCGAATTTGGCGCCAATACGACAAGTTCGGCTTCCAAAATGTCTTGCTCGGGACGCTTTCCACGAAAATCTGAACATTGCGTGACGCGAAAGCCGCCCTGACGAAAATAATCTTCGAGCAGCATGTATAGCGCCGGTTCCGATGAAAACAGCAAAACTTGCTTTTGGGTCTCCGATGATGGGGCCCGATCCCTACCTGCCTGCTTTAGCAAAGGGACCTGCGAACCGTAAGACGCCTCATCCACCTCGCCCGACAACGCCCGCAAAAGCGCCAGCGGCTCGGAGCAGTCACAAGCTATCCACCTATGTAATCTGTCATGACTTACATCACTTTTTAAGTTTTCCAAGTCCGCTCGAACATGAATCAAAGGCATAGACTCAAGATCCGCGTTACTCTCAATGAGGGAGGTTTGGCCGAGTTCGGGGAGAGTCACAGAGACCGCCAATACCGCACTCCACGCGCCCGGGTTTTTGCTCAGTTCTTTAAGAAGTGTGTGCTGGCTCGCAACCCTGTGAAAATCAAAATTGAAAGCTTGTAGCAATGTTCGTATCCATTCGAAGGCGGGTGAACCCTCGTCCTCCGCCCAGACGAGCACCCGCTGATGCGACTGAGCGTGAGCGCCAATGGATTGCACCAATTGCTCAGTAGAGTCGTGGACATCCAACACAGCGCTGAACCAGAATTCGGTGCCTTGCCCCGGATTTGATTGGTAGTCACATTGCCCACCCATGGCCCGAGCGATCTCCCGACAAATCTTCAGTCCAAGGCCGACCCCGGCATACGCGCGACTTCGGGAACTGTCGGCCTGGACAAATCCATCGAAAACAGTTTGACCCAAATGAGAATCGATGCCTATGCCCGTGTCGCGAACACGAACCACAATGCACCCCGGTTGCTGCTCGTCAACCTCTAAGTTGACGCTGACGGACCCAGATTCGGTGTATTTGATGGCATTGTCCAGCAGATTGATAACAACCTGTCTCCAGCGAGCGTCATCACCCGTCACGGCGACTGGCAATGCTGGATCCAGCATGGCGGTCATTGTTAAACCCTTGGTCGCGGCAGCCAGCCGAGTCATGGAGATGGCTTTCGCAAATTCTCCGACCACGCTGAACTCAGTCTCCGCTAACGCCAACTCTCCGGATTCAATCTTGGAAATCTCGAGAATCGAGCCGATAACATCGGTCAGCGCCTGTCCCGACTGGTCGGCCAAATCGATAAATTTCAATTGGTAGGGGTCATCGGTTTCCTCACGCAAGAGTTGAAGCGACGAGATGACCACATTCAGTGGCGTCCGGAGTTCGTGGCTCATAACGGACAAAAACTCAGATTTAACCTGGTTGGAGCGTTCCGCACGCTCCTTGGCAGACTTCAGTTCTATCTGGGTTTTCGTCCGGGCATCTACTTCACGCTCAAGCTCCCGGGTCTGGCTTTCAAGTTCCAGCGTCCGCTCCCTGACTTTTCCATTGAGGCGTTCGATCAACTGAAAGAAGAAACTGGCCATCTTCGAAATTTCGCTGGGGCCCCGCGTTTCCAGTTTAAATTCCGAGTCGAACGCGATGCTTCGTTCGGCACCCTTTGTCAGCAGCTCAATCGGGTATGCGATTTTCCGCAGCGACCAGAGAATAATGCAAAGATTTAGCATCACATAAATCAAGAACACAGCCGTCAATGTAGCTTTGACTCTCGCTTTCAATTGCTCTACCAACTGGCCATCACTGATGACCTGATCCCGAAAAGGAACGTAGATATCGTCAAGCAAGATGGCCAAAGCCAGTGAGGCCTCATCGAATTCTCGCAGCAATTGCTCCGATGTCTCGGGATCAGCCGAACCGTCGGGAGAAGACCTGGACAGCTGCTCCTCCAGCACCAACAGCAAGCTAGACAGCTCTAAAAACGATGGATGGTATTCCTCTGGAAAGGAGTTGTTGATCGCACTGAATTTACCGCGTAAGTCGGAGCTCAGCTCAATCGCAAGTTCAGCCGTATAGGTCTCGCCTGCGCCAATCGCGAGATCTGCCGAGGTCAGCAGTATGTCCACCTGCTCAAGCGCACTCTCCAGCGTTTTCAATTGCAGCGATTCTCGACCCGCCAGATTTTGTCGTTGCTCGAGGTCGATCAGCAACCAGCTCGCGTAGACCGCAAGGGCGGCGCCCAAAAGCACTGATCCACCCATTACGTTGCCCAGATATCTTCGAATACTCAGACTGCTGGACCGGAAGAAGGGCATCAGCGCAAGCCGTCTCTCATTCCAGCGTCAGGGCGAGCTGGGATTCCAGCGTTTCGCGCCATACCACCTGAGTGACCGCAATCGTTTTGAGGGCTGAGCGGATCACTGTAGTAGCCAGCTGTTCTGCCTCGGGCGCGAGAAACTCTGGTCGGCTGGTCAAAAGCATTCCATCGTTGGAGAGCATGCTTTTGAGTTCTTCAAAATTTTTTCCGATCAACTCATTCTTGAATGCTTGCGTCTCTACCTCATGACGCCAACGACTGCGACTACGCTGGTATCTGAAGTCGCGGACCCTGAAATCGAAATCCAGTGCCCAGGCAATCTCATCCAGCCCCCAATCTCCTTTCTCTGTCCGCGCTTGCACAAGCCCAACCGGTGTGTCATCAGCGTACACGAGATAGAGGGTGTGCTTTCCAAACTCATTAAAGTGCATGTCGTAACCCAACTCAGCCTGCAGATGGTCTCTGACATTCAGGTCCACAGCGCCCAAGAAAGAGCGGTAGTCAGTCATGTTGGGGAAAAAATTCTGAATGGCCGATATCGGGTCGCGGAGTGAGCAATAGGCGATCGCTTCCGCTGGTCGGGGACTGGCTGCAGACAGGACTAAGATCAGCAGTGTGCAGGGGATTTTCAGAATAAAAGTTGGATTTACCATTCTCATCATGATCATCTCTCTATTCGGAACCGGGCCTGAAAGTCCAGCACCGTTTGATTGGGTCCGGCAAATGTCGACAATTCTCTTTCCACTTGCGCGCTTAGGGTCAAGATATCCGTGAGTTCACCCTCGACACCCAGGATGATCGAATTCGCGCGCTGCCATTTAGCGACGGTTTCTTGATTGAAAGACTTCCATTGTAAGTATCCGATCCAGTTGCCAGCGCGGTTGAGGCGATTAACTTCGACAAGCCCATTCAGCGTGGGCCGATGGTTGGTCTCGCCCGCTGAGAGCTGACCCATAAACCCCCAGGGACCATGGTAGGTAACGCCGTCCACAGCAACTCTCCACCGCTCAGAGGTAGCATCCTTTCCCGTTCGTAGCTCGGCCATGAAGAGGGAGAACCCGACCCCTGGAGCCGGCAAAAACCCCTGGTAATCAAAATTATTGCCAATTCGACCGGTAAACGAGTAGCTTTCCGCATCATTTTTGTATCGAATGCCCGACCCACGTCCCAACAGAGTTTGGTAGTTCCAACGTCCGATCGTGCCATTTGCTCCTAAACCCCAGTCAAGCTTCAGGCCGAGGTCGCGACCGGTATTAAGCTGGCGAATGGTCTGATTGGTTGATACCGGCGCCTCCAATCCAAACGGAAGTTCAGGGTGACCCAATCGCAAGTTGAGTTTTCCATCACCCCTGAGATGAAAATCCACGAAGAAGTTTTTTGGAATCCACTCGCAATCGCTCGGGCCATCAAAAACGGGGGGCCGCCGAGTGTAATTCTTAAGACACCACAAGCTGAGTTGGGCGTTGACGGTGGCGATATCCCTCTGCCCACTGCTGAAAGTACCGTTTGCCTCAAAACCCAGTGTGTGCCAAAAGCCGGGGTCTGTCAGATCGCTCTCGGACAGGTACTGCGATCGAAACAGGTACTCGCCCGCCCACCGAAACTGGTCATACCAGCGAGTATCCGAGTCTGCATTGCCACTGCAGCAAAGCGCTAAAGTGAGAATACAAATGCGAGGCCAGAAACCTTTCAATTCTTAACACCCTTTTCCCCTACCCCGAGGTAGTCTACACATGTTGAA
>WTJD01000185.1 GCA_011524975.1 Lysobacterales bacterium
CCTGTGAGCCCTTCAGGCCCCGAATAACAGGTACTCCACCTGGTCGATGGCATGCGGCTCAACAACGCGTTTTTCCGCGATGCCCCCAATCAGTACGTCGGGCTGGTCGACGCTTTCGCCATGGAGCGTGTCGAAGTCGTTCGCGGCGCGGCCGGCACATTGTACGGTGCCGACGCTATGGGCGGCGTGGTCAACATTCTCACCCGGGAGCCCCTATTTGACGGACCAGACTGGCAAAGCAACGGAACATTTTATGGGGCCTTCAACAGCGCGGATGACAGTTGGGTTGGCCGGGCCAGTCTCGCGGGCGGTCGCGAGGGTGTCTCGTTCAGCGGAGGCGTCACCTGGCAGGACCATCAGGATCGGCGCACTGGCGGGGGGATCACCGTATCTCCCTCCGGCTATCGATCTGAGGCAGCTGACATCAAGCTGCTGGTCGATGTGGGTGAACGCGACGATTTGACCTTCAACGCCCAGGTACTGGAACAGCCGTCTACGCCGCGCGTGGACGAACTGGTACCGGGTTACGGGCAAGAAACGCCCTCCTCCGAAATCTACTCCTTTGAGCCCAATCGCCGCGAATTTATGCATATGCGCTGGCGCAGGGACAGCGCTTCGGGTTGGTACGACCGTTTTGAGCTGAACCTGGCCCGCCAGACGATCACCGATGACCGGGTGACCCAGAATTTTGGTTCGCCGGAGCTGACCCGCGAGGGCAATGAGAGCGTTCTGGATGGTGTCACCGCCCAATTCGACGCCACCCTGCCGGCGGATCATTTGCTCAGCTGGGGCATCGAGTACTACACCGATGCCGTCAGCAGCTCGCGAAGCCGCCTGGATACATCCACCGGTCAAAGCAGACAGGTCCGCAGCAGGTTTCCAAACGGGTCCAGCATGGACAGCATGGCGGCTTTCGCCCGGATGGAGTGGCTGCTCCATGAAAAGCTGACGCTCGGAACGGGCCTGCGCTACAGCAGCTTCGACATCCGGCTGCCGGCGGGCAATGAACTCGAGGCCGTCAGGTTGACGCCATCCGATGTCACCGGTGACCTCAACCTGCTCTATGCGCTGTCCGATCAATGGCACCTGGTGGCCAACATTGGCCGCGGGTTCAGGCCGCCCAATATCTTTGACCTCGCCACCCTGGGGCCCAGACCGGGAAATCGGTTCAATGTCCCCAACCCAGCACTGGGCCCTGAGAGCGTTTGGAGCTACGACACGGGCGTGAAGTTGCGCAATGACCAGTGGGAATTCGAAGTGTTCGCGTTCTACCTGGACTACCGCGACAAAATAACCTCCGTGGCCACCGGCGTGGTCACGCCGGAAGGTCGTGTCGTGGTCACCAGTGAGAACCGCAACACCCTGGTGCTTTACGGCCTGGAAACCGGTGTTCGTTGGACACCCCTGGACGCGCTGGAAATATACGGTGTTCTCAACTACACCCATGGCGAAGAACGAGATGACAGTGGACTGACCACGCCCGGCGACCGCATCCCGCCTCTGAACGGAAAGGTCGGGCTGCGCCTCGAACCATGGCCCCGATGGTCGGTCGAGGGTTACTGGCTGTTTGCCGGCAGGCAGGACCGCCTGAGCCCCCGTGACGTGAGAGATCCGAGAATCGATCCGGAAGGCACCGCCGGCTGGGGTACGCTGAATGTCCTGCTTCGCTGGGATGCCAGTGAGTGGCTGAATCTGGGCCTGAAGCTCGAGAACATGGGCGATGCACGCTATCGCGAGCATGGTTCAGGCATCGACGCACCGGGCCTCAACGTAGGTATCTGGCTGGACGCTGCCTGGTAGCCAAATGCCGGGCGGTCCTGCACATTCGGTGCCTGAACGGTTGAGGCACCAGCAAGCGAAATGCGCCACCATGGCGCTCCCTACAGAACCACCGAGATGTTGGCGACGGTAGAAGCCGTCATTCCTCGCGTTCTGGCTTGTATCCATCCGCGGCAGCCTGAGTTGTAAAATCGACTGAGAGGTTCGTTACGCAGCTCGCAAGGCGATATACTGCGCGACTGGCCATTTTCCAAGCCAGCGAAGGCGTGCTGGCGCATGACATGGCGGCAACTTTTGGAGCGGGTATCAACTTGAAAATTCATGCCAAATTGCACTTTTACGCGGCGGCCATATTTGCGGCCTTGCTGCTCGGCGGTTGTGAGACAGAACGCAAGCAGACGCCCACAGGTCTCGCCGCAAAGGTCCAGGCGCGCCCCGATTACAACGTGCTCATTGTCAGCTTCGACGCCATGCGCGCCGACGCCCTCGGCACGCATGGTTACCACCGCAACACATCCCCCAACATTGACGCGTTCGCTGAGCGCGCCATCGTGTTCGAAAATGCCTATACGGCCGCGCCGGTCACCCCCACCTCTTTTGCCTCAGCCTTCACGGGGCAATATCCGTTTCGCGTATTTGTTGGCTGGCAGCTCCTGGATAGCCTCACCCTGGCCAGCCTGATGAAGAACAGCGGCTATGCCACGTTTGGCATTTTCAATAACGTTCAATTGGCCGAGGAGCGCAACTTCGACCAGGGCTTTGACGCGTTCTCAGCGCGCAGCACGCGGGATGAAATCATTTTCAATGAGGCCAGCACGCTACTGGAGACGCACGCCGACCGAAAATTCTTCGGCTGGATCCATTTTCTGTCGCCGCATACGCCCTATGAGTATCGCGAGCTGAGTGATCATCTTGCGCCTTTCCAGGAGGAAGGCCGTTTCGCGCAATCCACCGGCGGCATTTACGAAGTACATAATGAAGCCGAACTGAAGCGAGTGAGAGATTTATATGACGGCGAAATGTTCTATGCAGATGATCTGTTCCGGCGCCTGATGGAACAACTGGACCAGCTCGGCTTACGCGAAAACACCATCATCGTGCTGACCGCGGACCACGGCGAGGAGTTCATGGACCACGGGCAATTGCAACACAACTCCATGTTTGAGGAAGTCGTAAGAATCCCCATGATGATCCATCACCCTGATCTTCAACAAGGCGTTAGAACAGAAGCACCCTATCTCAATATCGACCTGCTCCCCACCTTGTCAGCACTGGCAGGTGTCGAGCCGCCCGCGGTGCTGGACGGTATCGACCAGATCAATGCGACAAATCCCGAGCGTTACCGTGTGGTCACTGGAATGACCAATGCGAAAAGATACGAGATCATGATCGAACAATCGGGGCGCAAATTGATGCAGTTATGCACCCCGGAATTTAAGGAGTCCCTGTTTGACCTGAACACGGACCCGGGCGAGAAAACGGATGTCGTCCTGGACTGGCCGGATGTCGCCGGCGACCTGTTCAATGAACTGCAATCGATCGTTATGGGTGAACCCTGCCGTGTCATTGTCGATTCCAGTAATGGAAAAACACCTCAACAATTACTCAACGACGAACAGATCGAGCAACTTAAATCGCTGGGCTACATTCAATGAAACCAACAAATCTCCATCCGTTTCTCTATATTACGGAGCCCAGCTTCGGACCTGGTCCGTGAAAACGATACGACTGGCGCTGCTGTTGGCACTCACGCTGCTGACCGCATGCGGCGAGCCCGACCGCACAGTAGAGCAACGGCTGATCATCCTCGGCTTTGATGGCATGGACCCCAACCTCGCCCAGAGGTGGATGGATGACGGCAGCTTGCCCAACTTCAGTCGACTTGCCGCGAGCGGCACCTTCGCGCCCCTTAAAACCAGCAACCCACCCCAGTCCCCGGTGGCCTGGTCGGATTTTGCGACCGGCAATGGCCCTGGTACGCACGGCATTTACGACTTCCTGCGCCGTGATCCCGCCACTTACGCCCCGGCATTCTCGATTTCGGAGAACATCCCCCCGGAATCGGTGCTGGAGCTTTTTGGCCTGCACCTGCCGCTGGAAGACGGCCAGATCATCAATCGACGACAGGGTGCGCCGTTCTGGACCCAGGTCGAGGCGGAAGGTGGTGACAGCACGGTCTTGCGTGTTCCGGTGACCTTTCCCCCGGATCCGATTCACAGGATGATGTCCGGCATGGGCGTGCCGGACCTGCTCGGCAGCCAGGGCACCTATACGTTCTACACCACGCGCCCGACCATGGCCGCGTCGTCTTCAAGCACGCGAACCGTGCGCATCAGGCCGGACCGGGAAGGCCTGATCACCACGACACTGGAAGGGCCTGCCCATCCTTTAGACCCGGATGCCCCAGCGCTCAACGTTCCCCTGGAACTCAGGCCTGATGGCGACAGCGTTGCGATCCGGCTTGGGGAATCCGAGCTGACATTGAAAGAAGGTCAGTGGTCCAACTGGGTCGATGTCCGCTTCGAATTTCTCGGTTTCGCCTCCGTTGGCGGTATCGTTCGGCTGAACCTGGTGAGCAGCTATCCGCGCGTGCAGTTGTATGTTTCCCCGATTCATATTGACCCCAGAGCGCCGGTAGTACCGCTATCGTCACCCCCTGACTATGCAGAAAAGCTGGCAGAGGAAATCGGGCTTTATCACACCATCGGCATGCCCGAGGAAACCTGGTCTCTGAATGAAGGTCATCTCTCCGACGAGGCCTACCTGGACATGATCAAAACCATCCTCTCAGAACGGGAGGCCATGTTCTACAGCGCTCTGGATCAACAGGATTCCGATGTGGTCGTTGGTGTATTCGTGCAGACAGACCGCGTTTCCCACATGTTCTACCGGGGTATCGACCCACAGCATCCCCTGTACCCGGAAACCGGTGAGGCAGCACGAGGAGCCATTCACTGGATCTACCGGGAAGCGGATCGCATACTCGGTGAAACCATGCAACGCATGGGGCCGAATGACCGGTTGATCGTGCTGAGCGATCATGGTTTTGCGCCGTTTCGCCGCGCTGTTCATCTCAACCGATGGCTGGTCGATCAGGGGCTGCTGGCACTCCAACCGGGAGCACAATCTTCATCAGTGGGCTTTGCCCAAATCGACTGGTCCAAGACCCAGGCTTACGCCGTAGGCCTCAACAGTATCTTTATCAATCGCGCAGGCCGCGAGGGACAAGGCATCGTGGGCCAAGCCGAGGCCGAAAAAATCAAACAGCGCATCATGTTGACTCTGCCGGGTTTGCAGGATCCAGACGACGGTGCGCAAATCGTGGCCGAGGTTTTCGATGGAGACGTCATTTATCCCGGCAACGCCAACCAGG
Source organism: Lysobacterales bacterium (assembly GCA_011524975.1). Taxonomy (GTDB): domain Bacteria; phylum Pseudomonadota; class Gammaproteobacteria; order Xanthomonadales; family SZUA-36; genus WTJD01. Next base: position 5,153 of record WTJD01000185.1, read on the forward strand.
ACGCGCCTGACCTGGTGGTCGGATACCTGCCCGGCTACCGCGCCTCGTGGCAAACCACGCTGGGCGGCGCGCCCTCTTCATTGGTGGAAGACAATAACCGCAAGTGGAGCGGTGACCACTGCATGCTGCCATCGGCAGTGCCTGGTGTGCTCTTTACATCCTTTCAGCCGGATCAACCACTGGAAGCCATTGCGGATATCGCCCGCTACGCCCAGGAACACTGGTCGGCCCACTAGGTTATCCAGCTGATGCCGGGCAAGAACATCAAGGTCCCTGGCGGCCTTCACCTGCAAGCAAGGTTGTTCGCCGCCACCCGGGGCCTCTGGAAAACTCTGGGTGACCTCGAAACGGGCTCGGTTCGGGACGAGATTGACGAGGTGCGCGTGGAGCGCCCCATTTTCGTAGCCAGCCTGGCGCGATCCGGGACCACCATCCTCACCGAGTTACTCAATAGTCACGAGGAAGTCACCAGCCACCGATACAGTGATTTTCCCAATGTATGGACACCTTACTGGCGCAATTATCTATTGCAGAAAACCCGACGAGAGACACCCAGGCTTGAGGAGCGCGCGCACCAGGATCGCATCCTGGTCAGCCAGGACAGCCCGGAAGCGGTGGAGGAAGTACTGTGGATGCACTTTTTTCCCCAATGTCACCAATCCGGCCGCGACAACACGCTGGACGCGAGGATGGATAACCCGGCCTTTGAGACCTTCTATCGTGACCATATTCGCAAACTCCTCACCATACGCGAGGCGAGCAGATACCTGGCCAAAGGCAATTACAACGTGCTGCGACTCGCCTACCTGGCAAAGCTGTTTCCCGATCTGAAAATCGTCATTCCTTATCGCAACCCGGTCGATCACATTGCCTCATTGCTTAAACAACATCGATTTTTTCAGGAGCAGCACAACCAGGATGCCCGGGTGGGAAGGCATCTCGCTCTTTCCGGGCATTTTGAATTTGGACCCCATCGAAAAGCGGTCCATTTTGGCGACGACGCGGCCTGGAAAGAGATCGAACGCTTCTGGAGTGAGGGTGACGAAGTGCAGGGCTGGGCAAGCTACTGGGCGGAAACCTACCGCTTTTTGCTGCAGCAGGCTGACCGCGATCCCGTTCTGTCCTCCGCATGCCGTTTCATGGCTTACGAGCGGTTGTGTGATGAATCCGGACCTGCGATCGACGAGATACTTCAGCACTGTGAACTCAACCCTGAAACTTTCGCCCAGGCGCGTGCTTACTATTGCCGACACCTCACACGCCCCGCTTATTACTCATCTGATCTGTCCGAACAAGACCAGGAAAACATCCACAGGATATGTGCGCCGATCACGGATTCACTCAGGCAAGCCTAGCGCGCAGCCTGAAAACGCTGGGGCAGCCATTGGAATCAGGATATAATCACGCTCATCATCCGCATAACTCCACACATCATGTTGAATTTATTAGGCATATTTCTACTATTGCTACTGCCTGTGCCGGTACTGGCCTACATAGGGCCCGGCGCCGGTATCAGCGTATTGGGCTCATTGCTCGGCATACTCGGGACGATCATCATTGCCATTGGAGCCATCCTGTTCTGGCCCATCCGAAAAATGATGAAGCGCCGTAAGGCCGCTGCCGCCACTACCGAACCCGAGTCCAGCGAGTAGCTTGTCTGTTTCAGAGCAATGATCAATGGGCCTCTTTGACCTGCCCGGACCCCTTTTTGGGCTGATTGACCACTTTCTCGCAATGGCGCTTCCAGCCGTTGTCAGGCTGGGTCTATGGGGGGTGCTCGCGGGATGGCTGACCATGATGGTTTACCGGAGATTGTCCAATCAGGACAAGATCCAGGCCTTAAAAGCCGAACAGAAGTTCCAACAAAAAGAAATTTCTGAATTCGATGGCGAGATGAGGGATCTTTTTCCGCTCATCCGGCATACGCTGGGGCTGGGCATGAGGCAGCTGGCGCTATCCCTGGGGCCCGCCCTGCTGGCCACCATCCCCGTTCTTTTTCTGCTGGTCTGGGTGGCCGGCCATTTCGGCCACGAGGCTGCCGTGCCCGGCTCTCGCATCGCGATTACCGTGCCCGGGGAGCAGCGTACGCCCAGCGACATCGTCTGGCAGCCGGGAGACCACGCGGTTGTCACCCGCGAGGGGTGGAACGTCATTTGGCCAGCCCACGGAGAAACGCTCAGGATGAGCCAGTCCGGAAAGCTTCTCCTTGAACTGCCCACCTCCGAGCCCATTCCCATCATTCACAAGGAACGTTGGTGGAACCTGCTGATGGCCAACCCCATCGGTTATTTGCCGGAAGACAGCCCCATTGATGCCATCGAAATCGGGCTTAAGCCGCAAGTCTTCCTGGCCATTGGGCCAGACTGGATCAGGGGATGGATGTTTACTTTCTTCCTGACCTTCCTGCTGTCCTCGGTCGTGTTCAAAGTGCTGTTCAGGATCGACTGAAAGCGCAATTTCATTGACCGGCCCGACGGGCTCTGAAAAACGACTTCAACAGCGCCGAGCACTCATCGGCCAACACCCCGCCCCTCGCCTCGAAGCGATGATTGTGTCTGGCTGCATCCTGCAGGTCGATTTGACCGCCCAGTGCGCCCGTCTTGGGATCAGGCGCTCCAAAAACCACGGCACCCAGCCGTGCGTGAATGCAGGCACCCACACACATGACACAAGGCTCCAGCGTGACGTAGAGCGTACATTTCAACAGCCGGTGATTGGACACCCGCTCTCCCGCTTCCCGCAGCGCCATGATCTCCGCGTGCGCTGAAGGATCGCCCAGGCCGATGTTACGGTTCCAGCCACGACCAATGACCTCCCCATCCCTGACCAGCACGGCACCCACGGGAACCTCACCCTCTGTTTCCGCTCGCTCCGCCATGTCCAGCGCGAGCCGCATGAAGGCCACATCTTGTGTCTTGGTCTGCTTCAAAAACGAATTTCCATGTCTGTGAGCCACCGTGCTAAGTCGCTATAATCGCGTTTTCCCTTCAAACGCGCCGCATGTTCGATTTTATCAAGAAGCTCCGGAAGAAAACCCGCTTCCATGCGCCTGAAGCACAGCCGGGCGCGGCGGGCTCAGCGAGCGATGATTATGCACGCCGCGTTCAGAACGAACAGGCGTTTTACGCGAATTGCGAGAATGTGCATGAACTTCCGGAGATATTTCATTACTGGTCCAACAAGTACCTGGCACCGGAGTTTCAGGCCTGGGGGTTTGCCAGCCCTGACGACTTCTTCTTGCAACAGCTGCGGTTGCGCCTTGAGCGTCAACCTGAACACTTTTTCCGGATCATCAGCATTGGCGCGGGAAATTGCGACCTTGAGTCGAATATCGCATCTGAACTGGTGAATCTGGGCCTCACCCACTTCCGAATCGACTGCCTTGACATCAACCCCGACATGCTCGAACGGGGGCGACAACATGCGTTAAGACTGGGCGTGCCGGACCAGATCGGATTGGTTGAGAACGATTTCAATCGCTGGCAGGCCGATGACGGTTGCTACGACGTGGTGATCGCCAACCAGTCACTGCATCACGTGCTCGATCTCGAGCACCTGTTCGACGCAGCGTACAAGGCCCTGGCTCCGGACGGTGCTTTCCTGATATCCGACATGATCGGGCGCAATGGCCATATGCGCTGGCCTGAGGCCCTGGATGCCATGCAGCCCTTTTGGGAGGAACTGCCTGAATCCTACCGATACAATCAACTGATGCAGAGAATGGAGCCGAAGTTTATCAATCACGACTGCTCTCAGTCGGGGTTTGAAGGCATCCGGGCGCAGGACATATTACCCCTGTTAAACGAGCGATTCGGTTTCGAACTGTTTTTTCCCTATGGAAACATCGTGTTTCCCTTCATCGACCGTGGGTTTGGGCACAATTTTGACGCGGAAGCGGATTGGGATAGAGCGTTTATTGACCGCCTCCACGAAAGAGACCACGAGGGCATGCTGGCCGGCGAATTAACGCCCACATCCATGCTGGCCGTCGCGGTCAAGGGCGACCCCGAACAGGTCCGCCTGAGAGACCCCAACCTGACGCCCGAGCGCTGTATCAGGCGGCCTTAATCGAGGCAACTACTCCCACTCAATGGTCGCCGGCGGCTTACCCGATATGTCATAAACCACACGAGATATACCGTCTATCTCATTGATAATACGTAAAGATACTTTTTCAAGAAACTCATGCGGCAGACGCGCCCAACGCGCGGTCATAAAATCCACGGTTTCCACGGCGCGTAATGCGACTACCCACTCGTAACGGCGCCCATCACCCACCACGCCGACAGATTTGACGGGCAGAAATACGGCGAAAGCCTGTGAAACCTGGTCATACAGACCTTCGTCCATCAGCTCCTGGATAAAGATATGATCTGCGCGCTGCAGGG
>WTJD01000131.1 GCA_011524975.1 Lysobacterales bacterium
CGGCGATCGCCGAGCTCGCGTTCGAGTCGGTCGATACGGGCCTGGAGCTCGGACTCGCGCTTCGCAGCGGCGCGGGCTCGTTCCTCGGCGGCCTCGATCGTCTCGCTGACCCGTCGTTCGGCGTGAGCGCGTTGGCGGGCGACGAGGCGCTCGAGCTCAGCCAGCTGCTCGCTTCGGTCCTCGATGGCCCGGTCCACCGCCTGGTGCGCTTCGGCGACCTCTGCCAGCGGCAGCCTGCGCCCAATCCGGGGCCGCAGCCAGCCGGCATTCAGGGCCATATCGATGTCATGCATGGCTTGTGTTTTTGCCGACTCAGGCATGTCGTAAACGATCACCGCGCGAAGCAACAGATCTAGGTACATCATGCGGTAGAAGGGCAATTCGAGCACGGGCCGATGCCAGGAACCATAGGCCGCCAGTACACCGCCGACGCACAGCGTCTCGATGGTCTCGGCAAAGTTCTCACCGAATTCGACTTCGACCACGCGATCGACCTTCTTCGAACCGTTGGCCTCCACCACCCGCTCGGCCCAACCGGCCTCCCGGTGATTGACCACGGCCATCGCTCCCGCTTCCCGGCAGGCTTCAGCATCCTCCGCATTGCTGGCGGTGGCGATCACGCGCGCGCCGGATTGAGACGCCCATTGAATGGCCAGGTGCCCCACCCGGCCCGCGCCCCCGGTGACCAGTATCGATTGGCCGACCACCGGCCCATCGGAAAACACGCAACGGTGCGCGGTCATGGCAGGTATCCCCAGGCAGGCGGCGGTGGCGTAATCGACGGATTCCGGCAGGCTGACCGCTCGGCCCGCATCAATGGCTACCCGGCTGGCGGCGGTGCCGGCGCGGCGGACATGTTGAGCCTGGTAGACCCACACACGCTCGCCAATACGCCCTGGATGGACGTCCTCACCCACCGCTTCGATCACACCGGCGCCGTCAGAATGCGGAATGATGGGACCATGATCCAGCAAATCCGGAAAGGCACCCGCGCGTTTTCGAACATCTGAAGGGTTGACGGCACTGGTATGCAGCGCCACGACAACCTGATGCGGCCCGGGCTCAGGGTCCGGCAACTCCCCTACCCTGAGGACCTCCGGGGCCTCTCCGAACTGGTCGTACCAGGCTGCTCGCATTGATCTTGTCCTAACTACTCACCCAACCGGGTTGATTCACCCGGGCACTTGATTGAGCGTCCGGCGCTGCGGCAGGACGACAGGGAAACGTGGCGCCATAGTACCAACATCAGGCAACCCGTTCGCACCTGGGCGGCACCCAGGGCTTTCAGATGCTTTTCGCATGCCAACTCTGGCACTAGAATGACAGCCTCGAATCATCGGTGCGGAAATCATCAGGTACAAGCCATGACGCGTCCTCTGATCACATTCGGTCCTCGTGTGTACAAGTCACCCTTTTTCGAATGCACGCGCCAGGCGGGCGCCAGGGCCTTTACCGTGTACAACCACACCTACCTGCCTACGCTGTATACCGACCCCGTGGACGAATACTGGAAACTGGTCAATGGCGTTACCTTGTGGGATGTCGCCTGTCAGCGCCAGGTAGAGATTGCGGGGCCGGACGCGTTGAAACTGGTACAGCGCCTCACCCCGCGTGATGTTTCCCAGTGCCAGCCCGGAAAATGCTGGTACGTGGTCCTGACCGATACGGACGGCGGCATCGTCAATGACGCGGTGCTTCTCTGGCTTTCGAATGACCGGATCTGGCTTTCGCCGGGCGATGGTGACGTTCTGCTGTGGGCCCTTGGCGTTGCCGCGGGCGAGGGCTGGAAGGTCGAAATCCGTGACCCCGACGTTTCGCCCCTGCAACTGCAGGGCCCCAAGTCGCCTCACGTCGCCTTTGACTTATTCGGCCAGGCGGCATTGGATCTTCCCTATTACGGCATGTATGAAACGGAACTGGAGGGTATTCCCCTGGTGGTGTCGCGCACCGGCTGGAGCGGGGAACTCGGCTATGAACTCTATCTGCGTGACAGCACGCGGGGCGCAGCGCTCTGGAATCGCGTCATGGAAGCAGGCGCGCGGCATGATATCGCGCCCATTGCGCCGAACACCATCCGCAGCATCGAGGGCGGTCTGCTGTCCTACGTTTCCGATATCGACCGCAACGATAACCCCTACGTGCTTGGGCTGGAACGGTTGGTGAACCTGGACAAACCCGGCGGATTCCTGGGCCAGGAGGCACTGCAACGTGTCGCCGCTGATGGGCCAGCGCGCAGGCTCGTCGGGGTCGAGATTGACGGCGACCCCATCGTCGGGAACGAAGAACCCTGGCCCGTAAACGCAAACGGTCAGAGGGTGGGTCGTATCACCCGCTGCGTGTTTTCACCACGACTCAAAAAGAACATCGGTTTCGCCAATGTGCCCGTGGAACACTCAGGCGCAGACGCCAAATTGACGGTGATATCACCAGAAGGCCACCTGGCAGCGCGAACCTGCCCATGGCCGTGGGTGCCCGCCGAAAAAATACTGCCATCCCTCTGATATTGCCCGCGAGTTGGCGCGGTTCGCGCCAATGCCGAAGATAGAAGTCCGCCCTGAGCCCACCCTGAGCCCTGTCTCTTATACACATC
>WTJD01000125.1 GCA_011524975.1 Lysobacterales bacterium
CCGCTGCATCGACCGGATCGGTCGCCTTGTTTCATATCGCGGGTGTAACCCCTGAGGCGCCTGACGTTAAAACGGCCCTGGGCGGAAATGCGCCGGCGCGTGTGCTGACCCTGACCCAGGAACGGTTCGACACCCAACGTGACCGCATGAGCACCGCGCGCGGTGACCGGGTTGATGTTGTGGCTGTGGGCAGTCCTCATTTTTCGCTGGATGAATTCACCCAACTGATTCGCCTTTTCGGCGATCGCCGATCCAGGATCCCTTTCTATGCCTGTACCGGGCGACATGTTCTGAGTGCGCTCGATCGGATGGGCGGAGTGAAGCGTCTTGAGCAAATCGGGGTTGAGCTTATTCTGGACACCTGTGTTGTTGTCACCGCCGTCATTCCGGGCAGCGGTGGTGTGCTCATGACGAATTCGGGTAAGTTCGCGCACTACAGCCCCAGCCTGATCCGGCATGACGTGGTTTTTGGAAGTCTGGCGGATTGCGTGGAAAGCGCCGTCGCTGGCCGTGTTCTGCGTGCGCGGCGTCATTCGGAGCCTGGGGCGTGAAGGGACGGGTTCTGGTGGCGGGTGAGGCAGAGGGCCCCCTCTTGCGCCTGGAGAAGCCGCTGAGTTTCTGGGGTGGGGTTGATGCAGACACCGGCCGGGTCATCGCCACCCGGCATCCGCAGCAGCATCAGTTCCTGGCGGGGCAGATCATTGCGCTTGAGCGGTCCATCGGCTCCAGTTCGGGTAGTTCTGTGCTGCTGGAGTTGCTGGACCAGGGCTGTGGGCCGCTGGGTATCGTTCTCAGGCATGCCGATGAAATACTCGCGCTGGCAGCGCTGGTGGCCCGGGAAATCGGGATCGCAAGTATTCCGGTTATCCAGGTTTCCGACAGCGATTTCAGACAATTGCCGCCGGTGCTGCACATCTCGGTCACCGGTGAAATTTCAGCGGCCCAATGACGGCTTGAATGGCCTCGATGCATGCGGCACAATGCCCGTCCCCCAGGTCGCCGATCAGGTTTCCCGGGGTCAATGGTGGCCCCTGTCGGTCGCCCCGCAGCGATACGTTGTGAACCCCGTCAGGCCCGGAAGGGAGCAGCGGCAGCAGCGGACTCGGGTGCCGGGAACCGGCTGGCAGGGGTTGCCACCCACCTTCTGGTATAGTGATTTTTTCTACTCGGTATTCAAGATCCAGCCTCGATGAGTTACCAGGTTCTGGCGCGTAAGTGGCGCCCAAAAAATTTCAAGCAGGTCGTTGGTCAGGAAGCGGTCAAACAGGCCCTGGTGAACGGGCTCGACAACGATCGGGTCCATCATGCTTTTCTGCTGACCGGAACGCGGGGCGTTGGCAAAACCACGCTGGCCCGAATTCTGGCCAAGAGCCTCAACTGCGAGACGGGGGTGTCTTCCGAACCCTGTGGTGAATGCGGCAGCTGCAATGACATCGATGATGGCCGGTTTGTCGACATGTTAGAAATCGACGCCGCTTCAAAAACGGGCGTGGATGATATCCGTGACCTGATTGATAACGCCCAGTACGCGCCCACGCGCGGCCGTTACAAGGTTTACATCATCGACGAAGTGCACATGCTTTCGCGTAACGCGTTTAACGGCTTGCTCAAGACTCTGGAAGAGCCGCCCCCGCACGTGAAGTTCGTCCTGGCGACCACCGATGCGGACAAAATCCCGATCACGATTTTGTCCCGATGTCTGCGGTTCAACCTGAGGCGATTGCTGCCCGACCAGATTGCCGGCTATCTCGAGCAGTTGTTGGAGGCGGAGTCGATCGGCTCTGAGCCTGCCGCCATAGAGCGAATCGCCCGCGCGGCGGACGGCAGCATGCGCGATGGACTGAGCCTGCTGGACCAGGCCATTGCCTACGGTGGTGGGCGCTTGAAGGAGGACGAAGTAGCGCAGATGCTGGGCAGTGTTGATTTTGCCCATCTCTCCGCCTTGATCGAGGCTGTGGCCGATGGAGAGGGGGCTGGTCTGCTGGCGATCGTGGAAGAGCTGTCTGCGCAGGCCCGCGACCTGGAATCCGTGCTGCTGGGCATGGCTGAGATACTGCATCGCATCGGCTTATTGCACCTGGCGCCGGACTACCGTGACGAAGAGCGGTCAGACTGGTCATCCATCGAGACGCTGGCGCGCAAGGTAGGCGCTGAAGATGCGCAGCTGTTCTACCAAATCGCCATACAGGGCGCGAGAGACCTGTCACTTGCCCCTGACCCCAGAACCGGGCTCGAAATGTCATTGTTGCGCATGATGGCGTTCAGGCCAGGGACAGCGGCCGGCGGTGAAACCGGCGCCACGGGTGGAGGAAAAACCGCGGCGAGTAACGCTGCACAGCGTGCCGATGCCACTGATGTCGCGCCCCCCGCGGTGGAGGCCTCGCCTCGACAATCCGCGGAGGAAAACGGCCCGAATCCCGTGCCAGCGGTCTCTCCCACGCCGGCAAAACCGGTGGCCGGCGAAGGCGAAGCCGGTGTGCCGGCTTCCGGCGCTGACTGGCACTCACTGCTCGCGCGCTTAGATCTCAAAGGGCCTGTCCGTGAGCTGGCCCGCAATATCGAGTTGGAGTCCATATC
>WTJD01000049.1 GCA_011524975.1 Lysobacterales bacterium
CAGCGGCCCGCCCAGCGCCAGCCAGGCGCCCTCTACCCACTCGTGCAGGGGCCGCCGCCCGCGTTCGGCCAGCACGGTATGCAGCACCGGCAGCACCCGCCGTAAGCGGGCCTGTCCGTCTTCACTGAGCTTGGCAGCCCGCAGCTCATCGCACAGCAGATCCAGCAAAGCCCGGTCATGCGCTGCCGAATCATCGCCGGTCAGGGCCATGAGATCGGCCAGCGACAGCCCGCAATAGGGCCCGTAGAGCAAGGCCAGCCAGGCGACCCGGTCGCCCAGGTGGATCAGCGCGCGGGTGAGCGTGACCAGGTCCATCACCACAGGGCTGTGCTGCAGCGCGCCGATCTCCACCGCCTGGAAGCGCAGGCCGCTTGAGCGCAGCTGCTCTACCAGGCCTGCCAGGTGCGCCTTGCTGCGCGCCAGTACCGCGGTGGTGCCGCCGCGCTGTCGGGCCTCTTCAATCAGCTGCAGCATGAGCCGGGCCTCGGCCTCGTCATCACAGCCCATAAACGGGTGCACGCGCACGGCGGGATCCAGCCCGGGTGCCCTGTAGGCCTGTGAAGCGGCATAGCGCACCGCGCCGCGCTCAGGGTCATCGCGCGCGGGCATCACCCCCGGAAAGGCGTCATTCACCCAGTCGATCACGCCTTGTTCTGAGCGGAAGTTGACCGTGAGCTGCAGCGGCTGCAGGGGAATATCGCCCAGCCCCTGGCGCCAGGCCTCCAGGAACAAACCCACCTCGGCCTCGCGAAAGCGGTAGATAGACTGCATCGGGTCGCCCACCAGGAACAGCGTGCGGCCATCATCGGGCGCCCATCCGGCCGTCAGCCGACGAAACAACCTGTTCTGAGTTTGGGAGGTGTCCTGGAACTCATCCACCAGCAGGTGTTTCAGGCGGTAATCCAGCTGCAAGGCGCGCTCGGTGGGCTCGAGTTCATCGCCCAGCGCCTCAATGGCGCGCAGGGAAAGCTCGGTGAAATCCACCTGGCCCTGCTCGGCAAAGACCAGCCGCAGGTGACCCACCGCGTGCTTCAATACCGTGAACAAGGCCTGGATCACGGCCCACTCCTCATCGGAATACCTGGCGTTGGGCAGGCTGGCCAGCCCCGCCAGCTGACACCGCAAGGCCTCGTCTTCGGACCACTCTCGCAAAATCGCCGTGACCTGGGCCTTCATCTCCGCCTCGGGCGAGGCCTTGCCCGCGGGAAAGCCCTGGGTCTTGGTCACGTTCTTGCGCCAGGTGCCCTTTTGCGTGAGAAACACATCCGCCAGCGCCTGCCAGGCCGGCAGGCTGGCCGCATGACCGCCGGGCATGGCGGTCCGGTCACGGAGTACCGCCAGCGGGTGATCTGCATCCAGGTTGGAGGCCGCGAAACGCATCAAAGGCAACAACCGTTCAGCCAGGGCCTCATCGAAGCACGCCTCCAACCCCACGAGGTAGCGCTGAACCACCCTGGCCAGCACCTGCTCGGTGTCTTGGCGGCTGCCGTGGTCCAGTACGTGCTCCAGCCACTGGTCGCGGTGCGCCAGCATGTTGGCCATCAGCCCGGCCAGGCGGTCGACCTGGTTGTCCAGCGCCCCCAGCAGGGTGGCCAGGGCCGCGGCCATCTCCCCGCCGTGTTCCAGCTCGTCCATGGCCTGCTCGGCCGCAGCGCGATACAGGAAGCGGGCGTCGTCCACCACGCCGGGCGGCTCGCCCAGGCCGGACAGCACCGGCAGCTGGCGGCCGATGAACTGGCAAAGCGAATCGATGGTGCGGATGCGCAGCCGCTGCGGGTTGTCCAGCACGGCCCAGGCCTGCTGGCCGTCTTGCGCCAGCGCGGCGCGGGCCAGCTGCCAGGTCTGGCGCTGATAATCATCATCCGGCTCGGGCCCCTCGGCCGCGCGCAGGGCATCCAGGATGCGCTGGCGCATCTCGGCCGCCGCCTTGCGGGTAAAGGTGATGGCGACAATCTCCTCGGGGTGCTCTACCCCGGCCAGCAAGGCCAGGTAGCGCTGGGTGAGCAAGCCCGTTTTTCCAGAGCCCGCCGGCGCCTGCACGATAAAAGACTGCCCCACATCCAGTGCCTGACGGCGGGCATCGGCATCTGCCGGCAGCCGGTATTCAGCAGAACTGAAGCTCATTGCTCATCCTCCGCGGGCTCATTCTCCGCGGGCTCATCCTCTGCGGGCTCGGCTTCGACGGCGGTGTGAATGCGGCACAGTGGCGCCAGGTCGCAATAGCTGTTGTCACAGGTCTTCAAGCCTTGCTTGGGGTGCACCGCCGCGTGGCCGGCGATGAAGTCATTGGCCAGGCCCTGGCAAACCGCCGACCATTCGCCCAGCACGTCAGGCCAGGTCTCGGTGGCCATGGCTGCCTCGCTCTTGCCGCGCACCGGCAGGCCGGGCAGCAGGCCGTCTTCCGCCACCACGCCGCTGAAACGCATCTCGTCGGCCTTGACCACGGCAAAGGCCACCCCGGCCACCGGCTGGTCAAAATCGGCCCGGGTGTAGATGGGCAGCTGCGGATCATCCGGACGTTCGGTAAACCAGCCCGAGGGCGTCACCTTGCCGGTTTTGTAATCGAT
>WTJD01000124.1 GCA_011524975.1 Lysobacterales bacterium
GCAAGGCGCTGGTGGTGAAAGTACCGAATTCCGCCGGCGGCAAGGGTAACCTCGTATTCGACGCCGCAGAGCTGGGCCAGGGCGGCGGGCGTCAGCTCAGGGAATATCTGCGCCGGCGCCTGGAGCCGCTGCATTGGGATGGATCCAGCCCCCTGCAGGTCAGTTGCTGGGAAGACAAGGTGCTGGGCTCGCCTTCCGTGCAGCTATGGATTCCACCTCTGGAATCCGGCCTGCCGGTGCAGGTGGACGGCCTGTTTGAACAGGTGTTGGCGGCAGGCAGGGGCGAATTCCTGGGCAGTATGCCGGCCCGTTTGGCGCCCGTACTGCGGCGCCGCCTGGTGCGGCCCAGCGTATTGCTGGCCCGGCTGCTGCAGCAGCTGGGCTACGTGGGCCGATGCTCCTTTGACCTGCTGTTGACCGGTGACGCCATGGCCAGCAGCCGGATTGAGTTCATCGAGTGCAACGGCCGCTGGGGCGGCACCTCGGGCCCCATGCACCTGGTCGACCGCTTGTTTGGGCGGGATGGACGGCCGGTTTACGCGACCCACCACTATGTGGCCCCGGAACTGGCGTGCATGCGCTTCGCTGAGATCGCGCGGGCTTTCGAACCCGAACTGTACGATGCCGCCAGCGGAACCGGCTGGCTGATCCTGCTAACGGCTTCCGGCCTGCCCATTGGGCACCTGGACTTTCTGGCGCTGGGGAAAAGTTTTGATGAGGCGAAAGAGCGTGCCTATCGAATCGTTCCACGCCGGCTTCATTCGCTGGCCGATGACAGGGAGGCCGCCTGAGGCAGCGCTGGCAATACGCACAGGACACAAGGAGCTATGAATGATGGGAGATTGAACAATGAACCAGATGAAGGAATTGCAAGACACAGGCCGTCTGGGCGCCCTGGCGGGATCGCCGGCGTTCCAGGCGCAGCTGTCCAAGCTCAGGCGATGGTTTCACCGTCATCCTGAGCTCTCCTTCCAGGAGAAGGAAACAGCAGCGCGCATCATGCGCGAACTCGACGCGTTGGGCATCCATTACCGCTACGCGGGCGTGGGTCATGCCGTGATCGCCGATATTGACGGCACCGATGCCTCCGGCCCCTTTATTGCCCTGAGAGCGGACATGGACGCGCTGCCCGGTGAGGAGACCACGGGGACTGAATATGCCTCGCGCAACCCCGGGGTCATGCATGCCTGCGGCCATTGCGCGCACATGGCGATGCTGCTGGGCGCGGCCAGGCTGTTGCAGGCCAACCCGCCGCCCGGGCCGGTGAGGCTGGTGTTTCAGCCGGGAGAGGAACGCGGCGGTGGTGCGCGCACCGCGATCGCGGACGGCGCCATCGAGGGTGTTCGCGCCATTTTCGCGGGACACGTGACCCATGAGTACGAAACCGGCCAGATCATGGTCAAGGGCGGGGCGGTGACCGCCCAGTCCGACGGGTTCCGGATTTCCATCAGCGGCCAGGGTGGTCACGGCGCGCGGCCGCACGAGGCGGTGGACGCGGTGGTCATCAGCAGCATGCTGACCCTGGCCCTGCAGACACTGGTGTCGCGAGAGTCCAATCCGCTGCACCCCGCGGTCATTACTGTTGGCAGCCTGCATTCAGGCTCTGCGAGCAACGTCATCGCCGAGACGGCGGAAATGGCCGGCTCCATACGGACCAACTATGAGCCGGTGCGCCAGCACTTGCACAATGGGATCCGGCGCATGGCCGGTGCTGCCGGCGAGCTGCATAACGCCCAGGTGAAGGTGGAGATCCACGAGGGATACCCGCCGGTTTACAACGAGCGCAGGGCCACCGAGCTGGCTCGAGACACTGCCCGGCAGACCGTGGGTGAGGCGCAGGTAGCCGAGGCCGAATTACCCAGCATGGGCTCGGAGGACTTTGCCTTCTACCTGCAGCGCATCCCCGGATGTTTTGTCCGTATTGGGGCACGTAAGGCGGATTGGGAGCCGGTGCCGCTGCACAGCCCGTCTTTCGATATCGACGAAGCGGCGCTGCCGGTGGGCGCCGCGTGGCTGGACGCGGTAGCGCGCAGGGCCCACCAGCAGATCGACAGGTTTGCGCACGGCGGGGAGCGGCGCTCGCCGGTAACGGCCTGAGCGCTCAGAGGCGCCAGAAAATGAGCCCGTAGACCGCCAGCGAGGTCAGAACGTAGACGGTTTCCACCCGTCCGCGGCGCACCGGGTCGTCCCGGGCGTGCGCCAGGTCCAGCACCATCTGGTAGAGCAGAAAGGTGTAAAGCACGTAATACAGGAAGGGGACTGCGTGTCGACTGGCTGCGTAATCATCGGCCGATTTTCCAAACCACGACAGTATCCAGCCGATCTGGGCATAGATGCCGAACAGGCCAAGCGCGGCGTTGATGAACATCCACCGGACCTCGTCGAGGCCGAAGATGGTGAGATAGAACAGCAGATACACCAGGATGGCCAGGCCGCCATGCGCGTACAGGAATCCGAGTCCGGGGCCGTTGCTGGCGTAGGCCATGAGGAAGCCCGACAGGCCGAACAGGCCCATGTGCAGCAGGAAGAAGGGGTATACGAACTTCGCGGGCAGGTCATCGCCCTTG
>WTJD01000015.1 GCA_011524975.1 Lysobacterales bacterium
GGTCACATCGGCGACGTGCAATGATGCTTCAGGAATCTCGGCTTTCCCGCTTGTTTTTAGCCAGTTCAATGGGTCAGCGAGATGCCAGAGACTGGGGTTTCCCTGGTGAAACGGCAATGGAAAATCCGGATTTTGTTCCATGAGTTTTCGCATGTACTGACGGCTGAATCCGAGAAGATTCGCGACGTCTGATAACCCCACCAGATCCGGCTCAGCCGAGTGCAACGTGGCATCGGGAACGATGGCTAAGACATCAGCAACCGCGCTGATCACAGCCTGTTGTGCGCTCTTGGCTCTTCTCTCAAACATCAGAGAAAGCTGCCCCAGCCTGCCAATCCCCAACAGGGCGTCTGAGCATCCACCGCCATAAAGCGGCTCTACCCAGTCAGCAGGGTCTTGCTGATTACTCGCAAGGGCAAAGTTCAGTGTGAAATCGTAAGTGTTCATCCGTTCAATTTCTGGCAGTGGATGCAGTTTCTGACCATTCTTTGCACCAGTCGCGCGTGCCCGCCTGAATTTCTTGGCGTGGAAGCGATACTGCTGATGCAGTGCCTGCCACCCCGGCAGTTCCTGTCAGCTTTTGGACAATAGAGCTTGCCCCAGGCGTGACCACCGCCAACGGAGACGCGCCATCCATGTGACTCGGCAAAGCGAATGGCCCGCTCAATGTCTTTATTCGGGTGAGTCTTTCTTGCCACCCAGACCTCCATAGCTTGAGACAACCAGTATGAGTTGTCAATTGACAACTCATGCAAGCTGTCCAAAGCATGAAAGTCCATGATCTGGACATTATTCGAAATGGGAAACTGGATTCAGTTTCGGTAGGAAAAACACATTCCGATTGAGATCAAGGCATCGCTCGCAACCAAATTCTTCCTCCACCTCCCGAGAATCGCCCGCGGGCACTATACGAGGCCCGGAAGGGGCCAAGAGGCTGACCTAAGCGACGTCGCCTCTTCTTCTCGAACTTCGAATCATGGATCATGATTCACGGATCACGAGCTTCGACAAACCGCACAATGGCCGCCGCCGTGCGCTCAGGAAACTCCAACTGCGGGTAGTGCCCGATACCTTCCAGCTTTACCCACTCGGCGTTCGGATTTTTTGCAACCAGGCGCTCGGCAATGGCCGGCAGCGCGATGGGATCTTCCATACCCCAAATGAGCTGCATGGGCGCCGCCATGCGCTCCAACGGACCGGTCCAGCGCTCGCCCATCTTTACCCGCTCCCTCATGTAGCCAGCGACCTTGGCCAGCGTTTTGCGACCGCCGCCGTTCAGGATCAACTGCCACTGTTCCCGGTAGTGATCCTCGTCAAATGTGTCGGGATCTACATACACCTGCGGGTATTGGTGTCGAAATACCTTGTATGAGCTCAATCTTGCCGTCAGGCCACCCAATACCGGCAGACGCAAAAGACGCTGGGTGGGCAATGGCTGGTGCAGATCCATGTAGATGCCGCCATTCAGCAGGCTGACCGTCTGTGGAATCAGGCGGGTCTCATCCTGCTCAACACGGTACAGCAGCTCTGAAACCACGCTGTTGCCCATGTCATGCGCCAGGATGTGGGCCTCCGTGATATCCAGCCGCTGGCACAGGGCCTCCAGCACGTCACACTGACGCTGCAATGCGTAGTCCCGAGAGGGGTTTTTCTCCGACAAGCCGAAACCGGGCAGGTCAAAAATCAGTACTCGAAAATGGCCAGACAGAAGTGGCAGCAGCCACATCCAGTCACGGCTGCTGGTTGGAAAACCATGCACACAAACCAGCCAAGGGCCCTGCCCTTCGACCCGGTACCAGATTTCTGCTCCGTCGATCTGCTCAAATCGACCCGTCGCCATCCAGCTGTGCAGGCGGTCGCTCAGCTCACTCATCTTGGGCATCTCCGCCCGCCGACCTCTGAGCCGCCGCCAGAATGCCGCGCAGAATGTTCATCTCGTTTTGATCCGGTCGCGCCCGGTTAAACAGGCGCCGCAGCCGCATCATCAGGCGCTTGGGCTGATCGGGATTGAGAAAACGGACATCCAACAGGGTCTGTTCCAGATGCTGGTAAAACAGCTCCATCTGCCGCGCGTCGACCGGCGACCAGTCAGACGGCGCCTGTTCCACCCCTCCGCCGCCCAGGGCCGCCATACGCAGTTCGTAACAAACGACCTGCACCGCCTGGGCAATGTTCAGCGAGCCGAATTCAGGGTTGGTTTCGATGTGCACCAACTGCTGGCAGCGCTGCATCTCCTCGTTGGTCAGCCCATAGGCCTCGCGCCCAAACAGCACGGCGATGTCGCCCTCACCCGGTTCCGCCAGCGTTGCCTCAGCCGCCTTGCGCACGTCCATCTGGGGCATGGGCAGGCTGCGCAAGCGGGCGCTGGTGCCCATGACCAACGTACAACCGGCCAGGGCTTCATCGAGTGAGGCATGCACATGGGCGTATTGCAGAAGATCGTCCGCGCCCGAGGCCCGGGCGGTGGCATCGGCATGCGGAAAGGCTTTGGGCGTCACCAGGTGCAGCTGTGACAGGCCCATGACTTTCATGGCCCGGGCGGCCGCGCCGATGTTGCCCGGGTGGGTGGTATTGATCAGAACAATGCGAATTCTGGACAGACAGGCTGCCGTATCGCCATCGCTTCTGGTATCCTGTGCCGCCTTCTCGTCCATGGGTAATTCGGTATGAGCCATCCAGCCGTTAACGTTGCGGTCAAGGCAGCCCACCAGGCCGGCGAAATCATGCGCCGGCAACTGCAACACGTGGACTCCATCCCGGTCGCAAAAAAAGCCCGCCACGACTACGTCAGCGAAGTCGACCAGGCCTGCGAGGCTGAAATTGTACGGGAAATCTCTCGTTTCTACCCCGATCACGCCTTCCTGGCGGAAGAAAGCGGCGCCTCCGGCGACAGCGAGACGGTCTGGATCATCGATCCGCTGGACGGCACCAGCAATTACCTGCACGGTATCCCGCATTTTGCCGTGTCGATCGCCCAGCAGGTGAACGGACGGACGGAACACGCGGTTATTTACGACCCCATGCGCGATGAGACCTATACCGCCAGCCGCGGCAGCGGCGCGTTCCTGAATGACCGGCGTATTCGCGTTTCCAAGCGCAACAACCTGGAGAACGCCATCCTGGCCACGTCCTTTCCCTTCCGACAGCGTCAGCACATGCCCGCGTATCTCAAGATCCTGATGCGCCTGTGGAACGAGATTGAAGACATTCGCCGGGCCGGCACCGCGGCGCTGGATCTCGCCTACGTGGCGGCCGGCCGCGTGGACGGCTTTTTCGAGATTGGGCTCAAACCCTGGGATGTGGCAGCCGGCGCCCTGCTGGTGCGCGAGGCGGGCGGTGTGGTTACCGACTTCATGGGCAGCGACAAGGTCGAAGCATCGGACTCGATCCTGGCCGCACCGTTCAAGCTGATGACGCCCATGCGACGGATCGTCGAACCGCGCTGGACCAGCCTCAAGGGCGAATAAATATGAACGGCCTCAACGTCATGGGCCGGGCATGAAGATCGTCGTCACCGGAACCTCGGGCCGCATCGGCCGGGCCATACATTTCAATCTCTGCCGGGATCACCAGATGGTGGGCATCGACCGGAATCCATCCTCGGCCACCTCCCATCTCGGCAATATCAACGATCGAGCATTTCTGACCAAAGCATTCGAAGGCGCAGACGCGGTGATTCATACCGCCGCCCTGCATGCCCCCCATGTCGACCTTGAAAGCGACAAAGATTTTGAACGCATCAACATCGAGGGCGCCCGGAACGTGGTTCGCGCGGCCCGCGAAAATGGCATCCAGAGGTTGGTCTACACCAGCACCACGGCGCTATTTGGCTATGCCTCCAGGCATCCCGAGCAGGCGGTCTGGGTGGACGAGAAAACAGAACCGCAACCCCGTTCCATTTACCACCGGACCAAGCTGGCAACAGAGCACTACCTCGAATCAGAGGCCTCTGAAGATTTCAGGATCATCACACTGCGTATGTCGCGCTGTTTCCCGGAACCGGCGCCGGTCATGGCTAGTTACCGCTTGCATCGTGGCGTCGATGCCCGCGATGTCGCTCAGGGGCACCGATTGGCGTTACGGGTCGAGGGTGCGCCCTGCCAGGTGTTCATCCTCTCAGGCGCAACACCATTCAAGCGCGAGGACTGCGCCGCCCTGAAAACAGAGGCCACGGCTGTCATCAGGCAACGATGTCCATCTCTGTCTACCTTGTTCGAGGAACGCGGCTGGAGCCTGCCCGAATGCATCGACCGGGTGTACGACTCATCACTTGCCCGGGACGTACTCGGATGGTCTCCTCGCTATGGATTCGAGGATATCGCGCGACTCCTGGACGCCGGCATCAGCGAGGTATTGCCGCCGGAGGCAGTGGGGACGCAGATACGGGAGTGAGGGACTGGTTCCTCACCCCCAACAAAAACGGGGCGCACCAGGCGCCCCGAAAGTCTGTCAGTAAACCGATCCGCCCGTTAAGGCTGATTCATCCGCGCCTTGGCCACCGCGTCAGCGCCTTCCTTTTCAACCACCATCAGGTCGTACTTGCTGACACCCAGCGCCAGCAGCGAGGTGCTCGCCACGTAGATGGAAGAATAGGTACCGATCAGTACGCCGATGATCAATGTCGCCGCGAATCCATGGATGATCTCGCCACCGAAATAGAACAAGGCGATCAGCACCAGCAGCGTCGTCAATGAGGTCATCAATGTGCGAGACAGTGTCTGGTTGACGGAGGTATTCACCACCTCGGTCGGTGTCAGCTTGCTGCCCAGGCGAGGGAAGTTCTCGCGAATGCGATCGAAAAGCACAATGGTATCGTTCAGCGAGTAACCGATGACAGCCAGTAATGCCGCGACCACCGTCAGGTCAAACTCGATCTGCAGCAGCGAGAGCGCGCCCATGGTGATGAGCACGTCATGTACCAGCGCCGCCACCGCGCCAACGGAAAATCGCCACTGGAAACGCATCATGACGTAGATGAAGATGCCGATCAGGGCATAGATTACCGCCAGGATACCCTGCTCAGTGAGCTCCTCTCCCACCTGCGGCCCCACGAACTCCACGCGGCGAACGTCGATTTCACCCTCGGTGCTTTGTCCCAGGGCCTCGAGGACCCGGGTAGAGATCTCCGCGCTGCTCTCCTCCTCTTCCGCTGGAGGGATGCGCACCACGATATCGTTGGCGGCGCCAAAAGTCTGCACCATCGCGTCCATGCCGCCGTCGGCCAGTCGCCCGCGCACATCGGAAATGTCCGGCGCGGTTGGGAAGCTGACCTCGATGAGCGTGCCGCCGGTGAAATCGAGGCCGAAATTCAGGCTGCGCACAGGCAGAGACACCAGCGCCGCTGCAATCAATACCAGTGAAAAGACCAGCGCGAAGTTGCGCTTGCCCATGAAATCAATATTGGTATTCCGTTTCAGAAATTTCATATCGATTCCTCAAATAGCGAGTTTGGCGACGCGTTTACGGCGCCCGTAAATCAGGTTGATAACCGCGCGGGTGCCCATGATGGCCGTGAACATCGAAGTCACGATACCCAGCGACAAGGTCACCGCAAACCCCTTGATCGGACCCGTCCCGAACAGGAACAGCACGAACGCAGCGATCAGCGTGGTCACATTGGCGTCCGCGATGGTCGAGAAGGCCTTCTCATATCCAGCCCGGATGCTCGCCTGCGGCGTGTTTCCGTTTTTGATCTCCTCGCGGATTCGCTCGAAGATCAGCACGTTGGCGTCCACCGCCATACCCACGGTCAGCACGATGCCGGCAATACCGGGCATGGTCAGTGTCGCACCCAGCATGGACAGCAGTGACACCAGCAGGACCAGGTTAACGAACAGCGCGAGATCGGCCACCAGGCCGAAGACGCGGTAGTAGAAAGCCATGAATATCAGGACCAGGATGAATCCGATCACCACCGACTTGAAGCCCTGATCGATGTTGTCCTGACCCATGCTGGGGCCGACGGTGCGCTCTTCCACGATCTCCATGGGCGCGGCCAGCGCACCGGCGCGAAGCAGAAGCGCCAGCTGGGTGGCCTCACCAATGGAATCCAGACCCGTGGTCTGGAAGCGCTTGCCAAACGGCTCACGGACCACCGCCACGGAAATCACTTCTTCCACTTTTCGCCCGCCCGGCTTTTGTTCGATATAGACCACCGCCATCCGGTTGCCCACGTTGTCGCGGGTGAAGTCCAGCATCCGCTTGGCGCCAACGCCATCCAGCGTCACATCCACCTTGGGAGAGCCGGTCTGCTGATCAAATCCACCCGACGCGCCGATCAGCTGATCGCCAGAGACAATCAGGCGCTTTTTCAGCAATATCGGGTTACCCTGCTGATCGGTGTAGAGCCGCGACTCCGGCGGAATACGACCGGTCTGGGCAGCTGTGAACGGATCGTTTTGCTCGTCGACCGCGCGATACTCCAGCGTGGCGGTGGCGCCGATGATTTTCTTGGCCTCCACCGTATCCTGCACGCCGGGGAGCTGAACGACCACGCGGTCGGCGCCCTGCTGCTGGATCACCGGCTCGGCCACGCCCAGCTCGTTGACGCGGTTGCGCAGCGTGGTGATGTTCTGCTTGAGCGCGGTTTGCTGCAGGTCAATCAGTTGCTGATCCTGAACGCGCGCCGAGATACCAAAGGTCTCTGTCGGCGGCAGCTCGTCGAGATCCAGGCCTTGCAGGCTCTGATCCCGCCGCAGGATATTCATCGCCTGGTCACGGTCTTCCGCGGACCGCAACAGCATGAGCAGCCCATTACCCTCCCGCCGCACCGTGATGTAGCGGATGCGCTCATCACGCAGCGCGGAACGAATGTCATCGACAAAGCGATCCAGCTGCTGGCTGCGGGCCGTCTCCATATCGACCTGCATCAGGAAGTGCACGCCACCCTGCAGATCCAGGCCCAGGGTCATGGGTTTGCCGCCAAGGGCGCGCAGCCAGTTGGGTGTCGCGTGCGCCAGGTTCAGCGCCACCACGTACTGGTCACCCAGGCCCTCACGCAGCGTGTCCGCCGCCTGGAGCTGTTCATCAGGGCTACTGAAACGGTACAGGAGCTTATTGCCGATCTGTTCGCTGCTCTTGTAGGCGAGCTGCGCGTCGGTCAGCGCGTTATCGATTTCGGCAGAGAGCTCGACAGGGATTTGAAAACCTCTCGAGGAGGTGATCTGCAGAGCCGGATCTTCGCCATACAGGTTTGGAAGCGCGTACAGCGCGCCGATCGCGATGACAAACGCGATCAGTGAGTACTTCCAGGCCGGGTACTGGTTCATAGTTCAGTCTCGGGTGGGTTCCGCTCTCGATCAGGCGGACTTGATGGTGCCCTTGGGCATCACGGACGCCACGGCGTGGCGCTGGATCTTGACCTCGACGCTATCGGCCAACTGCAAAGTCACAAAGGACTCGCCCACGTCGGTGATTTTGCCGAGCAGGCCACCATTGGTGACCACTTCATCGCCTTTGGCCAGGGCCGAAACCATCTGGCGGTGTTCCTTGGCGCGCTTCATCTGCGGCCGGATCAGCATGAAGTAAAAAACAACGAAGATAAGGATCAGGGGCAGGAAGCCCATCAGGCCGCCTTGCGGCGCCGCGTCCTGCGCGTAAGCGCTGGAAATGAGGAAGTCCATGGTGTGCCTCTTGGATAAATTCCGGAATTATTCGATTAGGGCATTTATGGGGCCTTGCGCGAAGATTTCCAACAGCGCCTGGCCCAAGCTGCGCATTATACCTGAGGACATGGGTCGTGACGCATGACACGTGACTCGGATCACAGATCACGGATCACGAAGTAGCCGCCCTATTCCATCCCTTCCTGCAAACGGGCCAAAAAGGCAGCCGACCAACGCTCGAACGTATCCGCTTCGATCGCCTGGCGAATCTCGGCCATCAACTCCTGGTAGAACCACAGGTTGTGTACCGTGGCCAGGTGCGGGCCCAGCATTTCGTTGCAGCGGTCCAGGTGATTCAGGTAGGCACGTGAATAATTCTGACAGGTGTAACAGCCACAATCCGGGTCCAGCGGGCCTGGATCCGTGCGAAAGCGCGAATTCCTGATCTTGACCACACCCTTGCGCGTAAACAGGTGACCGTTGCGGGCGTTGCGCGTGGGCATCACGCAATCAAACATGTCCACGCCGCGCGCCACGGCCGCGATGATGTCCTCGGGACGCCCCACACCCATCAGATACCGGGGCCGATCCAGCGGCAGGTGCGGCGTGGTGAAATCCAGCACCATTTCCCGCTCCTCCTCCGGTTCGCCCACGGAGAGCCCCCCGATGGCGTAGCCATCAAAACCGATGTCAGTCAGGGCCTCGCAGGAAGACCTTCGCAGGCGCTCGTAAATTCCGCCCTGCACAATACCGAACAGCGCCGATGGATTATCAGCGTGCGCGGCCTTTGACCGGGCCGCCCAGCGCATGGACAACTCCATCGATTCGGCCGCCTGTTCCTGCGTGGCGGGATAAGGCGTGCATTCGTCAAAGCACATGACGATATCGGAGCCCAATGAGCGCTGCACCGCCATGGACTCTTCCGGTCCCATGAAAATTTTGTCGCCGTTCACCGGCGAAGCAAAGGTGACGCCCTGCTCGTTGATCTTTCGCAGGTCAGCCAGGCTCCACACCTGGAAGCCGCCAGAGTCGGTCAGGATCGGCCCGGGCCATTGCATGAAACCATGCAAACCGCCATGCGCCTCGATGACCTCTGTCCCGGGTCGAAGCATCAGGTGAAAGGTGTTGCCCAGGATGATCTGGGCGCCGGTGTCGGCCACCTGCTCCGGGCGCATGGCCTTGACGGTGCCGTAGGTGCCCACCGGCATGAACGCGGGCGTGTCCACGGCGCCCCGCTCGAACACCAGTCGTCCTCGCCTTGCGGGGCCGGAATGCCCCAGTAGCTCGAAATCCATCGCTCAGACCGTCGCGGAAACCATCACGCGCTTGCCGTGGCGCAACTGTTCATAGGCGTCCGGTGGCGGCGGCAAAACGGCGGGCTGTTCAAAGCCCACCTTGTCCATGATCCAAAGCAGGCCGTCCAGACTGGGCACGAGGCAGATGCCGGTGATGCTGGTTTCAGGCCCGTGGGTCTCTTCGGTTTCATCGATGATGCCGAAGGTGCCCTTCAGCGGGCGGACAAATTCATAGCTGCCAAAGTCCACCTGGCCGGTCATGCCGGGCACGATCTGGGTTTCCACCAGGCAGGCATTGCGGCACAGGGCCCGGCAAGTACGCAGTGCGCCGACCGGGTTTTCCAGGTGGTAAAGCAAGCCCAGCATCAGCACCACGTCGAATTGGCCCAATTCCCCGGCGTCGATATCGTGAATATCGCCCTGGCGAAAAGACACCTGGTCCATCCCCAGCGCGGCCGCGATCAGCGAGCTGTCTTCCACGTGCTGCCCCCGCGCTTCGACACCGATCACCTCACCAAAGCCCATTTGCGCCATGCGTATGGAGAAGAAGCCCTGGTGCGAAGCCAGATCGAGAACCCGCAAATCACCCAAATCGCCCTGGAACCGTTGCCTCAGCCAGTCACGCAGCATTGCCCAGCGGGTCTCATGGATCGCGTCCAGGGATCCGCCGTGATAGGTGCGTGTTTTCTCGCCGCCGGGCAATTCAAAGGTATAGAACCATTCCCGGGAACGAATCTGCTCTAGATTTTGCGACATGGGTAATCCTCGGAGACCGGATGCAACCGGCCGCCTATTTTGACACTGCGGTTGGTCGATTGCACGGTCCACACCCAAACAGGGGATGACCTTCAGAGAATCAGCATGGCGTCGCCATAGCTGAAGAAGCGATATTCCGATTTGACCGCGTGCTGGTAGGCCTCGAGGATGCGTTCCCGGCCCGCCAGGGCCGAAACCAGCATCAGCAGGGTCGATCCGGGCAGGTGGAAATTGGTGAGGAGACCGTCAATCACCCTGAACTCGAATCCCGGGTAAATGAACAGGCGGCTGTCACCCGCATAAGGCGCCAGCTCGCCGCCGGCCGCCGCGGTCTCCCGGCTGCGCACAGCCGTGGTCCCCACCGCGATCACCCGCCCTCCCCGTTCCCGGGTCCGCCTCACGGCCTCGCAGGTGGATTCACCCACCTCCAGGTATTCGGCATGCATGACGTGGTCCTCGATACGCTCGCAGCGGACCGGCTGAAAAGTGCCCGCACCGACATGCAGCGTCACGTGCGTGAACGCCACACCCGCACCGCGCAGCGCCTGCAGCAGCGGCTCATCGAAATGCAAACCGGCCGTGGGCGCCGCCACCGCGCCTGGCCGGTTCGCAAAAACGGTCTGATAACGCGACAGGTCCTCGACTTCATCGGCGCGCTGGATATACGGCGGCAAAGGCATATGCCCAAAACGCTCGAGCACGTCCGCCAGGGACAGCCCGGCCTCCGCCTCGAGCTGAAAAAACCCGGCATCACGCCCGGTCACGGTCATGCGACTGCCGTCCTCCAATAACAGGCAAGTCCCCGGCTTTGGTGACTTGCTGGCCTTCAGCTGCGCGAGGCAATGTCGCTGGTCCAGCAGGCGCTCCAGCATGATCTCAACCTTGCCGCCCGTCTCTTTTTTTGCAAACAGGCGGGCCGGGATCACCCGGGTGTCATTGAGCACCAGCAAATCACCCGGCTGCAGCAATTCGGGCAGGCGCGAAATGAATCGGTCGCGCAAAGACCCGTCGCCGAGCCCCAGCTGCAGCAGCCGGCTGTCGCTTCGCCGGGATAGCGGATGCTGCGCGATCAGACGCTCGGGCAATTCATATTGAAACTCGTCCAGTTTCACAGGTGACAACAGCCGCTTGGGTGTGGGGGGCGATATTATCTGTCAAAATGCGCTGCAGCGCCCCAGACAGACCATGAACATGCCGCTGACGCTGGACGACATTCGCCACCTCGACACCCAGGACCCGCTTCGCGAGTTTCGCGAGCAGTTTCTTTTTCCGGCGCATGGCGAGGGTCACCAGACGTATCTGTGCGGCAACTCGCTGGGGCTGCAGCCGCGATCGGCCAGCCAGGCGGTACAGCGTGAAATGCAGGCCTGGGCCGAGCGCGGGGTGGAAGGGCATTTCCAGGGTGAACGGCCATGGACACGTCAGCACGAGACGCTGCGCGCGCCGCTGGCGGCACTGTGCGGCGCGGACGGCGCCGAGGTCACCACCATGAATACGCTGACGGTCAACCTGCACCTCTTGATGGCCGCTTTCTACCGGCCTTCGGGCCGGCGCAGCCAGATCGTCATCGAGCGCCAGGCCTTCCCGTCGGATCGGTACGCGGCAGCCTCCCAGATACGCTGGCACGGCCTGGATCCCGCAGATCACCTGGTTGAAATTGGCGCCGGCCATACGGCGCTGATCGACGAGTCGGAACTGGAAAACTACCTGGAAACCCATGGAGAGCAGGTGGCGCTGGTGCTGTGGCCCGGCGTGCAGTATGCCAGCGGGCAGGCTTTTGACCTGGCGCGGATTACCCGGGCGGCGCATGCGGCGGGCGCCATGGCGGGCTTCGACCTGGCGCATGCCATCGGCAATATTCCGCTTGCGCTGCATGAGGACGGCCCTGACTTCGCCGCCTGGTGCACCTACAAATATCTCAACGCGGGGCCAGGCGCCATTGCCGGCGCCTTTGTTCATCAGCGCCATCATGACCGGTCTGATCTCACCCGGCTCGAAGGCTGGTGGGGCGTGGGCCTGGACCGTCGCTTTCTGATGGAGCCGGCCTATCAACCGGCTGGCGGCGCTGACGCCTGGCAGCTATCAACGCCGCCCACGCTGGCCGTGGCGCCACTCGAGGCGTCGCTGGACATTTTCGCTCAAGCGGGTTTCAACGCTTTGCGCAGCAAATCCCGCGCTTTGACAGACACGCTGGAGCGCCTCATTCACGAGCAACTTGATGATGTGCTGGAAATCCTGACCCCCGCCAACCCGGACCGCCGTGGCTGTCAGCTGTCGCTGCGGGTCAGAGCCGGCCGGGAGGCCGGTCGAAGGTTGTTCGACCGCCTGGTCGCAAGAGGCGTGATCGGCGACTGGCGCGAGCCGGACATCATCCGGGTCGCGCCAGTGCCTTTGTACAACCGCTTCGAAGACTGCTGGGAACTGGTTCGCAGCTGCCGCGTCTGATTTACTCGCAGTCCAGTCGTTGCGTCAGTTTGAGCACATTATCCGTTCGGTCAATATCGCCCGTCAGCGGATCAGCCAGCATGTAGTCCAGCGTCCAGCTGCCGGAATTCTCGGCCGTCAGGTCGATGCTGAGCACACCAACCTCTTCGTCGGTGACACTGCCCACGCAGTTCGGGCAGAAGCCTCTGTACTGCACCAGCGGTATGTCGCTCCCTGTCGGCGTTGGCTGACCTTCGGCGCCCAGCAGCCAGCGCGGTTCACCCGCCGCATCGAACAGGTAGTGCAAATGCCCCTGCGCCACGGCGTTCACCAGCACGCTGGCGCCGCCCAGCCCATCCACACCGCGATACCAGATACCGGTGTAACTCTGCTCACCGCCGTTGTCCGGGCAGGTGTTGGGGGACGACAGGGGGTTCATGCGGTCGGAACCTGAGAGCCCAAACAGCTGCCAGGTAAAGACGACGTCGTCTTTGCTCAGCGTGGTGATGGCCACCTGCCCCACCACGGTGGGCTGTTGCTCCGCTCCATCATTGGTGTAGCGCAGCACGTTGGCCACCCAGATGTCTCCGTCCGGCTCGAGGTCCGAGGCCAGGTACCAGGCCGGCAGCCCGGCTTCATCATAGGTGTACCAGAGAATGGCGCGAGCAGCGCCCAAGGCGTAATCGAAGCCCTGGTTGATGCCGGGTCGTGATTCCGGCTCCCACAGACCCGGGCTCACGGCGGACTGGCCGCCGGCGAATTCGACATCGGCCTGCACCGAAGCCGAGATTTCAGCGCCACTGCCGTTGCTGAGCACCACGTACCAGCGGCCCGCCTCGAGGGAGCTGCCGGAAACCGTCACGCTCGGGCCCTCGCCATTGGCGCCGCTGGCCGAGGCGAT
The DNA here is from genome assembly GCA_011524975.1 of Lysobacterales bacterium. Classification (GTDB taxonomy): domain Bacteria; phylum Pseudomonadota; class Gammaproteobacteria; order Xanthomonadales; family SZUA-36; genus WTJD01. The sequence continues at coordinate 12,981 of WTJD01000015.1, forward strand.
TGCGCCGCCCTCCGGCGCGGCTGGGACTTCAGGCGCCTCGGCAAAGGCGGCATCGAAACCCACGCGCTTGAGCTCAATGGTCAAGGCATCACTCTCCGTCCCGTCTCCGCCGCTTGCGCTGACGGTCAGGCTGGTCGCGCTGTCGGGAACGTCTATGAACACCCGGTCATGCGAATTGTTGGCCCGCAGGGCCAGGTGCTGGGAACGTCCGTCCATCAGGGCCAGCGTGGTGGGCGCCTTGATAAACGTTCGATTGAACCGGACCGGAATGATACCGAGGTTGTTGGGGTTATCCCGGTCTGTGCCCACGCCAACAGCACCCACCAGCGACTGGCCGGAGACCGCGTCCACGTTGTTCCAGGACACGCGCACCGGGAACGTCTCATTGGTCTCGGTCATGCCCTGCGCGGTGGCTGTAAGCCCCAGTTCGCCTGAGTTTCCAACCACGGCCCGAACCAGGGTGGCGTTATCCGGCTCAGAGTCACTGGCGTCCCAGTTCTGTACCAGGATCCAGTAGCTGCCCGGGACGGGGTCGAAAATGTCGCAGACCTCCAGGTCCTGCGGCGTGGTGCTGGAGCACAGCTCTTCGCTTTCCTGCGCCAGGCCGTCGCCGTTGGTGTCACGACCGACAAAGAGATCCAGGTCCAGTGCGGTTGAGGCCAGGGTCTCGGCATGCAGCCAGAGGCTGCCCTGCGGCACATCCTGCAGGACGGTGAAGGTACCCGCTGAACCATCATAGGGATCGTCATCCGTCGGATCCTGGGGTAAGGCCTCTGTGTATTCAATCTCCCGCGTCAATCCGCCGGAGGTGATGGTCGCGTCCGGCAACGAGGTCAGGTTGCTCAGGAAGAAAATCTGGTTGCCCGAGTCCTCGCTGGCGTCGATGGTCCACTCGTCCGGCAGTTCACCACCCGACCCATAAACCGCCATGGTCAGGCTCTGGTCCGGAACACCGGTGGCAGAGAGTGTGACCTTGCCGTAAATCCAGCTGCCGATGAAATTGCCGCCACTGAGGTCGACCTCGATGGCCAGCTCCTGGTCGGCGCCGTTGGACAGGTCAAACTGCGCTGGCGTGACGGTGACATTGACACCCTCGGGGAAGCCGCTGGCGCTGGTGGTCCAGGTGCGGTTGCCGCTGATCGAGGTGACCGTCCGCGTGAAGGTGCAGGTATCCCGGCAATCGCTGTTGGCCAGGCCGGGCAGGTTAAGCATTCCCGGGTCACCCCCAAAGCCGGGGTTGGCCATCTCATAGTCCGTGCCCGAAACATCCAGGTACAGGCCGGCTTCGACCGCATTGAACAGCACGGGCCTGCCAGCGCCGGCCTCGAAGGGTGTCGCGGTGTTGCCGGATTCGTCTTTCGCCAGGTGATCGGTAGCCGTGGTCTCAATGGCTGAACTGATCATGCTCGGCGTCCAGTTGGGATGGACACCCAGCAGCAATGCGGCGCCACCCGCCACGTGCGGGGAGGCCATGGAGGTGCCGCCCAGGAATGCGTACTGATTCGGGTCTTCTCCCTCGTCCGCCGCGAACGCGCCCAGAATGGAGGTGCCCGGCGTCATCACATTGGGCTTGAGCACGTCCTCAACCGGGGACAGCGCGGGCCCGCGCGAACTGCTGTCATTCATCACGTCGGCCACGCCGCTGTTACGGCGCGCCTGTGATTCCGCGATTCTGGCCTGGTGATCGCTGCCCTTGCCCAGCCAGTCGCGCAAAATATCGCCGTCATCCGCTGTCAGGTGAGCCGCAGGCAGGCAGTGCGTGTCCAGGACCACGGACTGGAGGCCCTCCTGCCTGTTGGCCAGGATGTAGCCGCCGGCGCCAGCCAGTTTCAGATTGAGCCCTTTCTCGATGCGGCCGTAGGTGCCTCGGTCACACACGACAATTTCGCCGTTGAAGGTGCCGGGCGCAAACGGGTTGGAATCGCTGGTTTGCTGGTTGCAGGAAACACCCACCGCGGTCTCGGTTTCCGCGCCGCACAAGGGGAAGCCGTAATCTGCCGCGTGAACGATCGGGGCGGTGGGCGAACCGCCAACCCAACTCGCACCGACCAGGTTGGGGGGCAGCGGGGCCTCGCCACCGCTGAAATCCGTGACCAGCGTGCCCACCAGGCGGTCGTGCGAGGAATTGGCGGCCGCCATGATCCATGGCGCATTGGCCGGCGAACCTATCGTGGCAGCACCCGGCCCTGAATTACCGCCTGAGGTCACCACGAAGATGCCGGCATTGACCGCGTTGAGGAAAGCCCTGGGCGTTGTTCCTGGCGTCCACGGGGAGAACGCTGAACTGCCGATGGAATAGTTGATGGCATCAACGCCATCCGCGATGGCCTGATCGATGGCGCTGAGGATGGCCGAACCCTGGCAGCCGTCGTCATCGGAATCTTCCGGATCGCCGATAAAGCACACCCGGTAGGTGACCAGGTTGGCGTTGGGCGCCACGCCCGAAAACGTGGTCAGCCCGAAGGTGAAATTGGCCGTGTCGGTATTGCCCACCGCGATGGAAGCCACGTGGGAGCCATGCCCGTCGTTATCGTAACCATCCGTGTTTTCCTCGACCGTGTCTGTGCTGTCGACATCAGTGACGAAATCGTAGACGCCCACCAGTTTGTCGTTGCACAGCACCTCCTCTTTCGAACACAAACCCAGCTGGCTGGGATAGGGATTCTCGTGGTCGTAAGGGTCGGCGGTGTTGCCGGTGCCCTCGCCCAGATCCTTGAAAGAGTCGTGGTCCCAGTTGATGCCGGAATCGAGCACGCCGACCACCACGCCCTCGCCTTTGGTTTGCGGCACACCGAAACCAGTCCAGATGTTGTTCGCGCCAATCCATGTCGGCCCCGCGTCGGTGTGCAGTTTGTGAATTTCTTCGGGCTGAACGGAAATGACACCCGGCATGGCCGCCAGGCGGCCGGCTTCTTCCGCCGTCAGGCTCGCGGCGAACCCGTTGGTGGCATAGCGGTACTGGTGCGTTGGGTTCAGCGCGCGGCCCAGGCTGGCTTCTGCCCGGGCGCGGAAAGCCTCGTAACCTCTTTCCAGCTCATCCAGGTACGCCCTGGACTCAGGCGCACCCGCATCCAACCGGTTGCGAACGCCTTTACCCGCGCGCTTGGCGCTGGCGCCGTTCTCCACGCCGTTTTCCAGGGAGGACGCGTTGTCGGGACGTTGTGCGTGCCACTCGGCCAAGGGCGCCTGCTCCAGCACCACGATGTAGCGCGCCGAGCCGTCATCGGCAGTTTTCGGGCCTTTGGCCTGAACGACACCCGCCATCACGGCGGTGAATGAAATCAATACAATCCATCGAATAGCTGCTTTCATTGAATCCTCATCCCTGAATGGGGTTTCTCATGGTGACCAGTTCTTCGGCGGCCGTCGGATGAATACCGATGGTTGCGTCAAACTGGGCTTTCGTCAGGCCTGATTTTATCGCTACCGCGAAGCCCTGGACAATTTCGGGTGCGTCGAGCCCACACACGTGGAGACCCACGACACAGCCATCGGCGCGATCTACGACCAGTTTAATCAGCATCTTTTCCTCGCGGCCGCTGAGCGTATGCTTCATCGGACGAAATTCTGACCGGTAAATATCCAACTCGCCGTAGTGGTGCCGCGCTTCCTCTTCGGAATAGCCCACGGTCCCCACCTGGGGATGGCTGAACACCGCCGAAGGCACGAAGGCATGGTCGACGGACCGCGGCTGAGCACCAAACTCGGTGTCTGCGAATGCGTGGCCTTCCATGATCGCCACCGGGGTCAGGTTGATCCGGTTCGTGATGTCTCCCACCGCGAAGATGTGTGGAATGTTGGTTCTCGAATACTCATCCACCGGAACACTGCCGCTGGCGCGCACTTCCACGCCGGCATCGAGCAACCCCAGGCCCGCCGAAGCCGGGACCCGGCCGGTGGCATACATCACGCAATCGGCCTCGATGACCTCACCGCCGTCGAGCTCGACGGCATAACTTCCGGCCATGGAGCGGACCGTCGTCACGTTGCGCTCAAAATGAAACTGCACGCCCTTTCCCGCCATCTCCCGGCCCAGAAAGGACCGCACGTCATCGTCGAAACCGCGCAAGACCCGGTCACCCCGGTAGACCTGGTGCACCTCTGATCCGAGCCCGTTGAAAATACCTGCGAACTCGCAGGCGATGTAGCCGCCGCCGACCACGACCACGCGGGCGGGCAGCTGCTCCAGGTGAAAAGCATCATCGGATGTAATGACGTACTCGCTGCCTTCAAATTCCGGTATCCACGGCCGCCCACCGACGGCGATCAGAATCTTCTCAGCCGTCACGGTACGTTCTCCAACGTGAATTTCATGTGAACCGGCCAGCCGCCCATGCCCCTCGATCAGTTCGACGCCCGAGTTGCTGAGCAACTGCAGGTAGATGCCGTTGAGCCGGTCAATTTCGCGGTCTTTGGCCGCGATCAGGGTGGGCCAGTCGAACCGGACCTCACCCACCTGCCAGCCATAGCCTGCGGCGTCTTCGAACTCTTCACCAAAGTGCGAGGCATAAGAAAGGAGCTTCTTGGGTACGCAACCACGAATCACGCAGGTGCCACCCACCCGGCTTTGTTCGCAAATGCCGACGCGGGCGCCATGTTCCGCCGCAATGCGTGCCGCCCGAACCCCACCGGATCCGGCGCCAATCACGAAGAGGTCGAAATCGTACTTGCTCATCACGTCAGATCCCGTAGAAAAGGGGCCAGCAGCCGTCAGGAAAAGGACAGCGCAGGGCGCGATTCGTTCACCTTGAAGCGGCCCCGCTCTGTCTACATGAGGGCCATTCTGACATGGATCAATTCAGGCTTCATCACGGCATGGACTTGTTGCAGGCCAAGCCCTACCATAGCCCCGAATTCATTAATTTCAAATGCATGATTTCTGTCAGCGACCTCACCCTGGAGCGATATTTCGAACCGGTTTTTCAGCCGGTCAGCTTCTCTATTTCAACGGGTGACCTGGTCTTGCTGACCGGGGACAACGGCTGCGGCAAGACCACCCTGATCCGAATCCTGGCCGGCGTGCTCGCGCCCAGCGAGGGCCGCATCGAGTGGGGCGATGACGGCATGATCTATGTGGGTCACATGCTGGCTGTCAAAGACGACCTCACGGTCACGGAGAACATCAATTTCATGCGTCAATTCCTGGGGCATAGCGAGACCAGCACGGCGGAGATCGTCGAGCGGGTCGGCCTGCGCCGGGTTTGCGAACAGACCGCGCGCACCCTCTCAGCGGGTCAGCGGAAGCGCTGCGCGCTGGCCCGTCTGCTGCTCACAGACGCAAAGTTATGGTTATTGGACGAGCCCTATTCCAACCTCGACAAGCATGGAATGATCATGCTGGACGGCATACTGGAACGTCACCTGCGCGACGGGGGCGCCTGCGCGATGGCCACCCACGGCAGCCTGAGGCCTGAGGGCTTCGAGTACCGGGAGATCGGCATGGTCTCGGGGGCTGCGTCATGAGCCATCGAACCGGCGCCTCCAAGGCCTTCCTGGCGCTGGTGCGCCGCGACCTGCTGCTGGCTTTCCGGCGACGCTCAGAGATGATGCAGCCGCTGCTGTTCCTGCTGGTGGTGGTCAGCCTGTTTCCCCTGGGCGTCGGGCCCAGCCCTGACTTGCTGGGAAGTATCGCCCCGGGGGTCATCTGGATCGCCGCCCTGCTGGCCACGGTGCTGTCGCTGGACACCCTGTTCCGCTCGGACTTCGAGGACGGCACATTGGAGCAATTCGCCATCTCAGGTCATCCTGTTACCGTCATCGCCCTGGCCAAAATCATGGTCCACTGGCTGGTTGCAGGCCTGCCCATCGTATTACTCTCACCCTTGCTGGCGTTGTGGATGAACCTGCCCATGGACGCCCTGGATGTACTGGTTATCACATTGCTGCTGGGAACGCCCGTGCTGAGCCTGGTGGGCTCCATCGGTGGCGCTCTGACCGTCAGCCTGAAACGGGGCGGACAACTGCTGTCCCTGCTGGTGTTCCCCCTGTATGTGCCGCTGCTGATCATAGCGGCCAACGCGGTGTCCGCCGCCGTCGCGGGCCTGCCCTACAGCGGCCAACTCGGCCTGATGGGGGCTGGCCTGATCGCGGCGCTGACGCTGGCGCCATTCGCAACCGCAGCCGCGCTGAAGCTCAGCCTGGAGTAAATCACAGGATCAACGTGCCTATGAACCGATTCATGCTTTTCATCCATAAAACCGGCTCCCCACCCTGGTTCTACAATTTCAGTGGCAAACTCTTGCCCTGGACCTGGGGCGTTTTTCTCGTACTGCTGGTGGCAGGGCTCTACCTCGGCCTGGTGAAGGCGCCGCCCGATTACCTGCAGGGAGAGAGCGCGCGGATCATGTACATCCACGTGCCGTCGGCGTATATGTCGATGATGATCTACGCCCTCATGGCCGTCATGGGCGTCATCGGGCTGGTATGGCATGTCCGCATGGCCGAAATCATGATGATCTCCAGTGCGCCGATCGGGGCCATTTTCACGGCCATCGCGCTGGCCACGGGGTCTTTGTGGGGCCGGCCGACCTGGGGAACCTACTGGGTGTGGGACGCACGGCTGACATCGGAACTGGTGCTGCTGTTCCTCTACCTCGGCGTGATCGGCCTGTACGCGGCCTATGACGAACCGCGCAAGGCCGCCCGGGCGGCGGCCCTGCTGGCACTGGTCGGCGTGGTCAACCTGCCCATCATCCACTACTCGGTCACCTGGTGGAACACGCTCCATCAACCACCCAGCCTGACGAGTGAGGGCAGCGCTATTCATCCGAGCATGCTGGTGCCGCTGCTGATCATGGTGGTGGCCTGGAAGTTCTTTTACATCTCCAATCTGCTGGTCAGGACACGGCTGCGCCTGATCGAACAGGACCAGCGCAAGCGCTGGGTCCATCACATACTGTCAGGGGCCGACCGCTGATGTCACATACTCCTTTTATCGTGGGTTCTTATCTCATCGCGCTGGTCCTGCTGGGATGGTGCGCGCTGGCGCCCGTGCTGCAAAGCAACAAACTGAAGCGATTCATTCTGAGCCGCCAACTATTTACGGAAGAGAAAGATGCATCCGACTCGTAAACGCAGACTCATCGGCGTGCTGGTCATCCTGGCTGGCGTTGCCATCGCCGCATCGATCACGCTGGTCTCGCTGCAGCAGAACATGCTGTTCTTCGTCAGCCCCAGTGACATCGAGGAGCAAAACCTCCCCGTTGGGCGTGAGTTCCGCCTGGGAGGGCTGGTCACACCGGGCAGTGTTTCCCGCGCTGATGACGGCCTGATGGTGCAATTCGAAATCAATGACGGCGTTGACTCGGTGACCGTCAAGTTCGACGGCATCCTGCCGGACCTGTTTCGGGAAGGTCAGGGCGTGATCGCCCGTGGCCAACTGGAATCGCACGAGGTGTTCGTGGCGCATGAGGTGCTGGCCAAGCATGATGAAAACTACATGCCGCCCGAGGTCGCTGACGCCCTGGAGGAAAAGGGGATGCACGTCGTGCCCTCTTCCGGGGAGCGTGAAGGATGACTGCCGAACTCGGACAAGTCCTGCTAATGACGGCGCTGGTCGCGGCGCTGATCATGGGCGTGCTGCCATTGATTGGCGCACATATCAAACACGACGGCCTCATTTCCATGGGGTGGCGCGGCGCCATCGCCCAGGCGGTGCTGCTGGCGGGCGCGTTTGCACTGCTGACCCGCGCGTTCGTCGTGCAGGATTTCTCGGTTGAGTACGTCGCGCTGAACAGCAATTCGCTGTTGCCGATGCAATACCGCATTTCGGCGGTTTGGGGCGCCCACGAAGGGTCCCTGCTGCTGTGGGAGTTGATCCTCGCGCTGTGGACCCTTGCGGTGGCGCTGTTCAGCAAAGCCCTGCCGGCTGCGTTCCGGGCGCGCGTGCTGGCCATCCTTGGCCTGATCTCCGTGGGTTTCCTGCTCTTCATCATCTTCACGTCCAATCCGTTTGGCCGCATCCTGCCGCCCGCGCCGGAGGGACGCGACCTCAACCCCCTGCTGCAGGACCCGGGTCTGATCATTCACCCGCCCATGCTGTACATGGGCTACGTCGGATTCGCCGTGGCGTTCGCCTTCGCGGTCGCCGCGCTGTTAGGCGGCCAGGTCACCCGTGAGTGGGTGCGCTGGTCGCGGCCCTGGACGCATGTCGCCTGGGCGTTCCTGACGCTGGGCATTGCCCTGGGCTCCTGGTGGGCCTATTACGAACTCGGCTGGGGCGGCTGGTGGTTCTGGGATCCGGTGGAGAATGCCTCGTTCATGCCCTGGCTGGTCGGCACCGCACTGCTCCACTCGCAGGCGGTCACCGAGAAGCGCGGCGCGTTTCGCAACTGGACCCTGCTGTTGGCCATATCGGCGTTTTCACTCAGCCTGCTGGGGACTTTCCTGGTTCGCTCAGGCGTTCTCACCTCGGTGCATGCCTTCGCCTCGGACCCCACGCGCGGCGTGTTCATCCTGGCCTACCTGTTCGTGGTGGTCGGCGGCTCGCTGACGCTGTTCGCTTTTAAGGCGCCGAAGATGGCGCATGGCGAGCCTTTCGGGGGCATGTCGCGCGAAACCATGCTGTTGGTCAATAACCTCCTGTTGGCGGTGATGACCGCCATGGTGCTCCTTGGGACCCTGTATCCGCTGGCCGTCGACGCGCTCGACGCCGGCAAAATCTCGGTTGGAGCGCCGTACTTCGGATTGCTGTTCACCATTTTGCTGCTACCGATGGTGGTGGCGCTGCCCATCGGCGTCTTCTCACGCTGGCGCAGCGACAGCCCGAAGCGCATTGCCAGCTACCTCGTCATCCCATTCGTTTTGGGTCTGCTCAGCGGTGTTGCGACCTGGTTCGCCGCGCCCAACGCGGGTTTGCAAGGGTCTTCAAGCGTTGCGGGTGGGGTCTGGATCATTGCCGCGAGCCTGGCCTGGCCATGGTTGCGGCTGCGGCGACAAGGCCATTTCACGCGCAGCGAGACCGCCATGACGCTGGCGCATATCGGCCTGGGCCTGTTCGTCATCGGTATCGGCCTGACCGGTCCGCTCAGCTCAGAGAAACACCTGCGCATGCAGGCGGGCGATCGCTACGTCATGGCCGGTTACGACTTCCACCTGAACGAAATTCGCGGCCGGGAAGGGCCGAACTTCGTCGCCGACCGCGGTGAGTTCATTGTGTCGCGCGATGGCGAGGAGCTGACCCGGCTGTATTCGGAAAAACGACGCTACTTTGGCGATCAGCAGGTGATGACCGAAGCCGCCATTGACGCCGGCCTATTCCGGGACATCTACGTCTCGCTGGGTGAGCCGCTGGATGGCGGCCAGGCCTGGGCGGTGCGCCTTTATGTGAAACCCTTTGTGCGCTGGATCTGGCTGGGCTCCCTGTTCATGGCAGCCGCCGGCCTGCTGGCGGCGGGTGACCGGCGTTACTGGAAGCGATCGGCGCGTGAACAGACATCGGTCAGCAGCACCGGGGAGGCCACCTCATGATGACCCGTTTCCTTCCACTGGCCGGGTTCGTGCTGCTGGCGATTTTGCTGGGCGTTGGGCTGAAAATCGCGGACAAGAAAACGGAGATTCCCTCACCCCTGATCGGGCGGCCGGTGCCGGATTTCAATTTGCCGGAACTGGACAATGCCGAGCGCGTGCTCGGGCCGATGGATTTCCGGGGCAAGCCCTACCTGATCAATTTCTGGGCCAGCTGGTGCGTGACCTGCATCTATGAACACCCTTATATCACCGACCTGGCGCGATCCGGACGGCTGAGAGTGGTCGGGCTCAATTTCCGGGACGAACCTGAAGACGCGCGCGACTGGCTGGCTCAGCACGGCAACCCCTACGACGTTGTCATTACCGATTATGACGGCCGGGTGAGCATTAATTTCGGCGTGTACGCGGCGCCTGAGTCCTTCCTCATCGCACCCGACGGCGAGGTGGTTTACAAGCAGATCGGGGCGCTCACCCCCGATGTGATCGAGGAAGTCATTCTGCCCATGGTTCTGGAAATGGAGCAAAACAAATCATGAAATGGTTGTCGTTTACCGTTTTGTCGGTACTGCTGTGCTGGGCCACGGCCGGGACAGCCCAGATCGAGGTCAACCAGGAACCGCTGGTGTTTGAAAACGCGGAACAGGAAGCGCGTTTCAACCAACTGACCCTGGAATTGCGCTGCCTGGTCTGTCAAAACCAGAACCTGGCCGATTCAGACGCGCCCCTGGCGCACGACCTGCGTGAGGAAATTCACGGCATGATGATGGCCGGCAAGGACGACGATGAGATCAAGACCTTCCTGGTGGAACGCTACGGTGATTTCGTGCTGTACAAGCCGCCGGTGAAGGGCAATACGCTGGTTTTGTGGGTGGCGCCCATCGCGCTGCTGCTGATAGGCGCCATTGTGGTCGGGGTGGTTGTGCGCCGGCAGGCGCAATTGCCCTCGCCGGGCGTGGAAGGGAGTGATCAATGATGTTTTGGGTACTGGCTGTCCTGATCAGTCTTGTCGCCGCGATGTTCATCGCCTGGCCGCTATTGAAAGAACGCGCCGCGCTCAGAAACTACGGACTGGCGCTGGCCCTGCTCGTGCCTGTCGCGTCACTGGTGCTGTACCAGATGGTCGGCACCCCGGAGGGGATCGGCGTGGTCGGTTCACCGGGCCAGACGGGGCAGCCCTCCGCATCAGCCGCGCACCCGGGCGCTGGCTCGGACATGGGGATGGAAAGCATGGTGGCCAGCCTCGAGCAACGACTGCAGCAGAATCCAGGCGACCTGGAAGGATGGGTCCTGCTCGGACGGTCTTACAAGGCCATGCAACAGTATATTCAGGCTGAGATCGCGCTGACCCGAGCCCTGCAACTCGCGCCTGCTGACGCCCTGGTCCTGGTCGAGCTGGCGGAGGCAAAGATGTTCACTTCTGGCAGCCCCGACGTCAGCGAGGAGGTACAGGGCATGCTGGTGCAGGCCGTGGATCTCGACCCCAACAATCAAAAGGGGCTGTGGCTGCTGGGCCTGGTGGCTGCACAGCAGGGTGATGACCCGCGCGCACTGGAACTGTGGGGGCGCCTGGTCTCGCTGCTGGAGCCCGGCTCCCCTACCCTGGCCTCGGTGGAACAGCAAATGTCCCAGCTGAGACAGCGTTCCGCCAATGAGTCCGCGCCCATCGCGGAAACCATGTCCGAGGCCGCAGAAGCCGCGCTCGAAGCGGAAGAACGCCTCGACCCCGCAACCGGGGAAGACGACACCAAGCCGTCCGCTGCCTGGGCCGGGCTGAGGGTGGATGTGACGGCGCCCGCTGATCTGAGCGCCTTGCCCCGCGGCGCCGCGCTGTTCGTGATTGTGCGCAATCCCGCCATGCCGGGGCCGCCGCTTGGGGTCGCGAGGATGATGACACCGACATTTCCTGCCATCGCACTGGTCAGCGACGCGAACAGCATGATGGAAGGCATGCCCATTTCCGGGGTGCAGGAAGTGGACGTACTGGCACGCCTGTCCATGACCGGCTCTCCGGTGCCAGGGCCGGGCGATCTCGAGAGCGACACCGTGCGGGTAAACCTGTCCTCCACCCAACAGGTCAAACTGGGGCTGATCTCTGACTGAGCCCCGTTGAGGGGCCCGCTTTTTTTACCTAGAAAGCCCGGTTTTCCGGCACAGGCCCCGGGCGGAAAGCAGACCGCTGCAGCCTGGCCTGTTAACTGCCTGCGGTAACGGACTGCCAGGCCTGCTCAAGCCGCTTGGCGGAGACTTTCTCCGCCGTACCCAGTTGCTGGGCAAACAGGGAAACCCGGTATTCCTCGAGCAGCCAGCGGTACGCATCGACCCGCTCATCATAGACTCCGCCTGCGGCGACAAAATCGAGATAACGCTGCCACCACGGCTGGACTTCTGACATCAACTGCAGATCACGCGCCGGATTCAGGCCAACGCGATCCAGGCGCATCTGGACAGCCTCGAGATACCTCGGATAGTGCTGAAAGCGGTCGGGCTCCAGGTCCCTGAGAAACCCCTCGTACAACAAGTCCTGCAATTGCGCATCGACATCTTCAAAGATACCCGGTCGCGCGGCCGCGAAGCGGTCGTCCAGCAAGGATGAAACCGCATGCACGCGCTTCATAACCTGGTCGAGCAAGCCCGCGCGGGTTTGAAACACACTGACCAATCGTTTGCGCACGTCTTTCCTGAGCTCGATGAAGGCCGCCTCGGTACGGATGTCCAGCACCCGGTTTCCAGCCGCTTCCACCATGGCGGACCATGCCAGGTCGGACACCAGCGCTGCGACGCTGCCAAACGGCGCCCAGGCCATTTGCGCTTCCCGCGTCAGCCCATGGTGTTTTTCCAGGTAGCGCAGCTTGTCCCGGCACTCGATGGCCAGCAAGCGAAGCACGCCGTGAAAATGCGCGTTCGCGGCCTCGTCCGCGTCATCGAACAAACGCAAACCGACCGCGCTTTCCTGATCGACCAGCGCTGGCCAGGCCTTGATGCCTCGGCCGGTTTGGACGGTAGCGGGCAGCTCATTGAAGTCCCATTGAGCAACGCCGTCCCGGTTCCAGTCCGTACCCTGCCGATCCATGAAGCGGCGCCTGGCGCGTGCCCCGAAACGTTCCTGCAGGGCGGCCAGGTCGCGGCTCACGGCCAACGACTCCCCGCTGGCGTCATGGATCACAAATCGCAGACGCAGGTGATCCGGCAACAGTTCCTCATCGAAGTCGCGCGATGAGATGGAAACTCCGGCCATGCCGCCCAGCGTTTCCGCCAGAATGTCCAGCAACGCCCCGGAGCGCTCACTGCCCAGCCGGTCCATGGCTCGCTCGGCAAATTGCGGCGCTGGCGTCAGGACGCGGCGAATCGGCTTGGGGAGCGTTTTCAAAAGCGCGATGACCTTCTCCGTGAGCAGTCCGGGAACGACCCATTGCACATCACCCGGGTCCAGCAGGTTCAGGCAGTCCAGCGGAACCATCACGCTGACGCCATCGGCGCTGTCGCCCGGCTCAAACCGGTAGCTCAGCGCGAAGGTATGGCCTGCGGACACCAAAACATCGGGCCAGTCATCCTGATTGGCCGCGCGCGCATCGGGCCGGACCAGGTCGTCCGCCGTCAGCAGCAGCGAGCGCGCATCGGCCTTGTCGGCCTCGCCCAGCCAGCGCTCAAGCGACCTGGCGCTGCAGACCTGCGATGGAAGCCGCTGATTGAAAAAGCCGAACAATGCGCTGTCATCCACCAGCACGTCGCGGGCGCGCTTCTTGTGCTCTTCTGCCTCCAGCTGCCGCTTGAGCGCGGTATTGGCGCTCAGGAATTCAAACGTCTGCTCGACATCGCCGGTTACCACGGCGTCCCGGATAAATATCCTCCGGGCTTCCGCGAGATCAACCGGTCCGTAACGCACGCGGCGTTTCTCGACCAGGATCAATCCAAACAGGCTTACCTGCTCGTAGGCCATGACCTCGCCGCGTCGGCGCGACCACCAGGGATCGAAGTGCCTGCGCTTGAGCAGGTGACCGCCCACGCGCTCGATCCATTCAGCCTGGATCTGCGCGTTGACCCGCGCGTACGGACGGCTCGTCTCGACGATTTCGGCCGCCATCAGCCATTTGGGTGATCGGCCGAACAAGCCGGAACCGGGAAAAATATGGAAACGCCGCCCCCGGGCGCCGTGATAGGACGGGTCCTCCGGATCTCGTTGACCCACCTGGCTCAACAGGCCCGATAGCAGCGCCCGATGCACCTGGTCATAATCGCCGTGACCGCCCTTGAGCGGCAGGCGCTCCTCCCTGGCCTGGTCCCGCAACTGCTGGTACAGGTCGAACCATTCCAGCACACGTTGCCAGTTGAGGAATTCCCGTCGGCACAGCTTGCGAAACTGGTTGCCCGTGTGCTCCTTGCGCTGTTTGCGCAAGTAGCTCCACAGCTTGAGCAAAGTGACGAAATCAGACTTCTCATGGGCGAAGCGTTCATGCGCCTGGTCGGCCGCGCCCTGGGCCTCCAGCGGCCGTTCACGCGGGTCCTGGATACTCAGACCCGCGGCGAGCACCAACAGATCTTCCAGGCACCCCTGGCGCGCGCCCTCCAAGACCACGCGGGCGAGGCGAACATCCAGCGGCCAGCCCGACAATTGCCGACCCAGTCCGGTCGGCCCGCGATCGGCATCCACCGCGCCCAATTCGAACAGCAGCTGGTAGGCATCGCTGATCATTCGAGGCGCCGGTGAGTCGATGAACGGAAATGCCTCGACCGCGCCCAGTTCCATGGTGCCCATCCGAAGGATCACCGAGGCCAGGGAGGTCCGCAAGATCTCCGGCTCGGTGAATTCGGGGCGAAGGTCGAAGTCCTCCTCGCTGTAGAGCCGGACGCAGGTGCCGGGTCCGAGCCGCCCACAGCGACCCATGCGCTGATTGGCACTGGCCTGGGAAACGGGCTCGATGGGCAGCCGCTGGATACGGCTGCGATGAGCGTAACGGCTGATCCGCGCGAATCCGGAGTCGATGACAAATCGGATTCGCGGTACGGTCAGGCTGGTCTCAGCCACGTTGGTGGACAAAATTATCCGGCGGGCGGCGCCCGGGTGGAACACACGCCGCTGTTCCGCCGCTGAGAGACGCGCGTAGAGCGGCAGGACTTCCGTATTCCTCAGACCCTGCCGCCCCAGGTATCGCATCGTCTCGCGGATTTCCCGTTCGCCTGAGAGAAAGAC
>WTJD01000248.1 GCA_011524975.1 Lysobacterales bacterium
GCGAGGAGCAGGTGGACGTGTTCGTGGCGGATTTCGCCATCGACAACCAGGAAGCATATGAGCACTATGTCTCCGGGCTGGATCACCTGCTGTATTTCCGATACGACGAGGCAAGGGGTGAATTTGAAGCGGCGCTCGCGCTGGCCCCGGATTTCGGTATCGCGCGTTACCGGCTGGCCTACATACAGGCGGCCGACAGCGAGGTCGATACCGCCGTGGCCAACATGGAGCTGGCGCTGCAGGATCCTTTTTTACTGGAGCGTGAGCGCCTGTACCTGGAAGGCTCGTTGAGCTTTTTTGATCAGCAATATGACGAGGCTATCGGTCAGTTCGAAGCTTTGTTGGAACGTTATCCCTACGAGATCGAGGCCAGGGAGTACCTGGCCATGGCGCACTGGGGCAACTACCAGCTGGCTCCTGCCATCGAATTGCTGAGAGAAGTCACCGTCGAGGAGCCTCGCAATGCTGTGATCTGGGGGCGCCTGGGTTCTTATTTGCTGGAAGACGGTGACCTCGAGCAGGCCCAGCAAGCCCTGGACCGTTTCGCTACTTTGGCGCCCGACAATCCAAACAGTCACACCCTGCTGGGCGACGCGATGAGGATGCGGGGCGACTACACTGGGGCAGAGCAGCAGTATCAGCGGGCACTCGAGCTGTCACCCGACATGCCCGAAGTGAAATACGGCCTGGCATTGCTGGACTGGCTCAAGGGTGACGCCCCGGCCGCGCTGGAGGCCTTTGAGGCGATTGCTTCTGATCCGGGGGAGGCTGCCAACGAGCAACTGGACGCGCTGTTTGCCATGGTCGCGCTGCTCACGGCCCGGGGAGACTGTCCGGGCACGCTGGCCTGGATTGATCGGCTGCAGCCGGAACTGCAGGCCGAGAGGGTTCGCTGGTCGCTGGCTTTGAGCGCGAGGGCGAACTGCCAGGCCTCAATGGGTGAGGAAGAGGCCGCGCTGCAAACGCTGGCCGAGGCCATCGAGCAAAGCCCCTCGGTCCCGACGCGCTATCTTTTTGCCCGCGCCACCTTGGAGTTGCACATGGGCAGCCTGGCGGCCGCCCGCGCCACGGCCGAAGAGATCCGGTCTTACGCGCTGCCGCCGGACGACCCTGACCGCACTGAGGACCAGGCCGCGGCATATATCGACAGCCAGGCAGAACGGCTGCAGGGGCGGGCAGAAGAGGCTGAAAAGGGTATGAGGCTTGCCCTCGAGATGGAGGGCTATCGTTACGCTCTTTATCCTGTGGCCCTCGCCACCATGCTGATCGAGCGTGGCGCTTACGAGGAGGCGCTGGAGTGGCTGGATGAACAGCTTCGCCCGTCACCGCTGGATCCGCGCATCGACCTGGAGCCCCATCGAATGGAGGCGCTGATCCGCTCAGCCGATGCCCTGATCATGCTAGGCCGGGATGCAGAGGCCAGAGCGCGTGCGGAACAGTTTCTACAGAGACGTGACCGGGCCGTGGACACGGACCCGGACGTGGTCAGGGCGCGGGAGATACTGGCTGGCGGTCGCACCCAGGCATCAGCAGAGGGCTAGCGCCCAATCCCGATGGCTGCACCGCTTTGGATGCGCGTCCTAACGCGCTAGTGGCTCATCGCGGAGGCCGCTCGAACCGCCCGGGCCCCGTGGGGCATACTTTGGTCGCGGCGACCGACTTGTTGTCGTCCAGGTCATTGAGGAAATCGTTGAATCCCCCTCCGCCGAAGCAGTCCAGCTGGTCGTATTGCAGGACCGTAAATGACAGTTCATTGGAAATCACGTCATAGCCAGCCATCGACGCGTCCATCGCGTTGACCACGGTATCGTTATTCATGTCGGAAAGGGTATCGGGTGCGTCGCCGGACACGACAAAGGCGGTCACGGTGAACTCACCCTGATTCAGCAAGTCGATCGAGATCAAAGCGGGATCACTTTTGCCAACCAGCTGCGCAGGACCGCCGTCGACCCGTATCATTCCCTGACCGGTCTCGGTGCAAGTCGTAATGTCACCGATGCAGGGGTCCACCATGACCAGGTTCCTGAGCCAGTTCACAGGCGTGTTGAACGTGACCCAGACCTTGCTTACCTCGATCAACTCACCGTTTTTCTTGCCGCGGCCGCTGTTTTTGAACTCCTTGGTGTCCCGCCACTCGAATGACACCTGGTTATTCATGCCGGCCATGTTTCTCAGCGTCATTGGGGCCATGGGCTCGAAGCTGGGTTCGTCATAAACGATACCTGCGCCCGTTTCGGACACCAGCACCAGGCCCAGCATGTCATCGTCCGCCGCCAGCGCATAACCGTCCACCACGTCTTCGCCGGTCCGTGGGCCTCTAATCGCGCACTCGCCACCCAGGTCGCTTCGGCTCTCGGTGCCCGGCACGCAGTCGCTGAGGCCATTGGTTCCACTGTCCCATCGTGCGAAATGAGGCTCGCGGCCCAGGCCGGGTCCCACCAGGGTATCCGTGCGGCGGCCCGCATCGCCCACGTTGTCCCGCATGCCGAAATCATCCACATCGGAGTACACATCCAGGCGGGCGCCAGCGGGCGACTGGAAGGTCAGTGTGCGT
>WTJD01000157.1 GCA_011524975.1 Lysobacterales bacterium
ATTCCCTCCTGGCAGTTCTTCCGGACCATCGATAAGACCCAAAGGTGAAACGTTTAAATGCAAGTTTCGGTTGAAAAATCATCTGCGCTTCAGCGCAAGCTGACTGTCCAGGTTCCTGGCGGTGAGTTACAGAAAAAGATCGATGCCCGGCTGCGAGAAATTGGCAAGCAGGTGAAGATCAAAGGTTTCCGCCCGGGGCGAATACCGTTCAAGGTGCTGCAGCAGCGCTACGGCAAATCGGTCGAGCAGGAAATCGTCGCCCAGGAAGTGCAGAGCAGCCTGGCCGAGGCGATTGAACAGGAATCGCTGCGGCCGGCTTCAAACCCCGTGCTGGAAGGCAGCCCCGACATGCAGCCGGGTGGTGATCTCGAGTACACCGCCAGTATCGAGGTGATGCCGGAGGTGGGCGATATCGATGCGACCGCCATTGAGATCGAACGGCCGGAGGCCGAGGTCAGCGATGCCGATGTCGATAATATGCTCGATACGCTCAGGGCTCAGCGTCAAACCTGGAATGACCTGGAGCAGCCCGCACAGGAAGGGCAACAGGTCACCATCGAGTATGTGGCAGAGACGTCTGCGGGGCGGGTGCCGGAAAAGGGCCACCAACGCGTATCGATTGTTTTGGGTGAATCCGGTTTCGACCAGTTGGAAAAGGCCGTTGCCAAGATTGGGCCCGGTGAAGAGGCTGAGGCCGACATCGAGTTTCCAGAGAGCTACCAGGACCCAGGGCTGGCCGGGCAGGCCGCCAAAGTGCAGTTCAAGGTGGTCAAGGTGCAGGAAGCCATCAAGCCGGAGGTGGATGAGGCGTTCATTCAGTCCTTTGGTATAGAGAGCGGGCAACTGGACGACCTGAAAACCGAAATTCGCAACAACCTGGAGCGTGAACTGAGCCAGGCCACGAAGGCGTTCTTGAAAGGTCAGGTGGTCGAACAACTGTTGGGCATGCATTCAGATCTGGAGGCGCCGGCCGGCATGGTTCGCGAAGAAGCCGCGAGCATGCAGCAGCAGGCGGCCAGCCGCATGGGTATCGAGGCCGACGGCGAGAACCTGGAACCTTTCATGGGTATGGCGGACAAACGGATCAGGAGCGGTATTCTGCTCAGCGAGATCGCGCGTCAGAATCACATTTTGGTCGATGGCGCGCGCGTTCGTGAGGCCATTGAGACGGTGGCGGACACCTACGAGCAGCCTCAGGAAGTGGTTCGGCTGTACTACAGCGAGCAGCGCCTGCTGCGCTCGGTCGAAAGCTCAGTACTGGAAGAGCAGGTGGTAGACTGGGTGCTCGAGAAGGCCAAAGTCAAAGACAAGGCGATGGGTTTCAATGACGTGATCAACGCCGCATCAAGTGGAGGCCAGGTCGGATGAGCATGGATATCCAGGGTTTGAATCTGGTCCCCATGGTGGTTGAGCAGACCTCGCGCGGGGAGCGCGCCTACGATATCTATTCCCGCCTGTTGAAAGAACGGGTGATATTCGTGGTTGGCCCCATCGAAGACCACATGGCCAACCTGATTGTGGCCCAGTTGCTGTTCCTGGAGTCGGAAAATCCCGACAAAGACATCAATCTGTATATCAACAGCCCGGGTGGCTCGGTGTCGGCAGGGCTGGCCGTCTACGACACCATGCAGTACATCAAACCTGATGTCAGCACCATGTGTGTTGGCCAGGCGGCAAGCATGGGGGCGGTTCTGCTGGCATCCGGCGCAAAGGGCAAACGGTATTGCTTGCCGCATTCGCGGGTGATGATCCATCAGCCCCTGGGCGGTTTCCAGGGACAGGCGACAGACATCGACATTCACGCACGAGAAATCCTCAAGGTGCGCAAGCAGCTTGACGTGCTGCTGGCGAGGCATACCGGCCAGGATGAAGAGACCATCGCCAGGGACACCGAGCGCGACAATTTCATGGGCCCGGCTGAGGCCGTGGAGTATGGTCTTGCCGACCAGGTGCTTGACAGCAGAAACGTTGAAAAAGAAAATTAAAAACAAAGGAAATTCACGCAGATAACGGTGGAATTCAGGTGAGCGATCAAGAAACCAAGAGTAACGACGGAAAGATTCTTTACTGCTCGTTCTGCGGCAAGAGTCAGCACGAAGTCCGCAAGCTGATCGCCGGACCCAGTGTTTACATCTGCGACGAGTGCGTTGAGCTCTGCAACGACATTATTCGCGAAGAGCTCGAAGAGGCTGGCGTAACCGAGCGCGACTCGCTCCCCAACCCCAAAGAGATCCACGCATTTCTCGACGACTTCGTCATTGGCCAGGATCACGCCAAAAAAGTGCTGTCGGTGGCTGTCTACAACCACTACAAGCGCCTGGAGCCCAACCGTTCTGAAGAGCAGATCGAGCTGACCAAGAGCAACATCCTGCTGATCGGGCCTACCGGGTCTGGTAAAACGCTGTTGGCCGAGACTCTGGCGCGGATGCTCAATGTCCCGTTCACGATTGCCGACGCAACCACCCTGACCGAGGCGGGCTATGTCGGCGAAGACGTCGAAAACATCATCCAGAAGCTGCTGCAGAAGTGCGACTACGATG
>WTJD01000254.1 GCA_011524975.1 Lysobacterales bacterium
AAGGTCGGCTGACCGTCCGCCCAGAAGGAATTCAGGAGTTAAATAGAAATGGCAATCATGAACGAACAGCAGGCGAAGGAACTGCTGACCAAGGTGCTCTCCTTCTCTAAAGCGGACGAGTGCCAGTGCAATCTGACCGGCTCGAACCAGGGCAACATCCGCTACGCTCGCAACAGCGTCTCCACCGCGGGTGAAGTCAGCGACGTGACGCTGGCGGTGTCCTCAAGCTATGGCAAGAAAACCGGCACCGCCACGATCAACGAGTTCGACGACGCCTCGCTGGAAAAAGTGGTGAAACGTTCGGAGGAACTCGCCCAGCTGGCTCCCGAGAATCCGGAGCACATGCCCCTGCTCGGTCCGTTTGAGTATTCCAGCCCCGAAACCTGGAGCAAGGCGACAGCGGAAATGACCCCGGCGCAGCGCGCGGACAAGGCCGCTGCCAGTATCAACGCCTCCAAGGAGAACGGCCTGGTTGCAGCAGGATTCATCGATGATGACGAGACCTTCTTTGCCTTGATGAACAGCAAGGGCATGTTCGCCTATAACCTCTCCACCGGCTGCAATTTCACCGCCACCATACGCAGCGAGGACGGCACCGGTTCAGGCTGGGTCACGCGAGACTTCAATGACGCCAGCAGGCTCAATACGGTCGAGGCCTCGAACATCGCCATCAAGAAGTGTCTTGGTTCTAAAGACGCCAGGGAAATGGAACCCGGCAAGTACACCGTGATCCTGGAGCCGGCGGCCAGCATTGGCCTGCTGGGCAACATGGCCGGCGCCATGAACCAGCGAACAGCGGATGAGGGCCGTAGCTTCATGAGCAAAAAGCCCGCCGAGGGCGAAGAGCTTCCGGAGAATGCGCCGCGCAACCGGGTCGGTGAAAAGATCTTTGGGGACCAGGTCACCCTGTACAGTGACCCGACCCATCCCGAGGTGCCCACGGCCCCCTTCGCGGGCAACGGTCATGCCGTGGGCCGGACGCTGTGGATCGACAAAGGCGTGGTCAAGACGCTACCCAACTCTCGATATTGGGCCCAGAAAACCGGCGTGCCATATGTGCCTACGGCTTTCGCCGGCGGAGGCTTGTTTGGCGGCGGTGTCCAGCTGATCATGGAAGGCGGCGACAAGTCGCTCGAGGAATTGATCGCGGGCACGCGGCGCGGGGTACTGGTGACGCGCACCTGGTACATCCGCCAGGTCGACCCGCAGACCCTGCTCTATACCGGCCTCACCCGCGACGGCACGTTCTACATTGAAGATGGGGAGATCAAGTATCCCATCAAGAATTTCCGCTTCAACGAGTCGCCGATCGTGATGCTGAACAACATCGAGGAACTGGGCAAGCCGATCCGTATCAACGGCTCCATGATTCCCCCGATGAAGATCAGGGACTTCACCTTCTCCAGCCTCTCGGACGCCGTCTGATCCGATCCCGCTGGGATGCACCGAAGGACCCTGCTGCAATTCGCACTGGCTTCACTGCCGGCAGCCTTGCTGCCGGCAGCGGCCGTCAGGGCGACAGATTATGATTTCTACTTCACCCGCCTGAGCTACGAGTCCGGCGACTGGAACGTGGATGAGCGCGCGCCCTCCAACCTCATCAACGCGCTGATCGAGTACACCACCATCCGGGTGGATCCCACCGAGCGTGTTGTGGCGCTTTCGGACCCGGCCATGCTCACAGCCCCGTTCTGTTACCTGGCCGGCCGGCGCCTGCTGCGCTTCAACCATGCTGAACGGCAGCATTTCGAGCGTTACGTGCGCAACGGCGGGTTCGTCTTTGTGGATGACTGCAACCACGATATCGATGGGCTGTTTGCCCGCAGCTTCGAGGAGCAGATGGCGGAAATATTCGGTCCGGATGCGCTCGGCAAGATTCCCAATGACCACCCGCTCTACACCTCTTTCTTTCCTTTTGACGGACCGCCGCGAACCAGCCAGGAATTGAACGGCTGGGGCGATGACCTGGTCCATGAATACCTTAAGGCCATAGAGATCGATGGCCGTATCGCGGTGCTGTACAGCAACAAGGATTACGGCTGCGAATGGGATTATGATTTCCGTAACAAGCGGTTCATGGTCACCGACAACACGCGTTTTGCGGTGAATATCGTTATTTATGCCATGACGGTTTAGCAGCGGGGCGCCACGCCCGGCTTTTTTTGGGGATATCTCATGCTGGAACAGGACATTGAAGTAAAACTGCAGCAACTGCGGTCTGCCCGGGATGAAATCGGCAAAGTCATCGTCGGGCAACAAGCCGTGGTCGATGAGATGCTGATCAGTCTTATGGCCGGGGGGCACTGTATCCTCGAGGGTGTCCCTGGCCTGGCCAAGACCCTTATGATCAGCACGCTGGCGCAAACCCTGGACCTGGTGTTCCACCGAGTTCAGTTCACGCCTGACCTGATGCCCAGCGACATCATCGGTACCGAGATCCTGGAAGAGGACCATGCCACCGGCAAGCGATTCTTCAAGTTTCAAAAAGGCCCGGTATTCACCCATGTGCTGCTGGCCGACGAGATCAACCGCACACCCCCCAAGACCCAGGCCGCACTGCTCGAAGCCATGCAGGAGCATTCGGTAAGCTACGGCGGAGAGCGCTTCCCACTACCCGAACCCTTCTTTGTTCTGGCGACCCAGAATCCGGTTGAGCAGGCCGGTACCTATCCGCTGCCCGAGGCGCAACTGGATCGGTTCCTGATGTTCATCCGTGTCGAATATCCCAGCGTCGAGGAAGAGGTCGAGATCCTGGGCAGCACCACCGGAATCGCTCAGCCCAGGATAGATAAGGTCCTGACCGGTGAAGAAGTGCTGGCTATCCAGCGCCTGGTTCGCCAGGTGGAAACCAGCGACGCCATGCTGCGCTACACGGCGGCCCTGGTCCGGGCTACCCGACCCGATGACACCGAATCGGATGCTGTCAGGCAGTACGTGCGCTGGGGCGCCGGGCCGCGCGCCGGCCAGGCACTGGTGTTGTGCGCCAAGGCCCACGCCCTTCTCGACCATCGTTATTCGGTCACACTGCCGGACATCGCGGCCATCGCTCCCTCAGTATTGCGCCACAGGCTGCTGTTGAATTTCCAGGCCGAAGCAGACCGCGTCAATCCGGACGCCATCATTCGCGAGGTAATTGCTGGCGTTCCAGAGCCGCGCTCTCCGGTGCGCTAAGTGGAACGTTTCCTCGAACCCCGGACACTCGCGCGAGTCAAGGACCTGCCCCTGATCGCCAGGACGGTCGCCGAGGGGTTTCTGCACGGCATCCAGTCCAGCCATCAGCGCGGAATCGGCGTCGAATTCAGCCAATACAGGGCCTACGAGCCCGGCGACGAGCCGGCCCGGATCGACTGGAAGCTGTTTGCGCGCTCAGACCGTTACTTTGTGCGCGAGGCAGAACGTGAGAGCGAGATCGCTGTCTGGTTCGTGCTCGACTGCAGCCGTTCCATGAGCATGAAAAGCGCGGACGGAGCCTGGTCAAAGTTCGAGTACGCAAAGCACCTCCTGGCGACCTTATCGTATATCGCGCAACGCCAGGGTGACATGGTCGGCTTGCTCGCCGCCGGCGGCGGACAGCAGGCATTTCTCCCCCTGGCCAGTGGCGAGCGCCATTGGCATCGACTGCTCCGACAGCTGGCACGATTGGAAGCCAAAGGGCAATTTCCGGACCCCACAACCCTCAAATCGGCGCTGCGCCCGCTGCATCCCCCCGGACTGGTCGTCATGGTCAGCGATTTTTTCGAAGCGGCTGAGGAGTTGACGGAATGTGCGCGTCAAGCTTCCACACCTCGTAATGAAATCACCGCCATCCAGCTCCTTTGCCGCGATGAACGGGAATTCCCGTGGCGTGGCCCGGTGCGCTTCGAAGACCTTGAGAGCAACGAAACCGTGCTGGTGTCGGGCCGTGATGCACGCGCCACGTACCTGGACCAACTGCACGCGCACCAGCAACGACTGAACCAGTCACTGGGCAGGCATGCCATCACCCTCGAGACGTTTGACGTCGACCAGCCTATGGATGAAGCCATGTACCACTTTATGCTGCGCCGGCAAAACAAGGCAGGCTGAGGGAGCGGCGTGGGCAGTTGGTTGTTTCAGTCACCCGCATGGCTTGCCGCCGGACTGGCGGCGCTTGCCGTACCGCTGCTGATTCACTTCATCAGCCGCAGTCGCGGAGTCAGGATACCCTTTGGCAACATCAGGCTGGTCCGCAGCGCCCGGCGCAGGCTGGTGCATGAACTGAGACTCACACAGCTGCTGATGCTGATGCTGAGGCTGTCGCTTGTAGCGATCGCCGCGCTGATACTGGGCGGGCTGGCCAACCCCGGTACAGCGCAACAGCACGGCGAAGTTGCTTACCTGACGCCACAGTGGTTGAACCAGGCAAAACCCGGGGAACTGGCCGGCCTGGTACAGGCAGGCAAATCGGTGTTCGTGTTGACGCCGGGGTTCCCCGTGCCCGAATCGGGTGATGATGACGAACCGGTTGGTGATGACGACATCTGGCCCCTTCTTGCCGAACGGCTCAGCACGATCAACCATACGGGAAATGTGCATGTGTACAGCGCCGGCTGGCGGGAGGAGTTCGGCCGCTTTCAGCCGCCTCTGCCCACTCCCATCACCTGGCACTTTGCCGACCCCTCATCAAAGCAACCTTTAGCATGGCCGCTCGAGGTCCTGCTGGTTCATCACCAACCGCCCGATGAACGCGCGGTCGCGGTCAACCAGGCATTGCAGCTGATTCAGCAATACCGCTTGCCCGGGCTGTCCTGGCAATCGGCCATTGATCCGGACGAGGTCCCGGCGGAGGCATTGGATGCACTGATCTGGGCTGTTCCCGGGCTGCAACCGGGACCCACGACCCCGGGTGAGGGGCGATGGATCGATCTCAATGAACCTGGCTGGGAAGCCGCCTGGCGCTCGGCGGATTTCCCGGAGCGCCTCACCGATGCCCTGCTTGGCCCCGACCAACAAGCGAAACGCTGGGCCAGGGCTTCGGTGACGCCCGACGCACTCGCTCCGATGGGTGCGGCCACGATCAAACGCGAACAGCTGCCCCGGCAGCCCTTGTATCCCTGGCTGGGCTTCATACTGATCCTGCTCTGGGGTCTCGAGCGCTGGCTGAGCGAGCGAAGCGCAGATGGCCCGGGTTGACCGCTCAGCACTGGACCTGGCATTGCGCCGGCTGCGGCGCCGGCTGCGCCTGCGCCGTGCCCTGCGCGCGGCAGCGGTGGGCTTATTGGCCGGCGCGCTGTTGGGTATTCTCAACATCGGCGGGACCGCGGCAGCGGTCTCAGCACTCATGACCGCGGCACTGATGTGGGCGATTCAATCGATACGTGGTCGCCAGCACTGGCCCGATGCTCACGCCTTGCTGGAGCACCTGAATCGAAAATATCCCCAATTCGAGGAAAGCGCACAACTGCTGGCTGCTGAATCATCCGACGGTAGCGCGATCGCGGACATTCAACGACGGCGTGTCGAACATATTTGGCACGCCCGTGTCTCCCACGAAGACTGGTTACCCGCGCTGGAAGCGCGCGTGCCCGCGCTGCTCAGTCTGCTGGCCATTGTGGTGTATCTGCTGACGGATCCAATTAACGCGCTCCTGACGCAGAAGCTGCCCGGACCCCTGTCATACAGGAACGAACCCGGGATGGAAGGCTTGCCGGCACTTGTATCAGCGGAAATCTCCGTCACCCCGCCCGCCTACACGGCAATGCCCGCGTCGACCACCACGAACCTGGACCTGGACGTGATTGAGGGCAGCCGGGTCACCTGGTCATTGCGTTTCAGCCGGCCGGGAGAATATCTGCTCGAATTGAGCGACCAGCCACCCAAGCCCCTGGTCCCAGACGGCAATGACAGGTTTCAGGCCGAGGCCATGGTCAGGACCAACGTGCTGTACCGCCTGCTGCACCGGGATACGGACGGGTTCATGCAGCTGATTGCCGTGCACAGCCTGCGGGTGACGCCTGACAGCGCACCCCTGGTCCGTGTGCTCCAGCCGGAGGAGACGGAGCTGGATTTCCCCAGTGACGGCCGTGCCCGCTTCGACACGGTGGTGGAGATCGGCGACGACTTCGGGATTGCCGGCGTGGAGATCACGGCATCGGTCGCGTCCGGCGCCGGCGAAGGCGTTAAGTTCAGAGACCAGGCGCTGGCATTCGATGAACACGCCGGCCATGAGCGAGAGGGAACCTATACCCGAAACTGGGATCTCGCGGAACTCGGCATGTCGCCGGGGGATGAGCTGTATTTCTTCGTGTCTGCCCGGGATAACCGCAGCCCCGAACCCAACCGCGGGCGCTCCGATACCTATATCGTCCGGTGGCTTGAAGAGGGAACGACCGTGCTCGCGGCCGAAGGTATCGCCATCGATTTCATGCCGGAATATTTCAAATCGCAGCGGCAGATCATCATCGAAACCGAGCAGTTGGTGGCCGACCGTCCTCGCATGGAACAGGCATTGTTCGATACGACATCCCGGGCGCTGGGGCATGATCAAAGCAGCCTCAAGCAACGGTATGGGCAATACCTCGGCGATGAGGCCGAGGGCTTTGGCCCGATGCCCGAAACTTCAACCGCCCGGGAGGAAGGACACGAGGAGGAAGGACACGAAGAGGGCGGACATAAAGAGGGCGGGCACCAGGAAAACGGACATGAGGGAAATGAGCATGGAATGGGCGGACATGTCGGCCACGCACACGAATCCGATCAGATGCCCCCGGCTGATACAGGACCGGCAACTGCGCAGGATCTGATTGACCAGTTCATCCACGATCACGGCTCGGCAGACATTGGCCCGATCACCCGGCGCAACCCTGTTGGGCTGATGAAACGGGCGCTGAGCAACATGTGGCAGGCGGAACTTCATCTGATGCTGTCGCAGCCGGAACAAGCCCTGCCCTATGAGTATGAGGCGCTCAAGTACCTCAATATGGCCCGGCAGGCAGAACGGATCTATACGCAGCGCCTGGGGTTTGAACCTCCCCCGGTGACTGAAGAGCGGCGACTGACCGGCGAACTGGATGAGGTGGGTGATGCCCGCCGTTCAGAAGAGGGTTTCGACCGTAACAGTGACGCGCAGCTGTTCGGTGAGGCATACAGGGCACTGAGTCGGCAGCAGCGCGGCGATGACCCAACGCGCTCATGGCTGACCCAGGCGCGTGACCGGCTCGTGCAACTGGCCCAGGACAGGCCGGCATTGCTCGATCAGGCGGCCCTGCTGGAACGCTGGCGCAGCGGCAAACCGAATGATCCCGGCGCCTGCCCAAACTGCCGGGAGGAACTGCTGGCGACATTCTGGTCGCTGGTCCGCGAGCCGCTGGCGCCGCCTGAGCACGGAGCGCGAACCGTTTCGCCCGATGACCCCATGACCCGGGCGTATGCCCGGCAGCAAGCCCGCAGGATCCCGAATGAGCAGGAGCCATCAAGATGAGCGGCTTTGATTGGATCTGGCCAGATGCCCTGTCCATCTCCGGAGGCATCTTGCTGCTGGCCATCACGGGGCTCAGCCTTCGGCGCTCGTTTCAGCGGCTCTGGCGACGTTCACGGCCACGCTGGCTGCTGGTGGCCGCCTGCAGCGGACTGGCCTCGCTTGCCCTGGCCGCCTTGTTCAATCCTCCCTCATGGCAGCGGCCCGGTAGAGGCACGGCCCTGTTGACAGAGGGCGCGGAAGCGGATGGCCTGGCCGGCGAGATTTTTGCCACCGGAGACGTCGGCCAGGATCTTCCCCAGGTCAGCCGCCTCCTTCACGCGGCGCAGTTACCGCTGCGCAAGCCGGCGCTCACCCGCCTTGAAATCCGAGGTCACGGGCTACGCGCGGCGGAGCTGGAGGCTTTGCCCGGGCACCTGGACATCGACTTCGCGCCAGCGGAACTGGAAGGCATCGTGGATATTCAATGGCCCCGGCAGATCACCGTGGGCACGCTGGCCCGCGTGAGCGGCCGCTACCTCTCGGGGCAGGATGGCCTGGCGGTGCTGAAACTGCTCGACCCCGCAGGGAGGCTGCTGGCCAGTGAGACGCTCAAGCCGGATGACCGCTTTGATTTTGTGTTTCGCCCCAGCCTGGTCGGCCTCACCCGATACCAATTGACGCTTGAGAACGGGCAGAAACAGACCACCAACGAGCCGCTGATGATCGAGGTCAGGGAGGCCCAACCGATCCGCCTGTTCGTGCAACAATCCGCGCCGTCGTTTGACACCCGGCAGCTGCGACGCTGGGCCGGCGACCAGGGAAGCCAGATATGGGTAAGAACCGAAATCACAAAGGACCGATGGCTGACCCAGGGGACCAATGTGCCGGCGGACGAGCTGGATGTCTCCATGACCCCCTCGTTTCTGTCGCGAATGGATCTCTTCATCATCGATGGCCGCAGCTGGATGGGGCTCGATGCCGGACAAAGGGCCATGATTACCACGGCCGTGGAGCAGGGGCTGGGGCTGATGCTGTTGGCAGACGCGCCGCTGGCGCAAGCCCCGGCCTCCGACCGCGGCCCTCTGCTGGCCGCGTTTCAACTGGGAACCGACCCGGGTGGCGCATCAGAAGCCGTCATCACGATACCTGGATTGGAAAGCGAGTCGGCGATGCCACTGGCCCCCTTTGAGATCGCCGTCAGATCAGGCCAGCCCCTGCTGATTGATACCTCCGGAACATCAATAGAGGCCTGGGCAGCGCATGGCGCAGGCGGCATTGGCGTGAGCCGGCTAAGAGAGCGTCACCGCTGGATCACGCGCGGCGAAGCCGCCCAGTTTGGTGCTTACTGGAGCCAGGTGCTTCGCACGCTGGCCCGCCCGAGGCCGCTGCCCTACTTCGTCGACTCCGGTCCACGTCGAATCGAGCGTCCAGGGGAGCAGTCACGCCTGTGTACCATGGGCAACGGCCGCGCCCTGGCATTGACGCTTCGTGACCCGTCCGGCCAGGTCAGGTCGTTGACGCTCTCGCGGGATTCCCTCGAAAGCCCCCTGGCCTGCGCGTGGTTCTGGCCTGCCGCCGCGGGCTGGCATCATGCGGAGCTGCTGGACGCGGCCACCGGGGAACACCTGGACCACGCGAGCGCTTTTGTCTATACGCAAAGCGACTGGAAAACCGCCGAATTCCACCGAAGGCAACAACGTATGCTTGACCGGATGGACGAGCAGCACACAGACGGCACACACAGACAGCAACGCGCTTCGGAAACGGCTTTTGTCCAGCCGTTAAACCCTGTTTGGCCATGGCTGCTGTTTCTCTTTTGTGCGGCATTCCTGTGGGTGGAGAGACGGCTGGATAGCTGAACCTG
>WTJD01000036.1 GCA_011524975.1 Lysobacterales bacterium
GGGTAAACGTAACCAACCCTGATCTGATTGACGTACAGCAGTTCGAAGCATGCCTGAAAATCGATTCTTCAGATGCCAAGTGTAACGGATTGCTTCCGGATGGAACTGGCGACCCGAGTGTGCCCGATGAATTGTCGTTCAGCGATGTAGTTGAAGATGATGGTTTGGGGAAACTGACGCTTCAGCGCACTCGGAAGCTGTATCTCAGGGTGGGGGGGCAAATCATTAATGACGAAGCCATCACCAAGACGTTGGTGGATGTCATCCGAGTTCGTAACGATATCATCATTCTTTAGGGTTACCGAAGATGCGACAACTTAAATGTACCGGACCTTTACCGGGCCGCCAGATGGGCGCGATGACCCTTTTTACTGCCATCATCGTACTGGTTCTGTTGGGACTAATGCTGATGTACGCCACTCGCACCAGTATTTCGGAGCAACAAATTGCGGCCAATGATCTGCGCCAGAAACTGGCCTTTCACGCTGCTGAGGCGGGATTGGAGCAAGCCACCGAATTCCTTTACGCCAATAATGTCTTGATAACCTCATCGGTGGAGGACGTTTTCACTGATGGAACGGATGGCTGGCTTGCTCCTGGCGTTGGCCGATGGCGAAAATGCGCCGACTACGTCTCCGATTTTGATAATGAGGACGATGCGGTCGAGATAGATCACCCCTGCCGGGGCGAATCTAGTGATACGCGAAGAGCTGACAGTTACTTCTACTATTTTGACGATCCGAATTTGACGGGTGAAGACCCCTTCGCCATGCAAATCGACACCAACTCGATACTCGCTGATGGTCAAAGAGTTAGCGTCAGAGCGTTGCTCTGCGTGCTCGTGGTGGACTTCAATCCTACCACCAACGGTGGAGTTCCAGTCAGTGGTTGTTCAACAGATACCGGCATCGAGGGAACCCACTTCATGGTGACCCTTTTGGCAAGGGGGCAGGCGGACTGTAACCAGAATATTTGCCTGGCTGAGGCATTCGTCACCGAGCCCATCTCCAATTTCAGCGCCATGAATGGTCCACCGCCCAACGTTCCACTGACCACGCGTTCCAACTTCGAGGGGCTGGGCACGGTAGAGGTCGTTTCCAACCCAAACGCGGGTGGTGTTGGCGTACCCGTTTCCGTCTGGGCAAGTAAAAACAGCAGTTGCAGCGCCTCAGTAACCTCTTTGACGACGGGCGGAAACTGGAAGACATGCGAAGGGCATGAGTACTACGGCCAGCATTTTGCCCCCGATGACTTACGTTGTCCGAGTAGCAATTGCTCATGCGATGCCGACGAGGCCATCAGTTTTACCGCAGGGTCTGAGGATGTCATTGGTATCGATATGTTCTGGGATGAGCAATTCCCGTGTGACTTGTTCAAATACTTTTTTGGTGTGCCAAGAAGTCAATTTGAATTTATCAAAGATGCGGCGGTCGTGGTGACTGATTGCAGTGGTTTCGGACCGGATTCGTTCGGACTTTTCTGGGTTACGGGGGACTGTAACCCACCGGCCCAGACCACTCAGATAGGCAGTATTCATCATCCTGTGGTCATCGTATCGGCCGGCGCTGTCACCAGTCTCAATAACCAGCTAGAGATCTATGGAATTATGTATGTCACCGATGCAGACCCCGCTGTAAGCGTTGCCGAGTTGTCCGGAAATGGCGATATCACTTTTTATGGTTCCCTTATCGTGGACGGAGCAATAAAAAACTTTAATGGGACACTGAGTCTGCTTTTCAATCGGATGGTGGTCAATCGGGCACACGGCATTGGCAACCTCGCAGCTCTGATAGGTGGCTGGACAGATTTCCCCAAGTGCTGGAACGCAAAGGGAGTAGGTTGCCCATGAACAACAGGTATCTTCAGGGTCACTCGGGATTCAGCTTGTTGGAGATCATGGTAGCCATCGTGGTTTTCGCCATCGGAATGCTTGCTTTATCACAGTTCCAAGGCAGCCTGACCAGGGCCAGCGCTGATGCAGCCCATAAAACGGCTGCGACACATCTTGCCGAACAAATCATCGAGCAACGCCGTGGTTTCGGCTTGATGGCATCAAGCGCGAGCGCCGATGACCCTCCGTCCTACGAGGATATCAAAGGGTCTTCATACAACCTTGAGCGAGGCGGAATGACATTCGCCGTAACAGAGACTGTGGTTGATCTTTACTACAACCGCAGCATTAATGGATTTTCCACCACGGACGAGACTGGGGGAAAAATCTATTCAGACATCAAGGTTTTAACGGTGAATGTCTCCTGGAACCCGGGCGGGGAGGGCGCATTACCTCCATTCAGAATAGATGCCGACAATTCTATCGGAGTCTCAGAAATGGGCTCTGGTCAAGTG
The DNA here is from genome assembly GCA_011524975.1 of Lysobacterales bacterium. Taxonomy (GTDB): domain Bacteria; phylum Pseudomonadota; class Gammaproteobacteria; order Xanthomonadales; family SZUA-36; genus WTJD01. The sequence continues at coordinate 2,347 of WTJD01000036.1, forward strand.
ACGCTGAGTTCGGCGATCCAATCCACGGTTGCGAAGGCGGGGGCCATCGTATTAAGTCAGAAAACAAAATTGCCCCCCCTGCCGCTGAGGCCCTATACGCCAGGCGCCAATCCTGACGTGATTTCCATAAGCCTTGGCGATTCCCGATTCAAAGAATCCCTGACTCCAGAGCCTCGGGTCATTACGCAGGACGAGTTGGTGGAAACCACGTTTGATGTGATCACCTACTCGCAAAGCGAGAGCGCATCCACGTTTCTCCGCCGAGAGGAGTTTCGCGTGATTTCCTGCCACTGCGAATTGCAATCGCCGCCGGATCTGCCTGAGAGTGGCGGTTTTCGTCCTACGATTTGGGCCGCAGATGAGTATGAAGAAGGAGCATTGGTAGCCAAAGCTACAGGTATTTCCACCAACAGTCAGCAAAGCGACTTTTGTGGAATGTGCTGCCAGGACCATCACGATGGTGGCAGCAGTGAGTTTGATCAGCCGGATGACCCCGGACGTGCGCTCTACAATCCATGGCGGCCGAAAGAGGATTATTGGGCGAGCGGTACATTTGCGGGTGACCATAAGCACTATGATCGCGATAGAAAAGGAAACCTCATACTGGCCGAAAGTGCGGGTGATACTTATTTTGAAAGCTGCCGATTGGTGCGCAAGGACGGTTACTGGCGCGTGGCGCAGGATCTTCGGCAAGAGGCTGTAGGCGTTTTTCCTTTCGACTATTTGGTGAACTCCGTTGACGTGTCTGATTACTCGGACTACGTCACGACTGGAATAGCGAGTTTTACCGAATCGGCGAGCGGAGATTATCCGCAGGCAGCATCCCAGCCGGTGATGCCTGAACCCGCCAGTGGACTCTTTCCAGCACAAACCACGGTCCCGACTTATGACGGCTCAGAGAGCCAGCAACTCAGATCACGTGCTATTTACATTGACTATATGTCGATTGACTTGCAAGAGGTTATCGCCTGCCTGAAATCGGGGTTCACGCCGGCTTTTTGCTCCAAATTAGAAGGCAACAATATTGTGCTGGACAAAGTCAGCGGCAACAACGTGCTTGAGTTGGTGCCGTTTTTTGATGTTCAGTTAACCTGGTTAACGCGTTGGAATGAGTCCCCAGCCAATGACCCTATTGAAGTGACCAATGAAGCATTGGCGACCGGCAATACGCATAGCCGCGGTGTTGCGTCTCGGGGCGGTGGAGCGGGGGTCGCAAACGTTACCTCCGCAGGCCATAGGTCCAATCTCGGGTTGACCGATACGGACCCGATAGATACTCGTTTCTTTAGTGATATCACTGAAGCATCAATACTGGTTGAGGCGGTAACCAGCGACCCGCCACCGCCGGTTTACAGTATTGAGATCGTTGGCGTTATTGCTTCAGGCGTTAGCGGTGTGCAGGCTACCAAAGTTGAGATCAGTGCTTCGGATGCCTTGTGCAACCGCACGCCAGATGGCTTTTCCTGCTGGGTTTCGGGCGGCTCGCCAACGCTGACCGTCAGCAATTACAAGAAACAGAATACCAATATGGCCGGGTGCAGTGATACGCTTCGAACCACCAATCAGTCCTTAACGGCCAGCAATCCAACCACGACTTTTTCCTTGCTGGACGTTGACGGCAATGTAGTAGATAACACCATTAAGCACATCATCTTTTTAGCGGAGGACGCCTGTCCGGCTCTCTAGCGCATGACGCCCAAATGCATGAAGGGCAGGCCTGCGCTCATGAATGGCTGCTAAAAATTGGATTAACGGTAGTTAAACGCTGACCAACGGTCTAAAGCTGCTGACATTGGGGCGATCAACTTTCCTATACTAGCTACGCGTCTGTGGCCATATGCGTCACGCATTTTTGCCACATCACAATCAGCCACATGGAGGGGGTGCGGTGACTCAAACGCGCCATTTGCTCAAGGGATTCACCCTGGTCGAGTTGATGATCACCGTCGTGGTCATTGGCATCGCGCTTGCCCTGGCCACCCCCAGCTATCAGAAATTTGTCGAAAAGCGGGAGCTCACGGCCGCGGCCGAGGACATCACCAACTTCATTGCGGTCGCTCAGTCGCTGTCCATCAAGCGAAACCAACCGGTCAATATTTCCTGGGACGGCTCTAGCAGTCATTCCTCCAACTTTTGCATCGGTTTAAGTGAGGGCACCACCAGCTGTGATTGCTGGGAGACCAACGCCGCTGATAAAGACTACTGCGCGGTGGGGGATGTTCCCTACGTACTTCAGAAAACGAGCTTCACGCGGATCAGCAACGAATTCCTTCATTTCAGACCGTCGGACGGGAATTTCAGCTTCGACCCTGTGCGCGGCAATCTGGTGGGCTGGAGCGATTCAGAAGTGGTGGACGGCGACTGGTTGTTTTACATGCACTCCAATGAGGGCAGCGGATCGAGCCGTTATTTCGGTCTGGAAATCAAATTGTGGGTCACGGGCAAAACCGAAATTTGCTTTCAGGACTACCGTCGTATGGCGATTTCGGCCTATCCGGATTGTTAAGGTATAGCGGTGTCGATATGAATAAATTGCGAATGTCCCGCGCTTATGGCCGGGGTCAACAGTCGGGCCTGACGCTGGTTGAGATGCTGGTCGCCCTCGCGATCGGGTTGGTCGTCACTGGAGCCATGGTCGGAATGATGGCCAACACACTGAGCAGCGGGTCGCGCACCATCAGCATGTCCAGACTCCAGCAGGATCTTCGCTCAGCGATGCAGTTGGTGACGCGGGATTTGCGCCGCGCCAACTATTTCGGCGAGTCAATTCTTTGTTTCGGCAACCTGAATTGCCGGGATGAGTCCAGTATTTATCCGGATGGCTTCGCGGGCGACATCACCATCAACAGCGCCAATAATTGCATCATCTTCAATATTGATCGTGATCACCAGCTATGGACCAATGCGGATGACCCTGGCGGCTTTCGTCTGAGGGTATCCGGTGGCATCGGGCGTATCCAAATGCTCACCTCCACCAGCTTTAGCGGCTCTACCGACTACTGCTCATCAAGCTACACCTCGGGCTGGGTTGATGTCACCAACGACGAAGCGATCGATGTGGAGGAGTTTCTCGTTTGCGATGAAATCGATGCCTCCGATTCGGAATGCAGCGGCCTGCTGGCGGATGGCAGCGACGACCCGACGATGCCTGCGGTGCTTTCGTACACCGAACTGCTCGATACTGATGGAGTCAATTTGACCAATCAGCGGGTAAGGAAAGTGCAGCTGCGCATGACGGCCAACCTCATTGGCAACACCAACATCAGCAAGACCATCATTAACCGGGTGCGCATACGCAACGACATCATCACCTACGACACGGTGCCGTCCTCCTGACCCACCTGGGGCAGGGCTATGACCAGACAGGATATGAACATGGTGAGAACACACAAAAGCTTGATCGAACAAGTGATGCGCCGTCGCCAGGAAGGCGCGATAACCTTGTTCACGGCTGCCTTGATATTGTTGCTGATGACTCTGATGCTGTTCTACGCGACGCGAACGGGCATATTCGAGCAGCGTGTTTCCGCCAACGACATGAACCAGAAGATGGCCTTCCATGCCGCAGAGGCGGGTGTCAACCACGCCATTGAATACTTCTTCTCCAACAGCGCGCTGATCTCGTCCGCTGCGGAGGATATTTACTCAGACGGTACTGACGGGTGGATGGCTGCTGGCGGGCGCTGGCGCAAGTGTTCCGAATATACCGGGGATTTTGATGGCGCCGGTGATGAGTTGGCGCATCCCTGCCGCGGTGAATCCCAAGACTGTCGCCGGCAGGGCTCGAACTGCACTGGAGACGGCGCCACTGTCGACTCTCCCGGCTCTTATTTCTATTACTACGATGATCCCAATATCACGGGCGATGATCCCTACGCGATTAATATCAACACAGACCGCTTCCTGCAGTCAGAGCAATCCGTCACGGTCTATGCCTTGATGTGCGTGCTGGATGTGAACTGGAATGACACCACGCCGGTGTCGGGTTGCACCACGGCCGCCGGTGCGGAGGGTCCGCGAATCATGGTCACCTTCCTGGCCAGGGGGCAGTCTGACTGCCAGCGTGACGCCAATGGAAATGTCACTGAATGTCGTGGTGAGGCGCTGATCGTGGAACCCGTCTCAAATTTCTCAGCCCTGAACGGCCCGCCGCCCTCAGTGCCGCTGACCGCGCGCAGTTCGATGCCCGATTCGGGATCATCAACCATCCTCACACATTCCAATGCCGGTGGTGTGGGTGTCCCCATCTCGGTCTGGGGCGCCGAAGTCGGGCGGGTATGCCCGGGTGACCAGGCCACGCCCACGGATATCATTACCTCAGGCAGCTTTGAAACCTGTCATGCGCATGAGTTCTACGACAGCGACATCAAGCCTGATAACCCACTGGACGCAGGCGCTAACTCGAGTTGCACGGAGGCGCCGCTGTCGTACCCCGACCCGGGCTGTGATGATGGACAATGCGTCGGCTACGACGTTTTCCTCGACGTGAACTTCCCTTGCGACCTTTTTCAGTACTATTTCGGCATTCCAAGAAGCATGTACACGCTCATCAAGAACTCTTCCATTGTTATCGAGCCATCCGGATGCGCAGATCTCACCGAGGACAGCTCGGGCCTATACTGGGTGGTGCCGGAGAACAGCGGCGGTGGCGGTACCTGCAGCCTGGCAGGGTCCGGATGCAGCTGGGCGGGTGGTGGAGGAACCGACAGGTGCATCGGCAGTTCGGAGAACCCCGTCGCTATCGTTTCCACAGCGCCCACCAATATGCCCGGCAACGCCAGGCTTTCGGGTGTCATTTTCATGTCCGATGCTGAAGACGCCACGCCCGGGGATGCCACAGAGCCGGATCTGACCATCAATGCTGGCGCCATCATTCATGGCGCGCTGGTGGTCGATCTTCCCAAGGTTCCGGACGGGAGCCCGTCCAACTTCAAATTCAATGGTAATTTCAAGCTCATATACGGCGGCAGCGAAATCGTCCGAGCCCATGACGGGGGTAACCTCGGTTCACTCATGGGCGGCTGGACTGATTTCCCCAAATGCTGGCATGCGGAAGGAACGGGATGCCCATGAACGTTTACTTTACACAGACTTCCATGAATCGTCAGGCGGGTTTCAACCTGATGGAGATCCTTGTCGCCGTTGTCGTCTTCGCGGTGGGAATGCTGGCCCTGGCCAGTTTGCAGGGCGCGTTAACGAGAAGCAGTGCGGAGGCCAACGCGCGTACCGTGGCGCACAACCTGGTCGAAGAGATCATCGAAGATCGGCGAGGTTTTGGGCTGATGGGCAGCGATGGCACCGACATGCCTGCTTACCTAGACATCACCGATTCCACCTATCAACAGACTCGGGGCGGCCTCGCGTTCACCATCACGGAAGCGGTCACCGACTACTACTATGACCGTGTCAACAATGCCACGATCGATGATTTTTCCACCACTAACGAGTTGGACAAGTTTTACCCGGATTTAAAGGTGCTGACGGTTACCGTAGCCTGGAGCGGCCAGGCAACACCGGACTTTGTCATCGATGAAAACACCAGCATCAGCGCGGCCAATATGGGCTCAGGGCAGATCTCGGTCAGCACGGTGGTCAAATCGGCCACCTCCTCGGCCAGCGCCATGGTGCAAAGCCAGGAGAGTAACAACCAGATTGCGCCTCTCAATCCCTATTCGCCCGGCGCGCGCCCCGATGTGATCGGGTTGGCCTTGGGTGATGACCGGTTCAAGGAGTCGCTCACGCCGGTACCGGATGTTATCTCAAGGGATGAACTGGTTGAGACCAACTTCGATGTGATTACCTACTCACAGACGGGGGATGACTCGGTCTTTTTGCGGCAGGAAAACTTTAAGTCCGTGACCTGTGAATGCGCTCTGGGCGATGGAAACGGCAGCATGACCGGCACTGGACGTAGGCCCACGTTATGGGCGGCTGATGAGTATGAAGAGGGCGAATGGGTGACCAAAACGGTCGGCGTGTCAGACAACAACAATCAGTCGTTTTACTGCGATGTCTGTTGCCGGGACCGTCATGATGGCGGCACTGGGGAGAAAGACGATGCCAACGATGAAGGGCGCTCGTTGTATGACCCCTGGCGGCCTAGGGGCGATGTCGCGCTCGGTGAGACCAACGACTACCACCAGTCGGGCGCCATGCAGGGCAATCACAAGCACTATGGTTACAACCAGGCGGGCGCCCTCATAGAGGCGACCACCGTAGGCGCACATTACGAGGAATCCTGTCGCATGGTGAGAGTGGATGGCTTTTGGCGCGTCATTCATGACTTCCGCCAGGAAGGCCTGAATGTCTTTCCATGGGATTACTTCAACTATGACGCCAATGCCGACGTTTACTCCGAGTACGTGACCAGAGCCGTGGCCAGCATGGTGGGGGCCATTGGGGAAGATGTCGAGTACCACTGGCAGAGTCCGCTCGATACGCTGCCTGCGCCAGCAGCCGTGCTGGATGCCGGTGATGATCTGCCTTCATCGACGTCATTGCCCACCTGGCAGGCGGCTGATACGCAGCAGCTTCGCTCTCGAGGCATCTATCTCGATTTTATGAGTGCTGAAGTCCGAGACGTGCTGAATTGCCTGTCCAGCGATGACAATACCGTGGAGGACTGCTCCAAAGGCGGCAGTGGTGTCAGCGCAGGCAATACCATCGAGTTGGACGCCATTGGCAGCGACAATTATCTGGAAGCCATTCCATTTTTTGATGTTCAGCTGACCTGGTTGGACCGATGGACTGAGAACCCGATCAATTCGCCGGTCGACACGACCAACGAGCCCGTGGCCGACGACAACGCGCACAGTCGCGGCGTCGCCTCGCTGGAAGCCGGCCCCAGCAGTTCAACGGTGACGGCATTCGGACATCGGGGTAACCTGGGTTTCACAGACACCGACCCCATCGATCTGCGCTATAA
>WTJD01000182.1 GCA_011524975.1 Lysobacterales bacterium
GACTATGTGTCCACCTTCAGCCGTCGCGGCGATGAAGCGGTCATGCGCAAGGTGACGCTGTACTTTGAAAACGGAACCTTGAGCGAAATGATTGGGGTGGAGGCTGACGAGTTTATCTTCGAGGAAGATGAGCCGCTGGCGGACGAAGATACGGCGCCTGACATGGCCTCCGAAACCGAGGCAGAGACGTTCACTGAGGCGGACGAGGAAACGCCCGCGGAAGTCAGCGCGCTGGAGACTCCGGCAGCGGAACAGGCGCCCTACGAGGAAACGGCCGCCGAAAGCGCAAGCCCCGCCGCGCAAGCAGCGGCAGCAGAGGACATTGCGCAGGATGCCGCCCAGGCCGCAGAGCCGGTGGTTGATGTTATTGAAACACCGGTTTCCGAACCCGCCATTACGGCCCCAGAAGCTCCAGAAGTCCCAGAAGTCCCAGCAGCCCCAGAAGCCGCGGCAGGCTGGGCCATTCAGCTGGGGGCTTTCGATTCCCAGGAAAATGCCCGCACGATACTCCAACGCCTGCAGGACGCGGGTTTCGATGCTGAAATCATCACCCAGGAAACGAGCACCTCGGGCACCCGGTACCTGGTCCGCCAGCAGGGCATCGACTCCAAGGCGGCGGCCGAGCAGCTGATCGCGGACATCATGTCCGGGCTGGGTATCAACGGATTCGTCGTACCCCCGACTAACTAAACTTTACTCAGCCGCGTCACGCTCAGCGCGGCGCCGGCGCGATTCCTTGGGGTCGGCAATCAACGGCCGGTAAATCTCCACCCGGTCGCCGCTTCGCAGCGGGTGATCAAGCGGCACTTTCAGACTGAAAATGCCAATACCGCCCTCTTCCACCAACATATCCGGGAATGTTTGCCGAATCCCCGACTGCTCGATCGCCTCGATGGCCGTGGTTCCGGCCGGCACATCCAGGCTGAGCAGCACCTGCCGCTCCGGCATGGCGTAGACGACTTCTATTTTGATCATGTCCGTCACGGTGCACCTAGCGGTAGATCTCTTTGGCCCGCTGACAAAATTCACTGACCAGGTGATCGGCTATGCGGGAGAATCCGCGTTGAAACGCGGACGACACCAAACCTTTGCGAAAATCGAAGTTCAACTCCAGCGTTACCTTGCTGCCAGCCTCACCCAGCTGCGTGAATGTCCACTCTCCGGCCAAAGATTGAAACGGCCCCTCCACCAGGGAAAGGCTCAGCCGTTCACCCGCCACCAGCCTGTTCCGGGTGGTGAAGCGCTGCTGCAGACCGCCCACGCGAATACTCAATGACGCCAGCTGCTGCTCATGATCCTGTTCATGCACCACGGCATCGGTACACCATTTCAGGAAGCGCGGGTAGGAAGGCACATCATGGACCAGTTGATACATGTCCATGGCCGGGTGAACCACCAGGGCTGATCGCTGAATTCTCATATGAAGGCACGTCCGGACGCGATTCGCGGCGGCAAATATACCACGCAGCGCGCCAGGCTGGAGGCGCCAGATCATTGCACGTAGAATGAGCGCCCCATTGTATTGACCCGGGTCATGAACAAGCCAACAGCCACCGGCAAAAAAGTCATCGCGGTGAACAAGCGCGCCCGCTTCGAGTACCACATCGAAGAGCGCCTGGAAGCCGGTATTGCGCTGGAAGGCTGGGAAGTGAAAGCATTGCGTGCCGGCCGGGTGCAGTTTGGTGACAGCTACATTTTGCTGAAGGACAACGAGGCCTTCCTGTTCGGATGCCTGATCAACCCACTGCCCACGGCGTCCACGCATATCACGCCGGACCCCACGCGCACCCGCCGATTGCTGTTGCACCGCCGGGAGATCAATCGCCTGAAGGGTCTGGTAGACCGCAAAGGGCAGACCGTGGTCCCGACCTCGATGTATTTCACCAAGGGCCGGGTCAAAGTGGAGATCGGCATCGCCACCGGCAAGAAACAGCACGACAAGCGCAAAGTACAAAAAGACCGTGACTGGGAGCGGCAGAAAGCCCGCATTATGAAGCGGGGTTAGTCTTAAGCTGAACTTCCGTAAAAAAATCACGTCAAAGCAGGCAGTTGGCGGTATAATCCGCCCTGATTTCGGGGGCGACCTGGATTCGACGTGGGTCGTGAAACCCGAGGTGCATGCCGAGCTGCAGGGCTGCTCGTTAAACCGCTTTGCAAACTGATTAGTTGCCAACGACGACAACTACGCACTCGCAGCTTAAAAACCTGCCGTAGTGCCCTCCGCCCGGAGCGTGCCCGTGCGCGCCGGAGTCCGGGGGTCGACCCACACGGGACCGCGGTGAAGCACGCCTGGTGTGGATCCGTTAAAACTCATCCAGGCTCGCTTTTGCTTTTCCCTGCCTGTCGGGTAAGCCTAAGTTAAATCAATAGACCGGATAAGCATGTAGAGCCGAAGGCGAATCACTTGCGGACGCGGGTTCGATTCCCGCCGCCTCCACCAAATATCAAAGAACCGCCCTTGTGGCGGTTTTTTGTTATTTGCATGAAGTGATGGGGATCGAAGCCGCGTAGCGGGTTTGCCCAGATTGGC
>WTJD01000252.1 GCA_011524975.1 Lysobacterales bacterium
GCCTTCGCGGTGGCCGTGGCCCGTGAGCTTTCCATCGGTTCTGTTATCGTTCCGCCGGCAGCCGGCGTGGGCGCCGCCGGCGGCCTGCTCTCCACCGACATGCGCTACCACCGCCAGGCGACGATGTGGCAGCGGCTGGATACGGCCGACCTCGGGAAAGTACAAAAAGTGGCCGACCAACTGCAGGCGTCGGTTCGTGAGCGACTGGAGAGAGACGGATTTCAGGACGCGGACGCTACGGTCGGTTTGATGGCGGACTGCCGCTACCCAGGCCAGGGTTATGAACTGACGGTCAAGGCGCCGACAGGGAAGATCGACAGCGACTGGTGCGCAGAGCTGACCCGAAGGTTTCATGATGCCCACCGCCAGGCCTATCACCGCGCGTTCGAGGACAAACCGGTCATGGCGATCAACCTCGCGGCCGTCGGAACCGGCCATATTGCCGCCACCGAGTCCCCGGGCTGGGTGGCCACGCGACCCGCAAGCTTCGATACCGCTGAGGCCCGCTTCCCGGCCGGCGCGAATGTCGTACCCGCAAGCTCGCAATTCCTGCACCGGGACACCCTGATCGCCGGCGACTGCATCGAGGGCCCCGCCATCGTTGAACAAAGCGACACCACGACCGTGCTGCCTCCAGGTGCACGGCTGCAGGTGCACCCCCTGGGCCACCTTTTAATCGAGACGGAAACAAGCAGCAGCTGATGGACAGGAACCTCGACACGTATCTGCAACAAGCCGCCTCCACGGGCATCGGCGCCGAGGTCGAGCGGCGCTGGCAACGGATCGCGGTGGACCCGGTCACGCTGCAGGTGGTCGGTGGCGCACTCAAGGCCATCGCCCGTGAAATGGCGGAGCACCTTTTCCGCATGGCCTACTCCAGCATCATGCGTGAATCACGCGATATCGGTGCCGGCATCCTCGACTTTCACGGCAGGCAACTGTGCGAGAGCGACTCCACGCCCATGCACTGTGGATCACTGCCTGCCTACGTGCGCGGCATCGACCGCGTGCACCAGGGCGCCTACAACGACGGTGATGTCATTTTGCACAACCATCCCTACCATGGCGCCTCACACAGCCCCGACTATGGTGTCCTGGTGCCGATCATGTTTGACGACCTGCATATCGGCTTTGCCGGATGCACCGGACACATGGTCGACATTGGCGCGGCCAACCCCGGCTTTTCAGTAGATGTACCTGATTATTTCGCAGAGGGCCAGGTCATCGACGCGATCAAGATCTGCGAGGGCGGTCAACGCCTGCCGGGCGTCTGGTCACTGATCATGTCCAATGTTCGTACCCCGGAGGCCAACACCGGCGACCTCGAAGCCATGATGGCCTGCTGTGAGCTTGGCGTGACACGTTTCCGCACACTGGTCGAAAAATATGGCCTGGACACCGTGATGAGTTGCGCTGAGGAATGGATGGACTATGGCGAGCGCCTGCTTCGGCAACGCATCCAGAGCCTGCCCGACGGCGAGTACCCCGCACCCGACGGCTGGCTGGAAGACGACGGCAAGCACTGGGGTGAAAAACTGCGTGTCGCCACCCGGGTGATCGTGCAGGGCAGTGACATCATCATTGATCTTTCCGGCTCAAACGAGCAGGTGACCACGGGTTTCAACTGCCCTTTCGAGGGTAGCGTGCTGCCGACCGCGAATTTTGCCGTCCGCAGCCTGTTGCTGAATGAAGCAGACGAAGGCAGCGATGTGCCGCAAAACGATGGTGTATTTCGGCCGGTGCATGTCATCGCGCCCAAGGGAAGCATATTCAACCCCACCCCGCCGCGAGGCTGCGAGGCCCGATTCACCCAGATCAACCGTATCCCTGACCAGGTGATGCAGGCTCTGGCCAACGCCCTGCCCGACCAGGTCACCGCGGGCAACTCGGCCAACGTCTCCTGCTTTGCCTACTCAGGGGAAACCGGCAGTGAGCACGGCGGCGGCGCGGATGACTACTGGGTCACCATCGAGGTGAACGAGGGGTCTTACGGCGCCAGCACGGGGCGCGACGGCCTAGACGCCATCGACAACCTCATGGCCAACACGCGCAACAATCCGGTTGAAGAGATGGAGCTGGGCGCGCCGATGATCTGCGAGCGCTACGAACTGCGCGACGATCCACCCGCGGCCGGCCGCTGGCGCGGCGGGCTTGGCGCCATCAAGCGCTGGCGATTCCTGTCCCCTACCCGGGCCTCATCTACCGGTGACAACCGCTCGGTGGACCCGCCCCGCGGCCTGTTCGGCGGGCAACCGGGACTCGCCGGTTCGATATGCCTGAACCCGGGCACGGAGCGCGCGCGCGAACTGCCCGCAAAAGTTTCCAATCAGCCCTTCGCGGAGGGGGACCTGCTGGAAATCCGGCTGGTCTCAGGCGCCGGCTTCGGCGATCCGCTGGAACGCGCCCCGGCCGCGGTACTGGCCGACGTGCTGGACGGCTACCTCGACGCGACCCTGGCCGAGCGTGACTACGGCGTCATCCTGACCGCGGATGGAGGTTCCGTTGACGAAACCGCGACCATCGAGTTGCGTCGCGCCCGCAAGGAGCAAGCGTCTTGAACCAGACCGTCTCCAAACGCGAGTCCGGCACCTTCGACAGCAGGGTCGCATGGTACACCGTGGGCGTGCTGACGCTGGCTTACCTGTTCTCCTACATCGACCGGCAGATCCTGTCTTTGATGGTCGGCCCCATCAAAAGGGACCTGGGGCTCACCGACACGCAGTTCAGCCTGCTGCATGGATTGGCCTTCGCCATCTTCTATACCCTGCTGGGCATCCCGATCGCGCGCCTGGCCGATAACCGCAACCGACGGACATTGATCGCCATCGGTGTTGCGCTGTGGAGCCTGGCCACCGCCGCGGGCGGGCTGGCGCGCAATTTTGGTCAACTGTTCGCCGCGCGGGTGGCCGTGGGTGTTGGGGAGGCCGCCCTGTCGCCAGCCGCCTACTCCATGCTGGCCGACCGCTTCCCCGGAGACCGCCTCGGAAAAGCCATCGGCATCTATTCCAGCGGCGTATTCATCGGTATCGGCTTGTCCTTCATCATTGGCGGCGTGCTGGTGGCAGGGCTGGAAGCCGCGGGCGGGCTGACCGTACCGCTGCTCGGCACGCTGAAGTCCTGGCAGGCCACCTTTATCATCGTCGGCCTGCCCGGCCTGCTGGTGGCGGCGCTGGTATTGACACTCAAGGAACCGGAACGCCGCAGCCTCGCGGGCAACAGCGCCCCTGAGCGCCTGGACAACCGCCAGATTCTGAACTGGCTGAGCGCGCACAAGCGCCTGTACCTGACCCATTTCGCCGGTTTCGCCATGATGACCCTGCTGTTCAACGCCATCATGGCCTGGGCACCGGAATTATTCATCAGAATCCATGACGTCGAGCGCGGCGTCAGCGGCATTCGCCTGGGTATATTGGCGGCGGTGTTCGGTGGCGCCGGCATTGTATGCGGCGGCATTTACAGCGACTGGCTGGCCCGTCGGGGTGACGCCGCCGCGCCGATGCGCGCCGGCCTGACAGGCTGTGCGCTGCTGGCGCCTTTTGCCGTGGCGGCACCGCTGGCGCCGAGCGCGGACCTGGCATTGTGGCTGTTCGCACCATTGCTGTTCTTTGTGAGTTTTCCTTTCGGGCCGGCCGCCTCCGCGCTGCAGCTGATCACGCCGGCGCGAATGCGGGCGCAGGTCTCAGCGCTCTACCTGTTCATCGTCAACCTCACCGGTATCGGATTTGGCGGAACAGCCACCGCCCTGATGACCGATTACGTTTTTCGTGACGGAATGAAATTGCACCTGGCCATGGCCAGCATTGCGGCGCTGGGCGGTGTCCTGGCCGTCATACTGCTGAGCCTCTCACTGCGGCCGTTCCGCGTAGCGTACCGGGAAATACTGGAGCAGCACTCGTGAATATCGCGCTGGACCACCTCGGCTTCCTGGGTTCGGATATCGGCCGGATGGTGGATACGTTCAGCAAGCTGGGCTTTCAGCTGACCGGTCCGGCTCCGCTGGACCCGGGTACCGGCACCGATGTGACCGCTCAGCAAAGCGCGCACGTGATATTTCCGGGCCGCTATATCGAGCTGACAGCGGCACCGGACTGCCCGGCAGATCATCACCTGGCGCCCTTTATCGGCCTGTCCCCCGGGATCCGCCTACTCGTGCTGGGCTGTGCCGATGCCGATCAGGAGCGTCGTCGAATCCGCGCGACGGGCCTCGAGCCCTCGCCTGTCCACGAGGCAAGCCGTCAACTGGCCTACGGCGATGGCGCGATGGCGCGTTTCCGCTGGTTTGGGCTGCAGCGAGAGTGCCTGCCCGGCACGCTTACCGGCTGGGTGCAGCACCTCACACCAGGCTCGGTGTTCGATCCGCGGGTGATGCGTCACCCCAACTCAGTGACCGGAATCGACGCGGTTCTGCTGCGCCGGGCGCGCCTGCCCGAGGGATTGGCCGCGACCGACGGCGGCACCGCCGCGCGACAGGATGAAAACCTGCCCGAGGACCCCTTTATCGGCGGTCTCGAGCTCGCTGCCGAGAGCCTCGAGCGCTGTCGAGCCGTACTAACAAACAACCAGGTGGCCTTTTCCGACCTTGGCAATGAGCTGCAAATCACCGCCGGTGACGCGCTGGGCGCGGAACTCAGGATCAGGCAACGCGCATGAATATTCGACAGCTTGCATATGCCCGGGCAGCGAGACCCGCCATGCGTAAACCGAACCATGAAGATTTAAGGACCCGGGGTGACGCCCCGGACATGACAACCATTCGAAGGGAGATCGAACCCCTCAGCATCACACAATCAACTTCAACACAGAGGACAGAGACATGATGAAACACACACGATTATGCGCCGCCATCTTTGGCAGCCTGGCGCTCGCGGCCAACGCGCTGGCCCAGGAAGACGATGGCCTCGAACTGGAGGAAGTCATCGTTACCGCGGAGAAGCGGGAATCCACCCTTCAGGACGCTGCTGTCGCGGTTGCCGCCTACCAGGGCGACATGCTGCAGGAACTCAACATCAACGATGTGCAGAACCTGATCCTTTCAGACCCCAGCATGTCATTCAGCCGCGCAGGCGGTGAAGGCCAGGTCTTTATCCGCGGTGTGGGGTCTAACCTCCTCGGCATCGGCCAGGATTCCAGCGTCGCCATCCACCAGGACGGTGTTTACCTGGGCCGGCCCCACCTGGCCCTGTCGCAGTTTCTGGACGTGGAGCGTGTTGAGGTTCTGCGCGGCCCGCAAGGCACCCTGTACGGGCGAAACGCAACGGCGGGTGTGATCAATGTCATCTCTCGCAAGCCCACTGAGGAACGCGAGGGATATATCAACGGCTACTACGGCAACTTTGACCGGGTCGAGATGGAGGCCGCAGTAGGCGGCGCCCTGTCGGATACGGTCGGTTTCCGGATCGCGGGACGGTTCTCTAACGATGACGGCTTTACCGAGGACCTCGATCCCGCGGGCGGCGACACCATCGACGATCGCAACAACTATGCGCTGCGCGGCATCCTCGATTTCCGCCCATCCGATTCGTTCAGCGCCGAATTCATCGCTGAGTACAGCGAGTCCAACGGGCATAACCTCAGTGTCCAACGACGTGATTTCCTGCACACCAGTCAGCGCCTGGGCGCCATGCCCAATCCGGCGTTTAACCAGACCCGGAACGAACTCGACACCTACCAGGATTGGGAAGTGCTGGGCCTGACGCTGACGCTGGACTGGCAACTGACGGACAGCCTGTCGCTGGTGTCCATCACCGGCTACCGGGATTTCGAAGACGATTTCAGCTTTAACACCGATGGTGTCGAGCTGTTTGTCACCAACACGCAATATCAGCGTTCGTCAGAGCAATTCACCCAGGAACTGCGCCTGGCCACTGAAAGCGACGGTCCACTCAACTGGCTGCTGGGCGCTTTTCTCATGACGGAAGATAAAAAAGAGGCACTGGGTCTGCCGGCGGTCAATTTTGGAGGCAATTTCAACATATTCGCCACCAACGACACCACGGCCTTCGCGCTGTTTGGCGAAGTCTACTTCGACCTCAGCGATCGGCTGCGGCTGGTGGGCGGTTTGCGCTATAACGATGAGGAGAAGGATGACTTTTCCAAACGCGGCCTGATCTTCTTCACGCCGGAAACCGACCCCAGGCTGAACGACCCCAATACCATCCCGCTTGGCCTGTTCGTACCCAACCCGGACGACTTCGATTTTCCGTTTGGATCGCGAACCACCAAGGACAGCTGGGATGACTGGACACCCAAAGTGGCCCTGGAATTCCGGCCAAGCGACGATTTGCTGATCTATGGTTCGGTCACCAAAGGCTTTAAATCCGGCGGCACCAACTCGCTGGACACCTCGCCGCCGTTTGATCAGGAGCAACTCTGGAGCTACGAGGCGGGCATCAAGTCGAGCTTGAACAACAACCGCCTGTTGCTTAACGGTAGCCTGTTCTACTACGACTATGATGATCTGCAGGTTTCCACGTTCGCCAACGGCACCACGCGCATCGAAAACGCGGCGTCCGCCAAGCTGACAGGCGTGGAGGTGACCCTGTCGGCCCTGCTGACCGAGGGCCTGACCGTCAACGCGGCGGCCACCTGGCTGGACAGCGAATACCAGGACTTCATCACCACCTTCGGCAACCGCCCCGAAGGCGGCCCGAATGTCGTGAACCTGTCCGGCAATCAACTCATCAACGCACCCGAGTTCAAGCTGGTGGCCAACATGGTCCAGGAGTGGCAGGTGGCCGGCAACACCGCTTACTTCTTCGGGCAATGGACCCACCAGTCACAGGTCTGGCACTCGCAGTTCAATGAGCCCGTGGTGGGACAGGGGGCCATGAACCTCATCGACTTCCGGGCCGGCTATCGATTCGGCGATGAAGAGTCCTGGGAGGCGGCCATCCTGGTCCGCAACGCGGGGGACACGGAGTACTACCAGAACTCAGTGCGCTTCACCTCGCTCAGCGACAGCACCACGGACCCACAACGCATTGGCGCCGCCCTGGGCTATCCCGGCGAGGGGCGCAGCTATGGCGTGCAGTTGAACTATCGCTTCTGAGGCCTGTTTCCTGTCCCCGCGGCGTCGGCCGCGGGGACAGGAAGCTCTTGAACGCGGGCGCCGGCCGACCGGTCGACGCCCAAAACAACCCTTACTGGATGGGTCACGGATTCTGATACTGCACCAACACCTTGTCCATGGCGCCCTCCGCCTTGAGCTTCTTCACCGCCTCCTCGATCTGCGCGAACCTGGCCGCATCAACAGAAGCACGGCTGACCATGATGCTGACGCCCGTTTGGCCAAGGCTCATGGCATGGGGCATGATGAAGTCCTGCAGGCTCCTGTGGCGAATAATGGACGCGCCCACATATTTATCTTCGATGATGCCGTCCACCTCGCCATCCAGTAGTCGCTCGATGTTGATTTCCGCGATCGAGGCATATTCAAACTGCTTGGAGAATCTCGGATCATCCTGCAAGGCCGACACCGGATCACCATAGAGATAGCTGTCGATGACCCCTACCCTGACGCCGTCCTCGAGTAATTCCTCGAGACCTTTGTCCTCATATTGCTCCGAGCCGCTCACCGCCACGTAAAAATTGAACTCCTCATTTCGGTAGGTACCTGTAAACCATGCGAATTCCTCTCGCTCGGGCGTACGCGTCGCGCCGGCCAGCATGTCGATGTCGCCCTCCCTGATCTGATTCAAGAGTTCACGCCACGTGCCTCGCTCAAAGGCGATATCACAGCCCACGTGACTGCTGACCAGCGTCAGCAGGTCAACGTCCAAGCCAAACACATGGCCGCCGGCGATTTCATACTGGTAGGGCTCCCAGGGGTCGTAGCCCATGACCAGGGTGCATGGTTCCGGCTCGGACACCATCCCAGGTTCCGCCTGGCCGACCTGCACCTGCTCGCCGGACCCGGAGTTACCGCACCCAGCTACTACCACCAGGAGGCAGGCCCATAGCGCTGTTTTTACCCACTTCATTTTCCACCCCGCATGATGGGTCGTTATACCTACCAGTCTAGTCCAAGGCTCAGAAAAAACCCGCATGCATCCGGTTTGTCTGCTGACCGTCCCGCGGCATGACCGGCGATACCCCCCTACATCCCGCCCTTTCGGCAGCCATAGATATTGACTGACGCACCGATCTCCGTACGCTAGTGCCCTTGTAAGCGCGTAGATGCCGCGCCCTGCCGATCTGACAACCAGGAATCACTTGATGGACCAGAATCACTATGCGACCGCGCCCGAGGACAGGATTCCACTGGGCCAGAAGATTGCTTTTGGAATGGGCATGCTGGGCAACCAGATGTTTCCCGCCGCGCTGGCGATCTTCATGGTGGTGCTGGTCAGGGGCCTGGGGATGGATCCCGTGCTGTGGGGCATCCTGTTTTTCCTTCCGCGGCTCGTGGATGCCATCACCGACCCGGTCATGGGCTTCATATCGGACAACACGCGCTCTCGATGGGGGCGTCGCAGACCGTACATTTTTGTCGGCTCCATCATCACCGGGTTGAGCTACATCGCCATGTGGCAGATCTATCCGGAAAACTCCGAACTTTTCAATTTCACCTATTTCCTGCTGCTGTCCATTGTGTTTTATGTCGGTCTCACGGTATTCGCAACGCCCTATATCGCGATGGGCTACGAAACCAGCAATGACTATCACGAGCGCACCCGCCTGATGGCGGTGGCGCAATGGATCGGCCAATGGGCGTGGGTGATCGTGCCGTGGTTCTGGCTGATCCTTTACGACCCGGAGATTTTCGCGACACCCGATGCGGGGGCCCGCCAACTCTCTGTCTGGGTGGGCCTGGGCTGCCTCTTGCTGACCATGACCCCGGCGCTGTTTTGCAAAACCCAGGTGGTGCGGGAGGAAGACCTGAGCGACCTCTCACTCAGCAAGCTGGGAGAAAACCTGCAGGCTTTGAAAACCGGATTTACAGAAGCTTTCCGTTGCCTGCCATTTCGCAAGCTCTGCATCGCGACCTTCTTCGTTTTCAACGCCTTCAACACGGTCGCCGGGTTTTCTTTCTTCATCATTGTCTACTACCTGTTCAACGGAGACGCCGCGGCGGCCGGGTCCTGGCCCGCGATGTTCGGCTCGGTTTCCGCGCTGGCCACCAGTTTCCTGGTCATACCCGCGATCACATTCATGTCCCAGAGGCTGGGCAAGAAAAGAACTTTTCTGCTCTCGCAGAGCATATCCGTCCTGGGCTACATCTGTTTCTGGT
>WTJD01000090.1 GCA_011524975.1 Lysobacterales bacterium
CCTGATCGGGATGCTGCTGTCACTGGTCCTGCTGCTGTTTCGCATCATGAAGCCACGCGTTGTCTTTCCTGCGCACCCCACCTACCTCATGCCGGAGGCGGCGGTAAAAGCAGGCGTCCTTGAGGACGGGCGCATCATTCGGATGCGTTTTGACGGCTCACTGGTATTTGTGAACGTTGCGTTTTTCGAAGACCAGCTGCAGGACCTGCTGGCCAACGCGCGCAGCCTCAAGGTCCTGATCATCGATGGTTCCGCCATCAATGACCTGGATGCGTCCGGTGAGGAAATGTTACGCGAGAACTACCGGCGCCTGAACGAAGCCGGCGTCCACGTGATTTTCACCCGGATCAAATCGCCCATTATGGGCATCCTGAAACGGTCCCGGCTGTTCGGCGATATCAGCAAAGACAATTTCCATCGCAAGCTGGATGACGCCTTCGAACATGCATGGCGCATCCTCGAGGAAGAAGCCGCCGCGGAGGAGGCCGAAAGGCGGTTACAGGAGACGGAGGCATCAGAACAGGAAGAAATCCCGGGGCAGGACGCCGCTGAGAACACGGGGGACGCCGATGGCGATGCGGATCAGCCCAAGCCACCGGCCCGGTCGCCTGAGGCGACCGGATAGCCAGGCCCAACCAGATTTTTCGGGTGGGTGTGCGTTTGGAACCCGGACCTGATCAGACAGCGACGCCGACCGACTCCTCGAATTCAATCCGTTTGTTGTCCACCCGGGCGTAGTCATACAAACCCGCTTCGTCGAATATCACCCGATCTTCATAATCGTCAAACCAGATAGCATCGGGGTTTCTGCCCACGATGCAGACTTTGCCGCGATCAGGGGCGTCGAGCGCGTTGCGGAGAATCTTGAAGATCAACACACCGTTCTCAGTACCAGGAACGCCGGGGATCGGCTCATCGGTCACCGCGGCCACCTCGGTTTTGCCTTTGTAATGGGTGATTGAAAGACGCGCGTGCGTCTCCACGCCGGACAGTCCCTTTTGCGATTCATTGAGCAACTGCCAGGCCGTTTCGATGGGCACGTTGAAGGCCTGGTAAGCCACAATATCGCGGCCGCAGAAGAAATAGTGATTGCCCACGCCCACCCGGTACAGAGCCCGCTGCATCACCCGCAGCGCTTCGGCATCGTCATTGATTCCCTTGATGATCGGCGCCTGGTTTTCCACATTGACCCAGCCACGCGAAACCACACCCTCTATCGCTTTCAGCGTATCGGGATGCCACATGAGCGAACCGTTATCATTGGTGAGGTAGGCGCCGTCTTCGCCCTTGAGCAGGAATTCGTCCGGATGGTTGAAATGGATCATCAATCGGAATCCCACATGGGGCCAGGTCTCGTGGAAGCGGTCCAGCATATCCAGGAAAGCCTGATCGAACCGAAGGGGATGAAACGCCATTTCCTTGGTTCCCAGGCGAATGGACTCAACACCGGATTCGGCCAGCGCGGCCATCCACTCACCGAGCTTTCGGTTGGGCAACACCATGGGGTCGCCGCCCGACAGAAGCACTTCGCGCAGTTTCTCGCGCCTCGTCTCCGGATGCAGGCCGCCGTTGGCTGCGACCGTCTCGTTGTGCGCCCGAATGTAGTCTGTCACCGGCTTGATCTTCGCGAGGCCTTTCTTGGCCACGGTGCCGTCCTGGCGCTTGATGTCCTTCTGGCTGATGAGTTCCTCGCGATAGCAGAACCGGCAGTGGGCGGAACAGGTGGACACGGCGTACAGCAGGCCCATTTCATACTTGTGCAGCATGCCCTCCACTGGCGCGAAATCCATCTGGTAGCCCGGATCTTCCGATCCTGCCAGGTTGAGCGTCTCGTCAGGGTCGGCCTTGACGATGCGCTTCAGCGGTTCGCTGTTTTTGGCCAGTTCGAAAAAGTGCCGGGTCAGCTTGACCGGCATGCGCAGTTCCACGTCGCGCTCTGTCCCCCTGACCGCGTCCAGGGCCGCAAGCTCTGAGCCCGAGTAAAAACGCTTGATGTCATCCGGGGCCTTGTCGCGAAAAAACGGCTTGAGACCGTTAATGATCTCCCGGTCATACTTGGGACTTTCAATGCTGTCCAGGAACGCTTGTTCCCGGTCCGAGGGCTGATACCTGTCTGCGCGTGCCACTGAATACCTCGACTTTGATGTTAAAACCACGCGCCAATGTAACATATTGATATCCGATTGTGTAATAATGTAACGCAATGAACAATACCGACATTCCGGCCACCGCCCCAGAGCTGGTTGCGGCGGTCAGCAGTGATTTGACGCGGGCCGAGCGGCGCATCGCGCAGGAAGTCCTCTCGGACCCCACCCTGCTCGCCTTTGGGACCGTTTCCGACCTGGCCAAGCGGGTCGGCACCAGCCGGCCTACCATCGTGCGTTTCGCGCACAAGCTGGGCTTCAAGGGCTACGCGCAGCTGCAGCGGCACATCCGCAGCGACCTGTCCCATCAGCTGTCCAGGCCCAGCGAGCGTATTCGTTACGAAGAGGACAAAGCGCCACCGGCCCGAACCACGGTCAGAGACTCACTCGATTCCGTCTTCGAAGCGCTGGCTGGAGAACGCATGGGCCAGCTGGCCGAGCCGCTGGCTCGGGCGGAGCAGGTCTGGATTCTCTCGGGCGAGACCTCGCTGGCCGGCGCTCACGCACTGCGCAGCGGGCTCTCCATGGTGCGCCCTCATGTTCACCTGCTCGAGGAACACCGCTTCGGTACCCACCTGTGCGATGCCGGGCCGGGGGATGCCGCCCTGGTCATGGACTTTTACCGTTATCGCCGGCAGGTCATCGGTGCCGCAAAGCTGCTTAAGAGCGCGGGCGTGCAGCTTGTCGCGGTAACCGACAGCCCGCTGTCGCCACTGGTTGAACTCACGCCCAACTGGTGCGAGATAGAGGTCCCCGCGATTGGGCCATTCGACAGTTCAGTTCCGGCCGTGGCCATTTCCGAATTGCTGGTGGGCCATGTCACGAGGCTGCTGCATGAAACGGCCGCCCGCCGGATAGACCACATTGAGGCGCTGTGGGATGAGACCGAGGTATTCCTCGGCGAATGAAGGATCACAGGCGCAAGGATAACCGGAGACCGGAACAGTGATTGATAAAAGATGCCCCTCCCCAGGCGAGGGCGTTGCCGATATCCATGACGGCGCAACCGTGATGATCGGAGGATTTGGCGCTTCGGGCAGCCCCATCGAATTGATACACGCGCTGATCGACCATGGCGCGCGAGACCTGACGGTCATCAACAACAACACCGGCAATGGCGAGGTGGGTCTCGCGGCGTTGATCGGCAACGGCCAGGTCAAAAAGATGATTTGCTCGTTTCCGCGATCCAGCCAGTCAAAAGTGTTTCCTCGCCTGTATGAAGCGGGCGAGATCGAGTTGGAACTGGTGCCACAGGGAACCCTGGCGGAACGTATCCGGGCCGCGGGCGCGGGTATCCCCGCTTTTTACACGCCCACCACTGTCGGTACCGTTCTCGCGGAAGGCAAGGAAACCCGTGAATTCGATGGGCGGGCCTATGTGATGGAACCCTGGCTGAAAGCGGACTTTGCTCTGATCAAGTGTGAAACCGCGGACATCGTGGGCAACCTCACCTACAACAAGACCGCGCGCAACTTCAGTCCGCTGATGTGCATGGCGGCCACCACCGCCATCGTGCAGGCCCGGCACGTGGTGGCCGCGGGTGGCATCGATCCAGAACACGTCATCACACCCGGTATATTCGTCAATCGCGTCATCGAGGTGCCATCCCCGGTCCACGAGGACGAACTGATCGCGGCAGGGAGGAGCTATCCATGAGCGTGGGATGGAACAGGGAGCAGATGGCCGCCCGGGCGGCACAGGACATACCCGATGGCGCGTACGTAAACCTGGGTATCGGTATACCCGAACTGGTGGCCAGGTTCGTGCCAGAAGGGCGCGAATTCATCTACCACACCGAAAACGGGCTGCTGGGCATGGGCCCGCCACCGGCGGATCATGAGCGTGACCTGGACTTGATGAACGCCGGCAAGAAATACGTGACCGCGGTACCGGGCGCCGCCTATTTTCATCATGCCGACAGCTTCAGCATGATCCGGGGAGGACACATCGATGTCTGCGTGCTGGGCACCATGCAGGTGGCGGAAAACGGTGATATCGCGAACTGGTCGACGGGGGCTCCGGGCGCTATCCCGGCCGTTGGCGGGGCCATGGACCTGGTGCAGGGCGTTAAAAAGATATTTGTCATCACCCAGCACACCACACGCGACGGCGCGCCCAAGCTGGTGGAGCGATGCAGCTACCCGCTGACCGGCCCTGGCGTTGTTTCCAGGGTTTTTACCAACCTGGCGGTGGTCGATGTCACCCCGGGCGGATTCCAGGTGGTGGAACTGGCGCCGAACGTGACGTTTGAGGACGTTGAACAACACACCGGCGCCACCATTCTTCCGCCGGCCTGAGTCGAAGAGAGAATACACCCATGCGTGAAGCGTATCTTTGTGACGGAATTCGAACCCCAATAGGGCGCTATGGCGGCGGGCTGGCAGCCGTGCGAACAGATGATCTCGGTGCCATTCCCATCGCTGAGCTGGTCAAACGAAACCCCAGGGTCGACTGGGGTCGGGTGGACGATGTCGTGCTGGGTTGCGCCAACCAGGCCGGCGAAGACAACCGGAATGTCGGGCGCATGAGCAGCCTGCTTGCCGGTCTGGACCAGGCGGTGCCCGCCTGCACCATCAATCGTCTGTGCGGCTCCGGCCTCAACGCCCTGGGCATGGCGGCATCCGCCATTCGCGCGGGAGAGGCTGACCTCATGATCGCGGGCGGCGTCGAAAGCATGTCGCGCTCGCCCTACGTCATCGGCAAAGCCGGCGTGGGCTTTGGCCGCGACCAGGAAATGCATGACACCACCATGGGCTGGCGATTCATCAACCCGGAACTGCATCGACAATACGGCACCGATGTCATGCCGCAGACCGCCGAGCACCTTGCCCAAGAGCGTGACATCAGCCGCGAGGACCAGGACCGGTTCGCGCTCTGGAGCCAGCAGAAGGCCGCGGCGGCGCAACAGGAGGGCCGGCTGGACGGAGAAATATGCGCGGTCACGGTAGCAATGCGCCGCCAACCCGACCGGGTAGTGGACCGAGACGAGCACCCCAGAGACACTTCGCTGGAAAAGCTGTCCCAGCTCAAACCACTGTTCAGCAACGGGACGGTGACAGCGGGAAATGCCTCGGGCATCAACGATGGCGCGGCTGCCCTGCTCCTGGCCTCTGAGCGCGGAGCCGGTGATCATGGCCTTGAGCCGGTCGCGAAAGTGCTGGGCATGGCCGTGGCCGGCGTACCGCCCAGGATCATGGGCATCGGCCCGGTTCCGGCAACGGGTAAATTGCTGGAACGGTTGCGGATGTCGCTCGATGATTTCGACATCATTGAATTGAATGAGGCGTTTTCAGCCCAGGCGCTGGCCTGCACGCGCGAGCTGGGTCTGGAGGATGATGACGCACGCATCAACCGGCGAGGTGGCGCCATCGCGCTGGGTCATCCACTGGGCATGAGCGGCGCCCGACTGGCGCTCACCGCGTTGGATCAACTGCGTTTGGGCGAGGGCCGCCGCGCGCTTTGCACCATGTGCATCGGCGTTGGGCAAGGTATCGCGCTGGCGCTGGAAGCGGTTTAACACGAGGAATCGCAATGGAAGCACTCAACCAGGTTCTCAGGGAACTGCGCGCCCGCTACGTTGAGCTCAACCCGAACAGCCATGCTGCCGATCGGGCCGCCGAAAACCATTTACCGGGTGGAAACACGCGCACGGTCCTGCACTATGATCCGTTCCCGCTGACCATGCAGGCGGGCGTGGGGGCCGAACTCATCGACCTGGACGGACACCGGTACGTCGATTTCGTGGGCGAGTACTCCGCCGGCCTGTTCGGCCACTCTGATCCGCAAATCAAGGCCGCCGTGGACCGGGGCCTCGAGAGCGGTATCGTGATGGGCGCGCCCACCGACTACGAGCGCCAGCTGGCAGGCGTCATCTGTCAGCGGTTTCCCGCCGTGGACCAGGTGCGGTTTTGCAACTCCGGCACCGAGGCGAACGTCTGGGCGCTGACCACGGCCCGCATGCTGACCGGCAGGACCAAGTTCATCGCTTTCCACGATGCCTACCATGGCGGTTTTCTCAAATTCCCGGGCGGGCATTGCAAACTCAATCTGCCCTTCGACTTCCAGCTGGCTGAATACAACGACACCGAAGCCGCCGAGGCACTGATCCGTTCAGTGGGGGATCAGCTCGCGGCGGTGATCGTCGAGCCGATCCTGGGCGCGGGCGGCAACATTCCCGGTGACCCGGAGTTTCTCCACACATTGAGGCAAGCAACGCGGGAAACCGGCGGCCTGCTGATCTTCGACGAGGTCAAGACAGCGCGCATCGGCCCGGCCGGAATGCAGGGGCTCGTGGGCGTGAAGCCCGACCTGACCACGCTGGGTAAGTTTCTCGGCGGGGGGCTGCCCATCGGCGCGTTTGGCGGCAGCCAGGAGGTCATGCAGCACTTCAACCCGAAGCATGAGAACAGCTGGAATCACGCCGGCACGTTCAATAACGATGTCTGCTCCATGTCCGCGGGCTGTGTTGCCATGGGCGAGATTTTCACGCCGGAGCGCGCGCAGGAATTCCTGGACTGGTCCGAGGGCTTTCGCGTTTCGCTCAACCAGGCATTCAGCGAGCGTGCGCTGCCCATGCGCGCCAACGGCCTGGGATCCATCATCGCCATCCATTTCTCCAGGGCGCCAACACGCAGGACATCTGATATCACCGCCGGCTGCCGCGCCTTGCGGCCGCTGCTGCACATGGAGTTGCTGCTGGATGGCATATTGGTCTGCGGACGCGGCGACTTTTTCCTGTCACTGCCAATGAATGATAGCCACCTGGAACGAGCCAAAGACGCGCTTCTGCGCTTCGGTGAAAACCACCGGGATTTGATCGAGCATACGCTGGAAGCCGCCGGCTGAACGGCAAAGCAAAGGGATCAGGGTGCCTCGGCGCCCGCCAGCAAAGCCTCCAGCGCCGCCTCGATGTCGGCTTCGGTGAATTGCTGATTCGGGTTGTCATTGGTCAGACGGTGGCGCTCCTTCCCGCTGCCATCATGGATCAGCACCACCGGCAGTGACATGAGATCAAGCGCTTCGAAGGCGACGGTGAGGTTCTCATCCAGCCGGTAATGGCCAAAGGTTCCGCCAAGACCGGCGAGAAAACCATTGGACCATTCGATTCCGGACGCGTCCTGTGGATCGTCCAGGTTGAGCGTCAGAAAAGTCACGTTGCGCTGACTGAAGCGATCGGCCAGATCGACCATTTTCGGGAATCTTTCGATACACGAGACGCACCAACTGGCCCACAGGTCCGCTACGATGATCCCGGGCTGTTTCGCCTCGAGCACCCTCTCCCACTGGGCCAGTGAAACCACCTGCATGACCTCGGGCCGGTCAAGGGCCGAGTCATCGGCCGGCAGCGTGCCGCCCGTCATCAGGCCAAGCAACATGATCAGCGCGGCCGGGCGCGGGGTGCCGGGCATCATGGCTTCACTCGTACTTGACGCTGCAGCCCTGCGCGCGCGTTTCGGCGGGGTCGGGCTGGTCGCCTGCCAACAGCGCGGCGATGGCGTCACGGGTGTAAAACGCGGTCGGCGCGCCGTTGGTAAACATGACATCGCCGTCGCGGGTCTCACGGGCCGGTGAGTTGGTCAACAGGCCCGTGTAGGCCAGCTTGCGTGCTTTGTCGAAAACAAAATACTCAGGCGTCCGCGTGGCGCCCAGCGCGCGACCCAGCGCCTGGCTTTCATCGAACAGGTAAACGAAGTTGTAACCCACGCGTTTCCCGTGTTCGATCATGGCGGGGAGACGATCATCTTCGCGATGGTTAACCGCAAACCCAACCACCTCGACATCCTGACCCTCGAAGCTTTCGACCAGCTCGATCAGGCCGGCATCCATTCCCCTGACCCAGGGGCAATGGTTTGCAAGGGAAACCAGCACCAGAACATCGGCATCGAAATCCGATGATGAATAGCTGCCGCCATCCGTTGCGGGAAGCCCGGAAAACGACGGCATCGAATCACCGATGCTGATGATGTCATTGTATTGCCCGGCCCCTACCGGGACCGCGACGAACAGCAGCAGAGCCGCAACCATTCGGAGTCTTCGCATCATTTCCATCCTGCGTAAAGCCGTAAGTGCATATCGGATTCTATCAATCAGGCCGACTTGCCACGAGCACGCTTGCCGGCCGGCTTGATGGTCAGCGGCCGGGCGCGCTCTGCATGTCCGGCCATTCGGGGTGCCGCAAAAAAACCCGCGCGATGGCGTTGCGCGGGCTTTTTCAGCGAGTGGGTGTTTCTACTACCAGTTCTTGGCGCCGGTCTTGTTGCTGGTCGGCATATTGTTTTCATCCACGACATGGCAAGAAGCGCAATCAACGCCCTCATGCTTGGCGTGGACAATACCCATCAACGCCATCTCGGTGCCTTTTTGATGGCACATGGCACAGTCGGTGGGGATGGTGTTGACCATTGCACTGACATCCGGATGCGCTTCATTCTTGGCCAGCAGTTCATTCAGCGCCATGGGGCCCACGTGACAGGTCACGCAACCTTCGTCGCCCGCCTGGATGCTGCCTGACAGCCCAAGCGTAAGCAGGGCCAGACCCAGGATGATTATTTTGAGTGTTGGGGTTTTTATGGAAGGGTACATCGACATTACCTCTTGTTGACAGGTGTACATCACCCGGTTTTTATTGATCCCATTTTAACCCAAAACAATGCGCGTATATTCATGTATTTACGATGCATCAAAGGGGCTTACCATGACAGGCACACCATGGTTTCAGCGACAGATCATGCCCCTCAAACAGGGCCGGCGCTTTCCCATTTACAGGGAAACTGTACGCTCGAAGTTCAGGGTTCGTGTCTCAAACCCCAGGTTCAGTGTCCTGTCCCATTTGAAGCTCACGGTATAACCACCGCTGTTGCCGGACACGCTGAAATTTTCCGTCATGTCATGCATCTCGTTCACCTGCAGCATGCGGATGACCTGTGCCTCGATGTCCTGTTGTGAGCCCGAACGGTTGGACGCATAGGTTTCTTCCACGCCGTTGAGTATGGAACTCACCGAGCGCGCCTCAAGCCAGTGTGGAACGTATTGAACGCCTACAAAAACGACGTAGCCAAGCACGGCAACGACAATGAGCGTCAGGACAGGCGAACCACCACGTTGATGTTTACAGGTTTTCATCTTGCCCCCTGCATTTGTTTGATTGAAGGTGCGGGCTTTTCAAAGCCGTCTTGTCGGTCAGAGTATACGATGAACGCGAAATGCATGCCCACCAAGCATCCCCGGCCGTCATCTGCGGGCCCCGGGCCATCTCTCCGGTTGGCCCCGCAGAGCGAGCATCGGCGGTGCGAGCGC
Organism: Lysobacterales bacterium; assembly: GCA_011524975.1. GTDB lineage: Bacteria > Pseudomonadota > Gammaproteobacteria > Xanthomonadales > SZUA-36 > WTJD01. The sequence continues at coordinate 9,441 of WTJD01000090.1, forward strand.
CCATCCAGGCGCGCACAGAGGGCGGTTCAACCTCGGGTATGATGTTGGGCGTCATGTTGAACACGCCCGGGAAAAACATCGCTTGCGCCATTTACGTATTGATCTGGGCGTTCGCCGGCGTCAGTCCTGCCGCGTTCGGTCATGACGGTGGGCATAACCCGCTGGGCGCGCATCACGTGGAATGGGGTGGCCCCCTGTTCGATCGGGTCATGGCCGCGGGATATGTTGAGACATTCGGCACTGAAGCGTACCCCAGGACGGGGCCGCCACGGATTCAGACGAACCACGGCAGCCGCTGCGTCACGGCCAGCCATTTACTGTTCGATATTGCCGATCGCCAGTATTACGACATCCGCGGCGCATCCACCCTCACCTTCAGCTTTTTCGCCGCAAAGGCCATGCGGGTGCAACTGGCTTATGACGCCGCCGGCCAAACGGAGCAGTGGCGCTGGATAGAGCTCGCTGACGATTCCCAACCGCAACAGATCACAGTGCATCTGCCCGACGCCCGCTTCATCAACCGCGGCCTTGCCCAGGCCGACTTCGCATTGATTGCCGAAGGCGCCGTTACCGAAACGGACGCGCCAGACGCCAGCCACGAGTTCGTTTTGTGCGATATTCAGCTGTCCGCAGTATCGGCGCCAGAGGATGAGCAAGAGGTTGCCACGACATTCATGTTCACCGCCGAGGGTGAGCCAACGCCCGTCAGGCTGGGTGTATATCACGCCGATACCGGCCGCCAGGCATTGCCGGGAGACAATGCGCTGCACATTTACCATTACGACCGGTTCAAGCGCCAGCACTACATCAGAAGCCTGTGGGACAGCCGTGACCCATGGCCCCATCCCAACCGGCATTTTATCTATGCCCCCAGCGAGTACCACGTGGACCTGGCGCCCGGCGACTACTGGCTGGTGGTCAGTCGAGGCCCCGAATATGGCATCGAAAAACGTCGTGTCACCGTCACTCCCACGGCATCTACGGTGGCCCTGGATCTCAGGCGCCGCGCGGGGCTGGAGGGTTGGTATCCGGGCGATGGGCATGTCCATATGTTGAGGGACTCGCCGGCCATGAACGCCGCCATCGCCCAGATCGCATCTGCTGAAGGTCTGACAGTATTCAATCTGCTCCAGATGGGCAATCCGCAGCAAGAGTATTTCCAGCAATATGCTTTTGGTGAGGCAGGCCGGTTCAGCCATGACGGCGCTTACCTGGTGCCCGGCATCGAAAACCCACGGTCCGCCGTGCTGGGCCACACGATCAGCCAGAACATCCAAAAATCTCTTTACCGAAGGGATCACTACTTTGACCATCACGCGCAGTTCAGCGGCTACCAGCACCAGGGCGCGGTCACCGGGTACGCTCATGTGGGGCAAGGCTGGTATAACGAGCAACGAGGGCTCGCGCTCGATGTACCTCACGGCATCATCGATTTCCTGGAGGTCATGCAAAACGGTCAGATCAAGACGGACCTCTGGTACCGCTTTCTCAACCTGGGGTTCAAACTCGCCCCCATGGCCGGCTCTGACTACCCCTATCTCGACACGCCCGGTTCGGTCCGACTGTATGCCCGGGTGGACGGCCCTTTTTCCACTGAAAAGTGGTTTGCGAGTGCGAAACGTGGGCGGAGCTTTGTGACCAATGGGCCGATGATCGATTTCAAGGTCAACGGGCTGCCCGCTGGAGAGGAAATTCATATTGACGGGCGCTCCAGACTGAAAGTGATCGCAAAAATAACCCTGGCGCCTTCCCTGGACACGCTTCGCGAGGCCAGGCTCATCGTCAACGGGACCGCAGTCGCCACGTTCACGGCAAACAGTCAGGGGGACATACTGATCGATACCATGCTCGAGATCGACCGGGGGGCCTGGATCGCGGTAGCCGTCAGCGGCGCGCGGTACGCGCTGGCCCATACCGGTGCTGTCTATGTGAACGACCAGCAACTGGGGCATGGTTTAAAGGACAAGTCAGACATTGCGAGAGGGATGATCAGCTACTTACAACAACTCAACGGCGATATCCGCGCGGGCGACGAGTTGGAATATTTTGACGTTGCCGGAATGATAAATACCCTGTGGCAGGAACAACGCGAGGACATATTGAGCAAGGTTGACGCCACGATCGCCATTTACCGACAGATGATGAACCCATAAATGAAAACACCCCCATTCAATCACCCCCATGGGAGCAGGCAGCAGATATGAGCAGACTCAAGGGAGGCACGCTGAGCATCGACGTTGGGGGCTCCGGCATCAAGGGTATGGTTCTAGACCCGAACGGAACACCACTCAACGAACGCGTCAGGCTGACCACGCCCAGGCCCGCCCTTCCGGCAGCGGTACTGGACACGATCGGTCAGGTCGCGCAGGCCCAGCCCGACTTCGACAGGGTATCCATCGGATTTCCGGGCGTGGTGCAGTTTGGCGCGGTGCATACCGCGCCCAACCTGGACGGGGACTGGGCCGGTGTACCCCTGGCGGCGGAGGTTGAGCGCCGCACCGGCCGGCCCTGCCGGGCCGCCAATGATGCCGATGTACAAGGTTACGGTGTGATTGAGGGTAAAGGCGTCGAAATGGTGCTCACACTGGGCACCGGAATGGGTTCTGCCATTTTCACCAACGGCCACCTGGCCCCCAACCTTGAACTGGGCCACCACCCCTTCGCAAACGGCGAGACCTACGAAGAGCAGATCGGACAGGCTGCCCGGGCCAGAGTGGGAGACGAAGTGTGGAACCAAAGGGTGGCACAGGCCATCGCGCAGATCCTGCCCATCTGGAATCCGCACCATCTATATCTCGGTGGCGGCAACGCCAAAAAGCTGAATATCCCGCTACCCGATCATGTTCGCATCGTCCAGAACGTGGCCGGCATTCTGGGCGGGATTCGCCTGTGGGAGGACGAACACCACTAGCTTCGCTTTGTCGGCGTCAATCATCCAGGTGCAGATGAACCCTGCGATTGTGGCGCCCCTTTTTCTCCACCTTGCCCACTCGAACCTGTCCGACTTCGCCCGTCGAGCGCAGGTGCGTCCCGCCGCAGGGCTGCAGATCGACGCCGGCGATCTCCAGCAACCGAACGGGCCCGACACCCCTGGGTGGCTTGACCGAGAGCGTACGAACCAGTTCCGGTTGCGCATCCAACTCCTCGTCGGTGATCCAGCGACTGGTGATAGGATGATTCTCCTGGACCAGTCTCGCCAGGGCGTCGCCCACCGCGATCTTGTCCACGGTGTCCTCCATATCGAAATCCAGTCGACTCTTATCCGCTGAAATATTTCCACCGGTCACCCCGTAAGGCAAAACCGCCCCCAACAAATGCATCGCCGTGTGCATGCGCATGTGTCGATAGCGACGCTCCCAGTGTAGTTCCGCCAGCACGGTATCTCCCGTCTCCGGCAGCCGAGAGCCCTGCTCCACCCGGTGGCAGATCTGGCCCTTTTCCCCGTAGCGGGTATCGATGACCGTCAGCGTACCCCCCTGCCAGCGGATCGTCCCGGTGTCGCCCGGCTGGCCCCCGCCCAGCGGGTAAAACACGGTCCTGTCCAGGATCACTCCGTCCTCCTGAACGGCAACCACCGTGGCTTCACAGGTTTTCAGGTAGGCATCCTGGCGGAACAGCGCCTCGGTTTGAGTGGTCATGACAGCTTCAACCTCCGAACACAAACATACTTATCCAGCGTCTCATTCAATGGCTTTCAGTGACATTCAAGCGATAGAAAACGCCCAGCACCGCTTGGCCTGACGGATCGTAAGGCGCCGATGAGCGAAACAGCTCTTGATGGGCCGCAGACAGGGCTTCAATGTCGGCCTTGGTCACACCTGGCAGCGCGTCGGGTACCAGGTAATAGTAGGGACAACCCAGTGAGGTGGCGCCAAGCTGCTGCAGCGTATTCCATGGGGAGGCAAAGGCCACCCTGCCCGACTGGATCGAAACCAGCGCCGGGTACTCGCTATAAACGCAGCCGCTGTCGGCCGCCTCATCAGGTATCCGCCTCACGTCTTCCAGTAGTTGATGACTGGCCCTGAGCGTCATCAGGGCGTCGTCTCGACTTTCAGTCCGGGTCCATGGAGACATGCGCGCCATGTAGTCCAGCCCCTCTCCAGGGGGATGCAAAAGGCGATCGATATTTCGGCCCAAACCATCGGGTACGGAGAGCGCAAGTACCAGGAAGACCACGACCCCGCCAACGAAACCGCGGCTTTTCATCCACTCAACACGCATGATGGTGGTCTGGCCGCAGACGAGCAGGGCCGGAATCAGCACCCACAGAAACCGGTCCATCTGACCCGGAAAAGGCCACGCCACCAACATCAGACCGGTCACCAGGATGTACCAGGCGTCCGCTCGGGCCCCGCGCAGCCGCAGTAAAAAACCGGGTAACACCCAGGCAGCCATCAGCAATGCCCCCGGCACAGACCCCCATAAGCGCACCCATCCATCGGCCATGGCGGATAGCTGATTGACCAGGTACCCCACATCGACGCGGGCCAGGTTCTCCTGAAACCCCTGCCAATAGCTGTGTGCCTCCGGCAAGCCCGCCCGCAGCCAGAGATGCACCAGCAGACCCAATAGCAGGCCAGCCAGCCATAGAGGAAGCATTTTGACCTTTCGGCCGAGGACAAGATGAGCCAGCAGGCCCAGCACCAATGCCCACCCCGCGCTGCGCGTTGCAATCGCCAGGCCCGCCAGTAAACCAATGGCCAACGCGTCAGGGTAGCGGGGCTCGCGCCAGGCGGCCAACAGGAGCGCCAAAGTCGTGAGCAAGATGAACAACGGCTCCGACATCAGCAACCAGGAAAACCCCAAGGAAACCGGGTTCAAAATCAGCAGCAAGCCGGCCACCACCGAAACCGCTGCCGCCATGCCCTCGCGCATCAGCCAATACATGGTCACGCCAGCACCCAGGCACAGCAGTGCCGCGTTCATCAGCAGCCCATTGGAAAAATCACTCGAAACATCACCTGTCCAGGACAACAGGTACGGAAACAGCGCCGGATACTGTCTCGCGCTCAGCATGGAAAGCGCTACTGCCTTGTCATCGGGGCGCGGGGAAAACCACTCCGCCATCCACAGGTACCAGGTCTCGTCCCAGCCAAAACCCGCCGGCGCGGCGGGCAGCACCATCCATGCCATCAGAGGAAACACCGCGATAACGGCGGTGATGATCACGATGAACTTCCCGCGGTCCGGATCGATCTTTTTCATCGATGGGCTCATGACGTGAATTTTGCCACAGGCCGCGCGAATGGGAGCGGTGCCCGATGATGCGCGCATACCGCCAGGTCCTTGCTTTGCCGCTCAGTTAGGGCATTATCTTCGGATGAAACTTCAATTTTCCGAATACCGCTCCGATTACGGCAACTACCTGTTTCCCTATGTCATCTGGGGCTATCCGGAGGCCCATGAGTCGCCGGCAGATTGCTTTCGACAGGGCTTTCTGCCCGGTAACCGCGACATGTCTCGCTACTACATGTGCCGACACACGCGCGTGGATCTGGCGAAATTCGAACATTCCTCCGAAAACAGGCGCATCATGCGCAAGGGGGCGGGCCTGACCAGCCGGCTCATCCCCTCATCAGAGTTCGATTACACGCCACACTGGCGCGGCTTTTGCCGGTCGTATGCCGATCACCGGTTCGGCAAGGGCGTGATGAGCGACGAGCGGCTCGACAGCCTGTTCAGCTCGCCCGTGTGCTCGCACCTGATCCATTATCGGCACGAAACGTCCGGGGAGGATGTGGGGCTGGTTGTCTGCTTTTTACAAAAGCCGCGAGCTGCTTTTTACTACTACGCTTTCTACGATCTGGACCTGTTCAGCAAGAGTCCCGGGCTCTTCATGATGACCACAACCGTACAGCGCTTTCAGGAAATGGGTTTTGACCACGTATACCTTGGCTCGTGCTACAGCCGAAACGCACTCTACAAATCTCAGTTCAAGGGTTTCGAATTCTGGAACGGCTTTCGCTGGTCACAAAACATCAAAGAGCTGAAATTCATGATCGGGCGTGACCAGGAAAATGTGCATCAGCACCTGCTGGAGACGCCTGAATATATCGAGTCGTACTATCCCGAGGGAATCAACCCGCTGCCCTGAGGCTCAGTCCAACCACGCGCCAGGGTCGATGCGGTAATACCGCTCAAGAACCTCGAACAACTCACGGTGATGCTTTTTCATCTGGCGAGGTTTCTCGAAAAAGGTCTCGGTGGCCACGGCAAAGAACTCTGCCGGATTGGTCGCTCCATAATGGTCCATGAGCGACCGCTTGCCTTTCCAGGCCTCTCTCTGCAACTCTTCGAATTCTTCGGACATGGTCGAGGCCCAGGTCCGCAGGCCATTCTCGCCCACCAGCACTGGAGCGCCGTTCGTGCTGCCCGATTCACTGTCGAGCTGGTGCGCAAATTCATGCAACACAACGTTTTGTCCATCGGCAAAATTACTGGAGCCGCTCAGGACGTGATCCCAGGCCAGAATGACCTTGCCATTGCTCCATGATTCCCCGAGCAGCCCCTTGCGCCCGTGCCGCACGGTGCCACCGCTGCCGATGTCGGGACGATCGACCACGAACGCGGCAGGGTAGACAACGATGTAGCGCAGCGCGGGGTAAATGCTTGTTTTCCGGTGCAGCAGCAACATACAGGCCTCGGCGGCGATGGTCACCCTGATCTCATCGGTGATTTCCAGCCCTCCGGCACCGCTGAAGTGTTTTTGATGCAGAAACTGCTTGATCATTTGCCGCAACTGGAGCCGTAACTCCATGGGCAGATTTTTGTAGATCCCAATGTTTCGCTCGAGAATCGCGACCCACTCCTCGGGGAACGGACGCTCCAGCGCCCGCTTCAGACGATGTCGCGGCACCACCACCGCCAGAACGATACCCAGCAGTACAAGCGCCACGAATATCCAGTACCCCATCGCTGAACCCCTTTCAACCGCGCTCGCGGTCGATGTCAGTCATTGCCCATCAACTGGTAGGGCCCGCCCTTCTCGAGGGCGGCCTGGTAGGCCGGGCGGGCATGCATTCGCGCAAGGCAGTCGGCCAACCTGGGATAGCTTGATTCCAGGTCGGTTCTGACAGCCGCCGCCTCCAGCGGAAAACTCATCTGGATGTCGGCGGCGGTAAATTCATCGCCGCAGAACCAGTCTGATTCGTTCAGCGTCGCCTCCATGAATTTCAGATTACGCTCAACATTGGCCGTGAGATAGCCATCGCGAACCTTGCCCGCGATGCCCTGGGCCACCGGCCTGATGAAAAACGGCATGGGCGCCGTTTCGATCCGGCCCAGGATGAGGGAAATGATCATCAGCGGCATGAAGGTGCCCTCGGAGTAGTGCAGCCAATAGGTGAAGGCGCGCCGCTGGGGTGTGCCCTCCGCCGGGAGCAGACTGCCGTCATCGAACTCGGCCAACAGGTACTCGACGATGGCGCCCGATTCGGCCACGGTCTCATCACCGTGTGTGATGACCGGTGACTTGCCCAGGGGGTGTATATCGAGCAACTCAGGGGGCGCCAGGCTGGTGTGGGCATCGCGCTTGTAGTGCTTGATCTCGTAATCCACGCCAAGCTCTTGCAGCAACCACACAATGCGTTGCGATCTCGAATTTTCCAGGTGATGCACAATGATCATGTTCGTTTGCCTTTTCACGTGAATGTTTGGGCCAAAGCCCGGGACGGAGCAAATGCTAGCGGAAGGGGTAAAGAAACGGGAAGTTCTATTTTTACGGACTCGGTGAAGCGTCTCGTGATTCGGATGCCTCGATCATCTCCTCGACCAGCGACTGCAGCTTTTTTGCGGACTGGTCGATCAGATCGACATGACGGGCCAGGTCTGTATCCAATTCCTTGTCCGCCAAAAAGCCCGAACTGGTCAAAATGGTTTCCGCGAGCGCCCGTTTTTCGCCAGCCACCCGGTCCAGGAATTCGCTCAACCGCTGCCCAGCCTGCTCTGCGAGCCTTTTAGCCTTGACCAATTCACTGGTCCGCTTCTGGATCATGACCTCAAGATTCAGGCGACGATCATCGAGCCTTTGATTCAGGCGCTCAATTTCACCAACCTTGGTTTCCAGGGATTCTCGAGCCTCCTCCAGTTGCGCGGTCCGGCGCGCGACCTTGTCCTCAAGTTGGTCATGCGCCTGCTGGAGATCTGTTCGGGCACGGGCGCGATCCTGAACCAGGCCATGAAGAACCAGGACCGTCAATGCTAGCGCGCTGATGAACAGCTGTAGTTCCAGCAGTTCGGTCGCAATATGACTGTCTGAGAATCGTCCGTAACCCATGGCCGTGGCGCCAACGGCAGTGGCCGCAACGCCCAGCATGGTGATGAAGGTCAAGCGCTCATCCATTCGGAAGATGGACCACAAGAAGACGGGGATCAGGTAGAGCATCGGGGGGTAAACATTCAGCACGGCGCCGGGGAGTCCGAGCACATAGGCCGTAGCCAGCACCAGGAGCAACAGGAAACCCAGTTGCTCAAGGCGCAGGGAAAAACGGCTTGTGGCATGGTGCAACGCAAGCAACAAGGGGGTAATGATGACAACACCTACGCCATCACCCGTCCACCAGGTGATCAACAGGGTCCAGTAGGCATCCCAGGCCACAAATCCGGCCGCGCACAGCGCTGTTACCCCGAAGATGGCGCTTATTCCGCCACCGACCATGGCCCCGTAAGCGATAAAACGGATGACATTCGAAGCCCGGTTCAACGGATATCGTGTACCGGTGGAACGGATAATCAGGCAGGCTCCGACCAGCGCGCAGAGGGCGTCACCGGCGCCGTTCATGGTACCGGCAAACAATGAGGTGAGGGACGACTGAACGGAAGAGACATCAAAATACGCCCACGCGTTGCCTGCAAAAGCACCGAGAAATATGCCCGGCCAGAGGTAATAGCCACGAATCAGCACCGCAGCGAGGATGATGCCGGAGGGAATCCAGACCGGTGTCACATTACCCGGGGGCAAGGCGAACAATTGCCCCAACTGCGCGGTCAGGAAATAAATCACCGCAAGCAAAACCACTTCCGCCCAACGACGTGGCCGGTCCGGCATAGCGAACAGGGTCAGGGGGTCTATCGTTTTCATTGTTTTCTTCGCTGCCTCTGGCCTTACAAAGTCGAAGTCATACTTAACCTGAAAATGCCGGAGAATCGCGATACAGATTGAAAGTATAGGTCAACCAATAGCAACCATCATTGATCCAAGTCGGCGATCCACCGTGTCCCTTTCGGCCTCGATAGGCTGGTTTCTCAGCGTCTGGCGCATCATCATTTGAACGAATAGACTACTCACCCATGCCCTTTCCCAGCGCAAGCTATTCGCCCAAACCCCAGGCGCCCATCCGTTAAAAAGATGACGATGAAGCCCGCCATGCGAAATTCAGCCGAGGCATCCCATCGAGAGAACCTGATACTGGTCCTGCTGCTGGTGGCATTCGTGGCCTTCAGGTTCTGGAAATTTCTCAACACTGAAAACCTGGTCATTTGGTGGGATTCTGCCGCTTACGCACTCGTGTCCATTTGGCCGGTCGGAAGTGGAGAGTTCTGGTTTGGCAGGCAACCGGCTTTTTACCCACTGCTGTTCAAGTTTTTTGCTTATCCCTCGGATGCTCAAGGCCTGCTGCAAGGTGGGTTCTCTCAATGGTTCTCATTTCAGCCGGGCATCGTGTACGGCCTGGGTGACGACGAACCGTTTTACCTCGTGAGAGACCACTTCGATGTTACCTCCATGGCCGCGCTGCAATCCATCCTGGCCACATTGAGCTGGGCCGTTTTCGCGGTCAGTTGCAGCAAGATATTCAAGAGAACTTCACTCAGGGTCATCGCTGCGGCCGTTCTGTTGCTGCTGGGGTGTGAAACCATGATCACACTCTGGGACAGACACTTGATGACCGAGGCGCTGAGTATGTCGCTGATGGTGCTCGTACTCTCATTTTTCCTGCATTACCGGGAAACGATCAAAAGCCCCGCGGCTCTGCTTTTGCTCATTCTTATTGCCTCGTTCTTCTCTCTCATCCGGATGACCAACAACTACCTGCTGGTCTTCTTGCTGCTGCTGGTCGCGTATCTGACATGGATGAAACGGCCAAAGCATCTGATCATGCCTGTTATTTTGACGTGCGCTCTGTCAGGGCTTATCGCCTTCAACCAATACGGCATATTCAAGGGTGATCGGGGAATGTTTCCACTCAAGAGCCTGGTATCTTCGAGAATCAGTCTGACGGGATTCGAGGATGTCTATCAATATTTCCGTGACCACGGGATGCCTGAAATCCCCAAATCGTTTCATGGCCAGCTCTGGAGGGCTCCTTACGAGGATATCCCGGAGCTGAATGAGTGGATGAAAACCGGGCCGTCTGTTTACCAGCAATTCCTGGCCACTCATCCCATTTACTTTCTGACTCGACCATTCGCCACCACGAACGACTTGAACAAGCCAGTCTATGAGGTGCTTACGCCGAGCCTGGCGCCTTATGAAATCTCCGAAAAGTCATCGCTTAACATGGCATTCACCAACACCTTTTTATGGGCTGCTCTGGCCGGGATCGTCCTGCTGTATGTTCCTCTGCGCAAGAGCGTCTCTCTGAAATCTGACCGACTCGCGGTGATCCTTACCTTGATTGCCGGCAGTTGCGCCACGCTGATCGTGGTCTGGCATGGCGATCTGGTAGATATCGACCGGCATGCTGTCCAATTTGCGCTGGGCTTGCGCGTAGGCATGATTCTCTTGTTGTTCTGGCTGCTGGAGCAATGGATGGACAGTCGCGCCAGGGAATCGAACGTGACCACCGCCATGCCGGAAAACAGCTGATGTCACTTAATTGCTCAGGGCTTAACACGCACCATGAATGAATTGACCCCCGTCCAGGCCCGGGTCCTGGCTTGCCTGATGGAAAAGGCCGAAACCACGCCGGATCAGTATCCCCTGACCCTCAACGCGTTGCGCAACGCCTGTAACCAGAAATCATCACGCAACCCCGTGGTGGACTACAGCGAGGGAGAAGTGGGTCACGCGCTGAGACAGCTCGAATCTCTCGACCTGGTTCGCGAGGAATGGGGCGCCCGTGTCGCCAAGTACCGACATCAGGCGGGGAAAACGCTGGATCTTCACTCCAAAGGAGTGGCTTTGATGGCCACGCTGATGCTGCGTGGGCCTCAAACCCTGGGCGAACTCAAATCACACGCCCATCGAATGTTCGAATTCGATGACCTCGATGACGTGCAGTACGCCCTGAGCAGGCTGGAGGGGCGAGCACCGCCGCTGGTGGTGTCCCTACCTCGGCAGCCCGGTCAGAAGGAGGGGCGCTACGCGCACCTGATGTGCGGCGAACCCGATGAAGCGGAATACCGCGCAGCACCGCCGGCAGCACCCGCCTCGTCATCGACAAGCGCCGACCTGGAACATTTACGGGCGCGCGTAGAGCAGCTTGAAGAGGCGGTCGAGCAGCTCAAGTCACTGCTCCGGTCAAAAGACTGAGCCGGGGAAATATTGGCCCGGCACGCTGTGTTAGTGATCAAGCTCGAATCTGAACAGGACGGCCAGTGAACCGAATGCCGAGCGCTCGTCCTGCTCCTCGAATTCACGCGTCCGCCAGGTGTGCACATAACTGAATTCGAAGGTTCTCCAGCGAAAACCGAAACCGAGGTAGGATTCCGCCACCCAGGGCTCGCGCGTATTGCCGGTTTCAAAGTTCTTGAACAGCGGCCCGTCCAGGGTCGCGTCGAAAAGCACCGCGCCCGCATTGGCGCCCAGCAAGCCGTAAAGCGACCAATTCGGCATCGCGCGCGCACGCTTGCCCGACTTGAACAAGCGATGTGAATAAGCCGTGGCATCGAGCCGCGGATCAGAGAAATCCGGTGTCAGGTGAAACCCTGCCCGCAACAGGCCGCCGACGCGCGCGCCCGTTCTAAACGTACCCAGGCGCAACGATCCCTCGGTAAAACCATCCACGCTGAACGCATTGGGTCGCTCATCCACCAGGCGCAGCCTACGCTTCTGGGTCAACGCCAGGTCCAGGGTAAACTCGTTGGGCACCTGGTCATCCCAACCCTGGAATTTATCGATACCGCGTATGTCATGCACCAGGTCCTGCGCCTGCTCGGCCAGGGACCTCGGCCCGACCGTTCCGATGATCAGCTCCGCCGAGTTCAGCGCCTGCTCATCACTGGCATGAACAGAAAACCCAACGCCCAGCCAACCCGCGTAGCGCCTCTGACCCTCGGGTTGAGTCGTGGAAAAGGGATCCTCGGGCGTGAACATCAGCTGGGTCAGGGACAGCCCATAATTGAGCTGCAGGTTTTTGTCCGCCACGTTCCCCCTGGCAAATCCCGACCAGCGGCTGACCGTGTCATCATCGCCGGCCCAGGCAGCCATCCGCTCCAGTTGGTCCCGAAATGGCGCCAGGCTGATCAGGGAACGCTCACCGCTGATCAGTGAAAACCGGATGCCGTTGGTGTAGTCCTGGTCGCTGTTGGCGAACAGATCGTTGTCCAGGTAAAAGCTGAAATAGTGGTCACTGCCGCTGGTCTGCTCATCGGGTGCGTCGTCATTGGCAGCGACGCCACCCGACCAGGCCAGGACGATCGCCATCAGGCAACGCAACGAGGCTCCGACGTGTCTCCACCCGCTTTGACTCGCGTTGGCGCTGCGCTTTCCCATGACGCTGTAACTTGGGGTCATTTGCCGCTTTGCCAACCGTGACCCGTACTGGGCGGACAGCGGCGATTGCGTCCCCATCGGGCCCGCTGGGGGCGTATCGGCGGCTTGCGCGCGATCCGGGGCATCCTGAAAATAGACCTCCACAGCCTGTTTTAACGGCGCGGCGAGTTCAGGACATGCAAAAACAAGCGATCGGCCGACAGGTATTGGATCGAACGATCACATCCGTGCAGGCAGTGGAAACCTGCATTGAGCGTATCGAGAAGCATGACGGAGAGATAGGGAGTTTCGTCAGCTTGCGGGCTGAACAGGCGCTGGCGGAAGCCAAAGCCATGGACGCGTCCCCTTCACGAGGCCCCTTGCATGGCGTTCCTTTTGCCGCCAAGGATGTATTTGACACCCAGGACCTGGCCACCGAGTACAACTCACCCTATTACCGGGGACACCGGCCCGCACGGGATGCGGCCGCCATTGCCTTATTGAGACAGGCCGGCGCGATTTTGCTGGGAAAGCTCAGCACGGTGGAGTTTGCCGGCGTAGGTCAGGTTCCGGACACGCGAAACCCGCACAGACCCAGCCGCACCCCGGGCGGTTCGTCGGCAGGCTCAGGGGCTGCGGTCGGCGCCGGCCTGGTGCCACTGGCCACTGCCACGCAAACCGGCGGATCCACCATCCGGCCCGCGGCTTTTTGCGGCGTGGCCGGCTTCAAACCCACCTGGGGACGCATCTCCTGCGAGGGGGTCAAGCCGTTCGCCCCGTCCCTGGACACCGTCGGTTTTATCGCCGAAGACATCGGGCTGCTGCAGAGCGCGGCGGCGGCCTGCGGGCTCGAACACGACTTTCCCTCAGGCTTTGGCCGCCCAATGCGCCTGGGCATGTACCCAACGCCCTATTTCAGCGAGGCACACCCCGAGACCCGAGCAGCGCTGGAACACGCCGCAGCCGTGTTGCGACAGGCCGGACACAGCGTCGAGAGCGTTGATGGGCCCTCCGGCCAGCAAGAGCTCAATGGCTGGCAAGACACGATCATGCTTGGAGAGGGTGTACACGCCCTGCAGGCCGAATATCGCGGCCATCCTGACCTGGCGCACCCTGGGGTGCGCGCGCTGGCGGAAAACCATCGCAAGATCGACGCCCGGAAAGTGTCCGCGGCGCTGGATGAGGTGGCCGCCTTGAGACCCCGCTTCGAACGCGCCATGCAGGGGTTCGATGCCTGGCTCTGTCCCGCCGTGCCGGGCGAGGCGCCGAGGTTCGAAGAGGGCAACGGGCTGGCCACGTTCAACCGCCTGTTCACCGCGCTGCACCTGCCCTGCGTGACCGTACCCGGCCATTTCAGCGAGCGCGGACTGCCCGTCGGCATTCAGCTGATCGCCCCGCGCGGCGCCGATATGCGCCTGCTGGGGGTCGCCCAGGTGCTCGAAGGGTTATTCAGTCCTGCCTGAAAACAAGCGTAGGGAGGTCGGCCGCTGTTTGAAGCCCGGGCAGGCCTCTGACCGCCCGCAACAGTCGATCGGAAAGCGATGGCCCCAGTAACCGCACGGTGCAATCTGCAAATTTGTCGCTCAAGGCCTGTTCGGTCATGGGATTCTCACCATGACCGCAAAATCGGTAGACCGGCTCACTCTCGAGGTGCCGGCCGTCCGCCATCTCAAGGCATACGGTGTCGAAACGCGCGCCGACAGGATAAGACGGATCATCATCCGGGCCCGTCTCGATGTTGATTTTCCTGATGAGCGCCTGGACACGGGCGTCATTGACGAACTCATCGCTCAGTTCCGCCAGCCCGACTCGGCCGACGAGCAGGCCGGCAGCCACGCCGAATTCAACGCTGAATCGGGCTTCCGAGGCGGTTGTGGGCCGATGTAGCCGCATCACCGCGGCGTGTTTTTCACTGACTCGAACGGTCACGGCGCGCACGGAGCCCGGGTCAGGGGCGTGATCCCGATGCAACTGGATGGCCGCGTCGATAGCGCGTTGCGAGGCGCCCACCGTCGGATGTGGCTTGATATTCAGGCTCGGGCCGGCCGATAACCATTCCCGGCCCAGGTGCTCGGCGGGTGAAGTTCGATCGACTTCACCGCTCGGTGACAGCGCCGCCATCAGCCCACCACTGCCGTCAAGCGCGTCCTGCCCCGCCGTCATACCCCGGCTGGCCAGTTCGACCGCCACAACACCCGCCTCAGCGGCCCGGCCACCCTGCCAGGGTTTGGCCTGGGTGCCAAAATTATCCATCACGCCTCCGCCACTGGCTGCCGCCAGTCCGATCGCATTTCGGCACTGAGCGGCACTCAGACCTCGCAGTCGGCACAGCGCCGCCGCCACGCCAATCGGGCCGAAAACACCGGTGGGATGCCAGCCCTTGGAGTGCAGGTGCCGCGGCTCGCGCTTGAATACGGCGGCCCAAACCTCGAAACCCGCAAGGTAAGCCGCCACCATGTCGCGGCCGGTAGACCCGACCCTCTCGGCCTCCGCCACCACGGCGGGCACCAGCAGCGCCGAAACGTGGTTGCTAAACGCATAATCATCGAAATCCAGCGCATGGGCCGCCGTCGTGCCTACCAGGGCAGCCTGGGCGGGCGCGCATGCGGTATCCCCAAGCAGCAGCCGGCTTCCAGAGCCCAAACCGGTTGCCTCAACCTGTTCCCAAACCCGCCGCGTCACCGGCTCGTGTACACCGGCCACCATCACCGCGAGACAGTCGGTGAAACCGTCGACGGCGAGTGAGACGGCCGCATCCGGAATGGCGCCGAAGGCCTCTCCAGCCAGAAAGTCTGCAATGGATTGCGTCAGGGCGCCCATACCGGCCAGCTTTGCAGTGCGGAAATTCTTGAGTTATTCAACATTTGGTATACCATTTACAGGAAAGTCAAGGGTAAAACAAGGCGCATATTCGATCTGGCCCGGAATGCGCGAGGAGTCATTCTGAGCAAAACTGCCGACAGAGCCTACCAGGAGATCCGCAGCCAAATTCGCGGCGGGCTTCTCCCCCCGGGAAGCCGATTGGTGGAGCGCAGCCTCTGCAGAGAGATGGGGATGAGCCGCACGCCGGTGCGTGAGGCATTGCGCCGCCTGGCCGCTGAGGGGCTGGTAGAAAGCCGCCCCCATCGCGGCATGACGATACCGCAGCTCAGTGATGAAGAACTGGATGAAGTGTTCGAAGTGGGGCTCGTGCTCGAGTCATACATGGCCGCGCTCGCTACCCGCAAATCCGGCGGCAAGCCGCTGAACGTCCTGCGCAGGCTGTTGAATGATATGCGAGAAGCGCTGTCTGGAAGCCCGCCGGACCGGCTTTGGTATGTTGAGCTGGACCAGGCGTTTCACGCCGCCATCGCGGGGCTGGCGGGCAACCAGAGGCTCGCCAACATGCTCGAGACAGCCATGGATGTCAGGGCGCTCCAGCAGGCGTTCAGCTACTACGCGGACGAGCATTTACATCGCTCTTTGCGGCAGCATGAGACCTTGCTCATGGCCATTGAAAGCGGTGATGACGACTGGGCGGCTTCAGCCATGCGCACGCATATCCTGACGGGACGAGCCATCAGCCACGACCATGAGACCTCCCCGGCGGCCGATGCCGCCAGGGCATCCGTGTCGGCTTAAATGGTATACCAGATGACAGGGGACCACATACTGTGAAGCGCGTCGGTATCGACATTGGCGGCACCTTTACCGACCTGGTGTTCTGGGATGATGAGACCCAAAGTCGCGTCATTCACAAACGCCCGTCCACCCCACAGGACCCGGCCGAGGCAGGAATTGCCGGCGTCACGGAGCTGTGCGAAAAGGCCGGCATCCGCCTTGCGGACATCGATCTGCTGACCCACGGCACGACGGTCGCGACCAACCTCCTGCTCGAACACAAAGGCGCCACGGTTGGCCTGATAACCACCCGGGGCTTTCGTGATGTCCTGCACATAGGCCGCAAGAACCGGCCGCTGAATTTTTCGCACGCCCAGGACGTGGCCAGGCAAGCGAGGCCCCTGTGCCGCAGGCGACACCGCGTTGGTGTGACCGAGCGGGTGATCGCCCCCGAAGGTGAGGTGCTGGTCCCCCTCGATGAACACCAGGTGCGACAGACAATTCGACAGTTTCGCGATCAGGGCGAAGTGGACGCGCTGGCCGTGTGCTGCCTGTTCTCTTTCCTCAACCCATCGCACGAACAGCGCATTCTCGAGATCGCGGCCGAAGAATGGCCAGAGGCATACATATGCGCGAGTCACGAAGTGGCGCCGCTGTACCGCGAATACGAGCGTTTCTCCACCACCGCGCTGAATGCCTATGTCGGCCCGGGAACGGCGCGTTATATCGAACGCTTCAATGCCGCCCTGGCCGGGGGCGAATGCCGGGCCAACCTTGGCCTGATGACTTCAGCCGGGGGCATCATCAGCGCGGGCGAAGCCGCGCGGCTTCCCGTCTCGCTGTTGCTGTCCGGTCCGGTCGGGGCGTTGGTCGCAGGAATCCGGGCAGGCCAGGAGGTCGGCCATGCCAGTGTCATTACGCTGGATGTCGGTGGCACATCCGCCGATATCGGCGTGGCGCCGGAGGGTGAACTGCGCATGAAACACCTCCTGGATACCGAGGTCGGCGGATACGACGCCATGGTGCCCATGTGCGACATCGGCGCCATTGGAGCCGGCGGCGGATCGATTGCCTGGATCGATGACGGCGGCATGTTTCGGGTGGGGCCACAGAGCGCCGGGGCAGACCCCGGCCCGGCCTGCTACGGGCACGGCGGCGACCAGCCGACCGTCACCGATGCCATGGTCGTGCTGGGTTGGTACCGGCCCGAAGCGCTGCAAGCCTCCGGCCTGAGCATTGACCCCGAAAAAGCCAGGCAGGCGATCGAGTCTCATGTCGCCCAACCGCTCGGCCTCGAACTGGATCAGGCCGCCGCGGGTATCTATCGGGTGGCCACGCACAACATGGCGGAGGCCATTCGCGTCAACAGCGTGGCTCGCGGCCTGGACCCAAGGGAGTATGCACTGGTCGCTTATGGCGGAGCCGGCGCAGCCTTCGCGG
>WTJD01000213.1 GCA_011524975.1 Lysobacterales bacterium
TTTCTGGGTGGCTCGCCGCCTGGGCGTCAAAGTTTTGCGGTTCTCGGTCGGCTTCGGCAGCGCACTGTGGAAGCCCACAGGCCGGGACGGCACTGAATACGTGGTCGCTGCGATACCGCTGGGCGGTTACGTCAAGATGCTGGACGAGCGCGAAGACGAGGTGCCTGCCGACCAGACCGAACAGGCTTTCAACCGCAAGCCGGTATGGCATCGGATCGCCATCGTCGCGGCCGGGCCTGCTTTCAACCTGGTGTTCGCGGTGGCCGCGTTCTGGGTCATGTTCATGGTGGGGATTCCGGAATCCCGGCCCATCGTCGGCAACGTCAGCGGCATCGCCGCGGCAGCGGATATCAGGCCTGAGGACGAAATCATCGCCATTGACGGGGAACGCACCGCGACCTGGTCTCACGCGACGCTGGCCCTGGTCACCCGGGCGCTGGATCGCAGTGAGGTCAATGTCACGCTCGAAGACTTCAACGGGGATCGGCGGGACACCCTGCTCAACCTGGGACGGCTGGATGATTCCTTCTCCGAGGAGCGCACGCTGGAATTCATCGGCCTGGAGCCCTGGCGTGCCGTTATACCCGCAGTGATCGACGAGGTCAGCGGAAACAGCCCGGCCCAGCAGGCAGGCTTTCGCTCAGGCGATCGTTTCCTTTCCATTAACGGCGAGGAGGTGCAGGATTGGGGCTGGGTCGGCTATCTGGTGCAGAAGCATGGAGCCGAGGGGGCGCCGCTGGCCATAGAGGTTGAGCGAAACGGCCAGCCCATCATGCTGAACGTAACGCCAAGAGCAGAGAAAACCGGCCTGTTTTCGAGCCGGCTGGTACTCGGCGTCAGCAACATTGGGCCGGACGCCCACACGAGCGCGATGCTGGACAGGACTTACGTCGTGCTCAGGCACGGTCCGCTGGAAGGTGTTGGCGCGGCGTTTTCCGAAACCTGGCGACTGGCCAGTTCCACGGTGGGTATTCTTGGCCGAATGCTGACCGGCAGCGCTTCGGTCAAAAATCTTTCGGGGCCCATTTCCATCGCGCAGTTCGCCAACAATTCTGCCAACGCCGGCTTGTCTTACTTCCTGTTTTTCCTCGGCATCATCAGCCTGAGCCTGGGCATCCTCAATTTACTGCCCATCCCGGTGCTTGATGGCGGTCACTTGCTGTATTACCTGATAGAATTGGCAAAGGGCAGCCCGGTTTCCGAGAAAGTTCAGCTTACCGGCCAATATGTCGGCCTGGCGGCTTTGTTCGGCCTGATGGGCTTGGCCCTGGTTAACGATATTTTACGACTGGTCGGGTAAACTGCAGCGCGCAGACCCACCCCTTTGCGGATATAAGAACCCAATGAGAAAGTTCCTGGCCATTATGATTGGCTGCTTGATGTGCAACCTCGCGCTGGCACTCGAGCCATTTACCATATCGGATATACGGATCGAGGGCCTGCAGCGGATCTCGGAGGGGACCGTCTACAGCTATCTGCCCCTGGACACCGGGGATGTTCTGACGGCCTCCAATTCCCGAGCCGCTATCCGCGAATTGCACCGAACCGGTTTTTTTGACGACATCCGATTGAGTCGGGACGGGTCGATACTGGTCATCACCATCCGCGAGCGGCCAGCCATCGCCACCATCTCGCTCAGCGGCAACAAGGCGATCAAGGACGAGGACATGCTCGCGGTGCTGGCCGATATTGGCTTGTCCGAAGGCGAAGTGTACGCGCCGCAAGCGCTGGACAGGATTCAGCAGGAGCTGGTCAACCAGTATTACTCCCAGGGACGCTACGCGGTCTCGGTTGATACGCGTGTTACCCAGCTGGACCGTAACCGGGTGCGCATAGCGATCGTGATCGACGAAGGCAAAACCGCCAAGATCAAGCACATCAATATCGTTGGCAACACCCTGTTTACGGACAAGGAAATCAGCAAGGAATTTGAATCCGGCATACCGCCGTTCTGGAAGTTCTGGGCCAAGGACGATCAGTACTCCCGCGAAAAGCTGTCAGGAGATCTGGAGAAAATTCGGTCCTATTACCAGGACCGGGGCTACATCGACGCCAGTGTCGAATCGACCCAGGTATCCATCAGCCCTGACAAACGCAGCATCTTCATCACCGCCAATGTCACGGAGGGTGAGCAATTCAGTATCGACGAGGTACAGATCACCGGGGATCTCGTGATCGAAGAAGCGTCGTTGAGGCGGCTGATCCTGGTGCAGCCCGAGGAAGTGTTCTCGCGCAAGAAAATGGAGCAAAGCGTGGAGAACATCACAGCGCTGCTGTCCAATATCGGATATGCCTTCGCCAACGTGAATCCAATTCCCCAGATCGATCGCGATAACCTGACGGTGGACCTTAATTTTTACGTTGACCCGGGCAAGCGGGTGTACATACGGCGTATCCTCTTCAGGGGCAACACATCCACCAAGGACGAAGTCCTGCGGCGGGAGATGAGACAGTTCGAGGGCGCGTGGTTTTCACAAGGCGCCATTGATCGCTCCAAGATCCGCATGCAGCGTCTGACCTACTTCGAAACGGTGGAGATCGAAACGCCGCCGGTGCCCGGCACCGATGACCAGGTTGACGTTGTGGTCACGGTTCAGGAGCGGCCCGCCGGCAGCTTCTCCGTCGGGCTGGGTTATTCAGAGATCCAGGGGCTGATTTACTCCATGAGCCTGCAGCAGGACAACTTCCTGGGCAGCGGCAAACGCGTCGGCTTCGGCATCTCCTACAGCGACATCATCAAGAGCATCAACCTGTCCTATGAGAACCCCTATTGGACCGATGACGGTGTGAGCCGCGGTTTTTATGCCCGCTACCAGGAGTATGACCAGGGCGCTGCCAATATCTCGAACTTCACCAGTAGCGAAGCCGCCGCCGGCATGAGCCTTGGCGCTCCGATCACCGAGATTGATTTCATCCGCGGATCCATAGGGATCAGGCTGACCGACATCAACATCGGCCAGTTTGTCGTCGAGCGGGAGTTCCCGAACCCGGAGCCGCCGCCCGACACGATCTGTACCGATTTCAACGAAAATGGCATTTGTCCTGAAGCGCCGTACTTTATCCCGACGGCATTCGATCCGCTGTCGCATTCACTGGATTTCAACGGTGACGGCGTCATCAGCGACGACGAGCGTGAATTCAACACCTTTGACCTGTCGCTGGCCTGGGCGCGCGACAGCCGCAACCATTTTCTCAATCCGACCATGGGTTCCAGCCATCGCCTGACGCTGGAAGCCTCGCTGCCCGGCAGTACGCGCGAGTTCTACAAACTGAGCTATCGCGCGGCCAAATACATCCCCATTTGGGCTGACCTCACTTTCTCAGTCCACGGCAGCATCGGTTACGGCGACGCATACGACAAATACGATGAGCGATCGCAAGCGTCCCCCGTTGATACGGAACTGCAACCGGGCGCGCGATATACCTGCCTGGAAGAAGAAATCATGGACCTCGACCGTGGCCTGCCGTTCTACGAACACTTCTACGGTGGCGGGGTGCGTGACATTCGCGGATTCGATGACAACACCCTGGGGCCGAAAGATCCGTTCTGCCGGGCTCTGGGTGGCGACCTGAAGGTTTCAGGCGGAATGGAAGTGGCTATTCCCACGCCCTTCACAGAGGGTTCTTCCTCCCGCATCGCGCTGTTCGTGGACGTGGGTAACGTCTATGAGAGCTGGGATAAATTCGACGCAAACCTGTTCCGGGCCTCAGCCGGCCTCTCGATCACCTGGCAGGCCCCAGTGGGTCCGATCGTGATGAACTTTGCCTATCCGCTGCGCGAATTCGAGGGTGACCGGACCGAAACCATCCAGTTTTCCTTTGGCACAACTTTCTAAGCTGGGGCGGATTTTCCGCCCCTTTTCCCGCCAGTTGAGGCACCCACGTCGCCGGCCGGGCATCATTAAAAAGGCTGAATGGCTTCATTCAGCCACCTTCCAGAGTGTACAATCCCGTTCATGCACCTGATCACGCGCGCAATGTTGCTACTGGTCATGGCTTTTGTCGTCTCGACATCGGCCAGTGGCCAGCAATTGCGTATCGGTTACGTGGACATGAAACAGGTGCTCGACAGCGCGCCACAGGTACTGGCCGGGCGAGATGTCCTGGACCAGGAATTTCGTCCGCGCAATGACGCCATCGAGCTTGAGGAAGGAAGGGTCGAACGCCTCGAGCAACGGCTGGCACAGGGCGACCTGGAAGAGAGCGCGCGCATGACGCTCGAGCGCGAAATCCGCGAGGCCCGCAGAAGCATCAACCGGCAGCGGGAAGACCTGCGCGATGAATTGTCGTTTCGCCGGACAGAGGAAGTCCAGCGACTGGAAGCGCAGATCAACATGGCGGTGCAGGATATCGCCCGCGCTCATGGCTATGACCTCATTCTGTCCAGCCCGGTGGTGTACGCCGACCAGGCGCTGGACATCACCGATCTGATACTGCAACAGCTGCAAGTCGAATTCGAGGCCGATCAACAGGAACTGTTACTGCCTTGACCGGCACGGAAAGCGGTTGAGCACAGGGATTGACCCGGATGGCGCCCAAGCACCACTACACCCTTGATGAACTCGCCGGTCAGTTCGCGCTGGACGTTCATGGCGATGCCTCGAAGGAAATAACCGGCATCGGAACCCTGAAGACCTCGGGCCCGGATGATCTCAGCTTTTTGGCCAACGCGGCCTACCGCAGCCAATTGCAGCAAACCGGTGCAGGGGCCGTTATATTGCGGCAGGAAGACGTAGAGGCATGCCCGGCCCATTGCCTTGTTGCTGCCGATCCTTACCTCGCATTTGCCCGAATAGCAAAACTCTTCGATGACCGGCCACGGCCGCGGGCCGAGATCCACGATACCGCCGCCATCGACAGCACTGCTGTGCTCGGAGATGGCATCTCCGTGGGCGCAAGGGCCGTCATCGGGCCCGGCGCGCGTGTGGGCGACGGCAGTATGGTCGAAGCCGGGGCGGTGATTGCCGCGGGCGCCCGCGTGGGCGCTGCCTGCCGCATTGGCCCCAACGTCACGCTGATGGATGGCGTCCGCCTGGGAGACCGGGTGGTGATCCATCCCGGCGCGGTCATCGGCGCCGATGGGTTTGGGCTGGCTTTTGCCAAAGACCATTGGGAGAAGGTGCCGCAACTCGGAAGCGTGGTCATTGGTGATGACTGTGAAATCGGCGCCAATACGACCATCGACCGCGGCGCCATCGAGGACACCATTCTCGAGCAGGACGTGCGCGTGGACAACCTGGTGCAAATCGCGCACAACGTCACCATCGGCGCACACTCGGCCATCGCGGGTTGCACCGGTATCGCCGGCAGCGCCAGGATTGGCCGGTACGTTTTGATCGCCGGCGGATGTGGCATCAGCGGACATATCGATATCGCAGACCGGGTCACCATCGCCGCCGACAGCACGGTGATGAAATCAATCACAGAGCCCGGCGCGACATGGAGCGCGAACGTGCCCGCCCGGCCCATTCGCGACTGGCAGCGTAACATGGCCCATTTGAACCGGATTGACCGTCTTGCCAGGCGCGTGCGCGAACTTGAACAAAATAACGGGAAGTCATGACAATGAGTGATCAATTCACCTTACCCATCGAAGCGCAGGACATCATGAAGATGCTCCCGCATCGCTATCCGTTTCAATTGGTCGACCGGGTGCTCTCGTATGAACTCGAGCCGAGCAGAAAACTCACGGCCATCAAGAACGTCACGATCAATGAGCCGTTCTTTCCCGGCCATTTTCCCGGCGCGCCGGTCATGCCCGGTGTGCTGGTCATCGAAGCACTCGCGCAGGCTTCCGGCATCCTGGCTTTTGTCGCCAAGGCGGCGGATCACCTCGATCAGGGGCTGTACTACCTGGTCAAGATCGATAAGGCCCGGTTCAGTAAAACGGTCACGCCCGGCGATCAACTGGTGCTCGAAGTGGAACAAAAACGCATGGTGCGGAATATGGGGATGTATGACGGACGCGCCCTGGTGAACGGACAGGTCGTTGCCAGCGCCCAGATACTTTGCGCCGGCAAACCGTCTTCATGAACATCCATCCAACCGCGATTATCGAGGCAGGCGCGGAACTGGCCGATGACGTGCAGGTCGGCCCGTACTCCGTGGTCGGGCCCAAGGTGCGCATAGGCGCCGGCTCCACGATTGGCCCCCACGTTGTCATAACCGGGCGCACCACCCTGGGCGAGAACAACCGGATATTCCAGTTCGCCTCGCTCGGCGAGATACCGCAGGACAAGAAATTCGAAGATGACGATACCGAACTCGTTATCGGCGACGGCAATACCGTGCGGGAATTCTGCACGTTCAATACCGGCACGGTGCAGGGCGGCGGTGTGACCCGCATCGGAGACGACAACTGGATCATGGCTTACGTGCACGTGGCACATGACTGCGTCATCGGCAATCACACGATTTTTGCCAACAATGCTTCGCTGGCGGGGCACGTCACCGTGGGTGACCACGCCATTCTGGGCGGCTTCGCGCTGATCCACCAGTTCTGCGAAATCGGCGAACACGCGTTCATATCCTTCGCCAGCCACGTCAACCAGAGCGTGCCGCCGTACGTGACCGTGTCTGGCGAAAAGGCCAACGTCAAGGGCATCAACACCGAGGGCCTCAAACGTCGCGGTTACACGCCTGAGCAGATCAGAAACATCCGACGCGCTTACCGTACGCTGTATCGTTCAGGCCTGTCACTGGACGAGGCGCGGGAGACACTTCAGGAAATGGCCAAAGACGCAGAAGAAATCAGGCTCATGGTGGAGTTTCTCAGCCATGTCGAACGCGGAATCATCCGCTAGCAAGCCAGGCAACCGCCTGGTGATTGCCCTGGTGGCCGGCGAGGCCTCGGGCGATCAGTTGGGCGGCGCGCTCATCGAAGCCCTCAAGCAGGACCACCCCCACGCCCGCTTCGTAGGTGTGGGAGGCTCGCGCATGGCAGGCGCCGGCATGGAGTGCTGGTGGCCAGCGGACGAACTGGCGGTGATGGGGTTGTTCGAGGTACTGCACCACCTGCCCCGTTTGCTGCGCCTGAGGAAGGCGCTTACCCGGCGAATCATCGAGACGCGTCCCGACCTGCTCGTCGGCATCGATGCACCCGATTTCAACCTCGGACTGGAGCGTCGCGTGCGTTCGGCAGGCATCAAAACCGCGCATTATGTCAGCCCGACCGTCTGGGCCTGGCGACAGGGACGCGTGCGCACCATCAAGGCCTCTGCTGAGACCGTGATGTGCCTGTTTCCCTTCGAGCCTGCTTTCTACGCCGAGCACGGAGTACCGGCCCTGTATACCGGGCACCCCACTGCCGATGAGATTCCGCTGGAATCCGATGCGGCCGCAGCCAGATCCCGCCTGGGCCTGGAGGGAAGCGGCCCCTGGGTGGCATTGCTCCCCGGGAGCAGACTGGGTGAGGTCAGCCGCCTGGCGACGCCCCTGATTGAAAGCGCGAAGCTACTGAGTGAACGTTTTCCCGGAATCCAGTTTCTGGCCCCCATGGCCAATGGCCCGGCCCGCGAGTGTTTCGAGCAGGCCTTGCGCGAGCAAGAGCACCTGGCCATTCACCTGGTCGACGGCCAGTCGAGAACCGCCATGGCAGCCGCGGATGTCGTGGCCTGCGCCTCCGGAACCGCGGCGCTGGAAGCCATGCTGGTCAACCGCCCCATGGTGGTGACCTACAAGCTCAGTGCGCTGACGTATTTCACCGCGCGGGCCCTGCGCCTGTTTCGTAACCGGTTCTTCTCATTACCCAACCTCCTGGCTGGCGAAGCACTGGTTCCTGAACTGCTCCAGAAAGACGCCACGCCCCAGGGTATCGCCACAGAGGTCTCGCGCTGGCTGACAGAACCGGAACAGGTCAAACGCCTCCAGACGCGCTTTAACGAACTGCACAAGGCGCTGAAGCGGGATGCGGCGCGCTCGGCGGCGAGTTGCGTTACCGCCCTCATCGAAGGGCGCGTAGAATAGTCGCAACGCCCCAGGTGTCGCCTGAAAGCCCATGAAGCTCGAACATATCACCGGACATCACCGCCACATCGCCGGCATCGACGAGGCTGGCCGGGGGCCGCTGGCCGGGCCGGTTGTCGTCTCAGCCGTCATCCTGCCCCAGGATCACGGGCTGACAGGGCTGGACGATTCCAAGCGATTGAGCGCGGCCACCCGGGAGCGGTTGTTCGACGAAGTCAGGGCATGTGCTGACAGCTGGGCTGTTGAAATTGTCGAGGTGGAGGAAATCGATCGAATCAACATCCTCAGGGCAACGTTCAAAGGCATGCAGCGAACCGTCAGGGCGCTCGATCCCAAACCCACCCTGACACTGATCGATGGCAATCGGGCGCCTGAACTGGACACCGAGGTACATACCATTGTGCAAGGCGACCATTGGGTCCCGGCCATTTCCGCCGCCTCTATCCTGGCCAAGGTCACACGCGACCGGTTGATGCAGGACTTTCACCACCAGTTTCCTGAATACGGATTTGACCGGAACAAGGGATACCCGACCGCGGAGCACCTCGATCGACTTAAGCGATATGGCCCCTGCCCGATCCATCGAAAAAGTTTCGCCCCCGTGCGGGCATTGCTGGAACCCAGCCTGTTCTGAACGGCGTCAACAGCAGCTCAGCCGGTGGTGAAATCACCCGGAGCCTGTCCTTCGATATCAGCAGCACTGACTGAGGCCACCCTGGCGAGGCGCGGGCCCTCATGCAGCCAAACCTCGAGTTGGGCCAGCGCCATTGCTTCGCCCCAGGCCTCCACCTCCACGCTGCCATCGGTGAGATTCACGGCATGCCCGCAAAGCCCCAGACGCGCGGCCTGCTGCCGCGTCGACTCACGAAACCAGACGCCTTGAACCCGCCCACGAACGCGAAACCGGCGGCCCAGAGTCACGGCGAAGGCACTCGATCGATAAACGCCTCCAACTGCGCCCGCGTTACCGGTCCGACAAAACCCTTGACCGCGTGCCCTTTCGGGTCGAGTAACACGGTGGTCGGTAATACCTTGGGTGCGCCAAACGGCTCTGGCGGGCTGAAGACATCCACCAGCAGGATTGGATAATTGGGCTGAAACTCCTGGAGAAAATCATCGAAGACACCTTCTTCGACCTCTTCATAGGCGAGGCCCAGCACCGTAATGTCCTCACGCTGTC
>WTJD01000137.1 GCA_011524975.1 Lysobacterales bacterium
GCGGGACTCCTACCTGTATAAGGGGGGTGGGGGTGGCAAAAGGTAGCTCCGGAATTATAGTCAATTGTTAAAAAAGCTGTGGAGGGCAATGGTTTTATGCACCCCCAGATGCACCCCAGAGGTGATGCTGAGAGAGCTAGATTAAGCTAAGATACTGATTTTATTGGTGGGCGATACTGGGCTTGAACCAGTGACCTCTGCAATGTGACTGCAGCGCTCTCCCAACTGAGCTAATCGCCCATCAGCGGGGTGGCTAAGTTACCGATTCCTGAGTGCAGCGTCAACCATTCCGGTCACTCGAGACCGCTCACGTGAATTGCCGAGCAGGTATGACTCTGGCACGATGCTATGAAGTGTCGTCACCCGGAGCCCGATTGAGATGACCAAGGCATTTTCCAGCTTTTCCGAATTCTATCCTTTCTACCTGGAAGAGCACGCTCATCCGACCTGCAAGCTGCTGCATTTCATCGGTACCTGGCTGGTGGTGCTGGTGGCGGTGTTCGCTTTTATCCTGAACGAACCGAAATGGCTGTGGCTGATGCCGCTGGTGGGGTATGGCTTCGCCTGGGTGGGCCACTTTTTCTTCGAACGCAACAGGCCGGCGACATTCAAGCACCCGCTCTACAGCCTGCTGGGCGATTTCGTGATGTGGAAAGACATCATGACCGGGAAGGTCAAAATATAATCTCAGGATGCGGGCCGGAATTCCCATGGTCACTGGACCAACACTAACCGAGCAGGAGCGCGAGCTGAGGCTGCGACGGATGAAGCGCATTCCGCTGGCGTTGCTGGTGTTCATGGCGCTGATGTTTTTCCTGACCTTGCATCGTCCGGAAGCCTGGGCTGGCTGGGTGCACGCTTTTGCCGAGGCCGGCATGGTTGGCGCGCTGGCAGACTGGTTTGCGGTGGTGGCCCTGTTCCGTCATCCCCTGGGGCTGCCCATTCCACACACGGCGATCATTCCAACACGCAAAAACGAGTTGGGTGACGCCATGGCCCGCTTCATATCCGACCATTTTCTGGATGCTGAAGTGGTTGGACGTAAATTGGCCAGCGTGAATCTCTCCCGGGTGGCCATTGCCTGGCTGCAGTCTGACAAAGGGCGTACCAGCGTCCAGGACCTGTCTACCGGCATGCTGCGTTGGGGCCTGGACGCTTTGCACGAAGAGCGCGTGCGCAAATTTCTCTCCCGCTTGAGCCGGAGACAGCTCAAGAACGTCAGTTTTGCCCCGCTCATGGGCCATACCCTGGATTGGGCCATCCGCGAGAAGCGCCACCAGGATGTGCTGACACAGGCCCTGCGATACGTCATCGTGGTGCTGGATGAAAACCAGGAAAAGATCAGGGAGCGAGTACGCGAGGGCAGCCCCTGGTGGCTGCCTGGTTTCGTCGACGACCGAATTCTCAAACAGATGCTGGATCGAATCCAGAATCAGCTCTTCCAGATGTCACTGGACCCGGACCATCCTTTACGCGGGCAGTTCAACGACTGGCTCAAGCGCCTCGCGAGCGAGCTGCGCACCTCGCCTGAATACCGTTTGCTGGGCCGCCGCCTGAAAGAGCAGTTACTGGAAAATGAGGCTCTGCAGGATTACCTCTACAACGCCTGGGCGGACCTCGCCTCGCGCGTGGATAAAGACCTTGAAAACCCTGAGTCCATGATTCGCGGACAGGTGGGCGACTGGGTGGACGGGCTCGCCGATGAATTGCAGCGTGACGAGCCCATGCAGGTCTGGATCAATCAGTGGATGACCAGTGCCATGTTGGCTCTGGTGGAGCGCAACCGCACCCAGATTTCAAGCCTGATCAGCGATACGGTCAGGTCCTGGGATGGCCAGGAAACCAGCCGCCGCGTGGAGCTCGCGCTGGGGCGCGATCTGCAATTCATCAGGATTAACGGCACGCTGGTGGGCGGCTTGGTCGGTTTGGTGATTCACGCGATAACGCGCATTTGAACCCGGCGGCGCCGTTTTCGAATAAGGCTCAACAGCTTTCGAACCTGTTCCTGTCGACATTTTTGCGGACGTGATGCGGGTCCCACACCCTGCCGCTCATGGCAATCCAGACGCCTTCCGGCAGGCTCTGCACCGCGCCTACGGCACAGCCAATATTGAACACCGCGTCGGAGTCCCGGAATCGGGCAGGGTTCAGGGCGCCGGTCAGCACAATGGTCTTTCCGGCTATGCCCTGCAACGCGAGGGCGGTCTCAACCATGGTGTCGGTGCCATGGGTGATAATGACGTGGGCGGCCTCGTTCGCCAGCACGGCGTCCCGCATCAGTGCCCTGTCCGTGTCATTGAGGTGCAGGCTGTCCTTGCGCATCAGCGCGAGGGTCTCAAACTCGAAGCTGACATCCATGAGTTTCAGGGTTTCGCCGATCTGCGGGTCGCCTACCTGGTAGTCGCTTTTGTCATCAAAATAGATTTTATCGATGGTGCCGCCTGTAGCGATGATCAGCAATTTATCCATGAGCTTGCCTGGTCTTGAACGGTTCAAAGTCGCGATGCTGTCCGGCATGGTTGGTTGCTCTGGTTTTAGCCGGCAAAGCAGTCGGGTAGTATAGCTTGCAAAACCGTTCTCACACTCGGGACTCCAATCCTCGCATGAAGATGTCAGCCAGTAACAGGATTCTTGCGGCTTTGCTGGCCGGTGTGCTTGGCTGGGCATGCCCGCCGGGGCTGTCTATGGCCAGTGAAGGGGAACAGGAACCGGGTGATCTGGCCACCGCGTTGTCAGCGCCGGCCAGCCGCGATGAGGCCCTGGTGAGCATGGCGGTGCTGCTGAAAGCTGTCCAGCGATGGCGTGCCGGGGAGCAGGGCGTCATTGCCGATCTGATCGCCCAGGATCGCGCCTGGCTGGACCGTTTGCGTGAACGATACGGAAAGGCCGAGCCGGCTCCGCCAGTGCTGGATCCCGCCGGCTGGATGGTTCGGCAGAACCTGCTGCGCCAGCAGTCCGAGGGGCAAGCACTCTCCGCGCCTGTGGCCCCTGATCTCAATCGGCTTTTGCGGCAGGTCTTTGATCGTGGAGATGAGCGCCTGGCGGCCGCTGTGCTGCCTGAGCTCCTCTGGCTGCTCGAAGCCCAATCCACGGTGCAATGGGCAGGATTGCTCGAGCAGGCTGCCGATGACGAAGCCATGGAATCGTTGCTGTCCCAATCCGGCGTCACCTGGAGCCGGCAAGCCGGGGATGCAGATCCTGGTGACTCCGACGCGACAGATCTATTGACCGCTATTGTCTATGACGCCGTCAACCAGGGGCCGCCGGACCCGGAATCCTTGCGCTTGTTGAGAAAACGGGTTTACGAGCTGCTGCCAACGGCAGAGGGTTCCGCCGTTCCGGCGCTGGTCGCGTTTTTACAACTGGGTGGTCTGATCGACGGGCTGCACCGGGGCCGCTACGTGGCGTTTTCCACCGGGCTGCTGGCAGTGGCCGCCGGGTTGCTGGACAGCGGCCCCGAGACGGTCTTGCCAGTGTCGGAATGGCTTGAAGAATATCTGCCCGGCATCTCAGCGACGTTTGCCCGGAGTTTTTCAGAGGTGGATCCCCGGCTGAATTCGACCGTGGCGGCGGTTTATGACATCGCCCGCAACCTGTCCGCCCCTAACGCGGGCGTTACGCTGGGTGACGAGGTGGCCGATGCCGTGGCGCAGTTGGCCTTACTGATGCCGGATATTGAATATTATTTCGGTCTGCCGGTGCGCGACACGATCACCGGTAACGTCGACGCGTGTATCGGGCTGGCGGCCAGGGTCGATGAGACCGGCAACTCCGTCATGAGCCGCGATCTGTTCGATGACTGCATTGAAAGCCTGGTCCGGCTGGCGGATAACCAGACCCGGTCCGCGGCCCTGTCTGGTGACAGGCAGGGGCCCTTTGGTCAGGCGCAGCTTCAACGCGAGGTCTCGGTCACCCCTGTGCAGCGCATCAATTACGCGCTGGGGCATTTTCACCAGGGGGGCGCCCCATCGTGCGCGCCGCCCGCAAATCCGTTGCCGAATCCGTTGGAATGGTCCAGCCTGGCCACCTTGATGGCCTGGTTTGCGCACCAGATGCCGGTTTACTTTCAGACGCCTGAAAATGAGCGCAGGTTGTCGCGCATGCGGGAGATTGGGGACGAGCTGGTCGAGGTGCTTGCCGCTCAGACCGAATGTCTTGCTGGTCCCGAGGACAACGACAGTGCGATCGTCGCGCGCGTTCTGGCAGATTACCGGTACGCTCTGAATCTCCTGAGCCGAAGCTTGCGCGAGTCGGTTTCCACATACCGGGCCGACATCCTGGCGCCCGGAGCGGATATTGACCTGGAGTCAGACGCTCTGCAGTCCACGCTCTACCGGCCGGACGACCTCCTGGTTGAGCCCTGCGAGGCAGAGCAGGTCTGCGAAATGTCAGGCCCGATGGGGTCAAGCCGGGCATTGCTCGGATTGTTTCCCGAGCCCTACCTGGTTGCCGATCAGACGGGCATGGGTGAGATCCAACTGTGTTACGACAACATGGAATGGGTCGATCGTCGCTCCGAGCCCGTGCGCCCGGGGGATGAGAATGTGGCCAATTATTTTGGCAAATTCGCGTTCGATCTCAAGGGGCGTTTCCTGTCGGGCGATGCGATCAGTGACGTCTTTGCTTTCCGTTTTACCAGCCCGGACGAATACCACTACCTGTTTGCTGCCGCCAGCGAGGAGGTGCTTGAGGACAGCTGCCCCATGGAATGGGTCGGGTCACGGGTCGTCACGCCGCTGCCTGATCGGCGCGGAGGCATCGTACCTAATCGTTTGACCTACCTCGCCGCGTCGCGCATGTTGCCTTCACAGTTGCTGTCGCAGAACTGGCAGAGTGGGGCGGAGTGGCGCGACTGGTTCTCAACGGGCTTAGGAGTCGAGGTTTTGCTTTCATCGGAAGGCGAACAGATTGTTCCATTGGTGACAGAACACCTTCAGTCGTTGTATCTGAGCGAGCAATCCACCATTTACCGCGGGCTGCTCGATGGCGTCAGGTCTACTTCTGTCGGGACCGCCCGGGAGCATCTTGCCGAGCTTTCTGTCCGCAAGGGGTTGTTGAGAATGCTGCTTGTTTTGTTCTACCCGCAGTCATTGACAGGTTCCGATGCCATCCGCTCTGGTATTGCCGGCCAGGGGGGCTTGCTGGACACCGAGATGATTCGCCGTTTTCAGAAAGACGATATCCCGGTCAATCGGATCGGGGAAATTGGCCTGGCCAGGCTGGATGCGTTCATCAGGGCATGGGGCGACCAGGCTGACGCGGCGTTGCATGGCGGGTCCGTATCCACCGGCGTCGCGCACGGCGTGATGCGGCTCGACGGGGTTTATGACGCATATTTCGCGCCGTCACAGCAGGCGGCTTTGCCCGCGCTCAATGCTTCTGAGCCGCCCGTTTCCGTTCCAGATTAATGGCCACAACGGCCGTGAAACAGATGCAGACCAGGGACACCTGGACCAGGGCGGCCAGCCGCTGGCCAGGATTGCTCCAGGCCTCGCCCACGCCCAGCATAAAATAGAAAATCAACAGGTATGACGCCCAGTTGATGCCATTGGGCTGCGTCAGCCAGATGCCTCTGAGCATGAGCGCCAGGGGCAAAGCCGTCAATGCGCCCCATATCCCCAGGGCCGGCCCGACAGGGGCCGGCAGGTATCCCAGCCAGGCGGCCTGCCAGACGATCAGCGCCAGGTAACACCAGCGCAGTAAGTGAGACATCAGGCCACGACCGCTTCAGAGAATGTCCAGCACGGATTCCGGCGGACGACCTACGGCCGCATGGCCGTCATGAATGACGATCGGCCGCTCGATGAGCCGGGGTGTGGCCGCCATGGCCGCCACCAGCTGTTCATCGTTCAGTTCAGGATTGTCCAGGCCCTGTTCGCGGTACTCAGCTTCGCCCTCGCGCATCAACTCACGAGGTTCGCGTCCCAACATGTTAAGGATCTCCGTGATTTCCTTCGCGCTGGGCGGGTGTTCGAGATAGAGCACAATGTCGGGCTCGATGCCTTGCTGCTGCAGCAATTGCAATGTGGCCCTGGACTTCGAACAGCGTGGGTTATGCAGAATACGGGTCTTCAAGGCACGAGATCTCCCTGGTGTGAACAAGTGGCTGCCTGTCGGCGTTGAATGGGGCCGGCGGCGTTACCGCCGCTGGCCCAGGAGTGTCATTGTAGGCGAAGATGCCGCCCAATACGGCAATTTCAGTGGTGTGTAATGCCGAGTATCTGAGACAGGCTCTTGTGTGTGGGCGAGATCAGGCACCAGATCTTGATCGGTTCTGAGCCGATCAGAAACTCGTTCTCGATCACCATGTGGAGTGAATTGCTGTCCAACTCGCCGGCAATGTCTTTGAGGATTTTTCGATCGGAACCCGGCCGGACCAGTGGAACGGTGTGGTTCATGCTAAGCCGAAAAATCTGGTGCATCGACTTGGCGTATCGGCCAATCAGGACGTTGCCCAGTTCGGAGAGCAGATCCATCATTTGCTGGCGAAATTTTTCATCTTCCGATTCGTCTCTTGCCTCGGGTTGTAACCAGCTTGGCTTTTCGCTTTCCGGCATTCCCAGGTCTGTGTCAGGGTCTGCGAGAAACAAAAGATTAAGCACCGGACGCATGGCTTCGCCAAGGCGATCAAAATCTCTGTTGCGCAAGAGCAACGTGATCCGGCCTTCCATTTCGCCCACCATCTCTGAACTGACTGCGTACAGATTTTGGCTTGCAAGGTTTTGCAGAAACATACTTTGGTTGACGGGGGCCAGTTCCAGATCCGAATCTGAACTGTTGATATCAAGCCCAAACACCTCTTCGAGGGCGATGATGGCTTTGTCCGTTCCGTCAATCAAGAAGCTGATCAGGCAGTTGGCCTGCCGATCGGAGAGTTCCTGGTATTCGCTGAACATGGCTTGTACTCGTTTTGGTTCGTAGTGCGCTTCCTCAGGAATGCATGACCCGGTCGATAGCTCCGACGATGTGTCTTTGCACATCCGGCTTTTCGATAAACATCGCTGCACCCATTTCCACGGCCCTTTCGCCGATGGTGTTGTCTCCGCTGCCGGATATCATGATGACCCGCGCCCGCGGGTCTTGCCCCAGCACTTCGTCCAGGACGATTTCCCCGTTCATGTCGGGCATCAGGTAATCGAGGGTCATCAGGTCAGGTTTGAGGTTGCCGTACATTTCGACAGCTTCGGCGCCGTTGGCAGCGGTGCCGACGACCTCGTGCCCTGCCTGAAGCAGGATGCGTCGGATCAGGTTCCGCGTAAAAGCGGAATCATCTACGATTAGGATCTTTGCCATATTCCTTCACCCCCGTGCAGGTATACCCATCGTATCAACCTGCCCGTTGTTGTTAACCAGACAGTTCGAATACTTTTTTGACTGCATGAAAATGAGGCTGGTCTGTCCGCTATTGGAGCAAGCCGGGCAACACGTTCATGCGTCAGCTTCGATCCATGAAGCGAATGTGTTTTCGGCCAACCATTTGGGCTGGCTAATTTTAGCGGGGCAAATAGCCCTCTGATTATTAAAATAGTCTAAATTAATCTCAATTAAAACTGTTAATTTTTTCAGGGTCCACGCGTAACCAGTGAGCGCAGCCTCATTTTCTCATGCTACCCTGCAAATCGTAAGCCCGCGGAGTCTGACCGGGAGGTATCAGGACTTGGATTTTTCAGAGCTACTGGAGCGGATTCATCGCCTGGCGTCTCATGTTTGGCGACATTACAAACAGGATCGCTGTTTCGAAGAGGCGGCATCGCTGGGTTACACCAGCCTGATCTCCCTGGTGCCCCTGCTCGCGGTGATCTTTGGCGTGGCCAGCGCGTTCCCTGTGTTCGACCGCTGGACTGAAGATCTCCAGACATTCATTTTCAGCAACTTTGTTCCGGCTGCGGGTTCCCAGGTGCAGGACTATGTCATGGGCTTTCTCGACAGCGTGGGCACATTGACCCTGCCGGGTACTTTTTTCCTGATCATTTCTGCTCTGCTCCTGATGATGCGTATAGAGGCGGCTTTCAATCGCATCTGGCGGGTGCCGGTTCAGCGCAGCCTGATCAGCCGGATCGTTATGTATTGGGCGGTGTTGACGTTGGGTCCCATTACCCTGGGTGTTGCGACGGCCCTCAGCGCTCAACCCATTATCGATTGGATGGGCGGAGAGGAGGCCATCACTTCCGGCGCACATTCATTCGGTATTTTTGTGCTGATATGGCTGGCGTTTTGCCTGGTTTTTGTCCTGGTTCCCAACCGGCCCGTGCGCCTCCGGAACGCGGTCATTGGCGCACTGCTGTCAGCCGTTCTCTTTATTATCGCCAAAAACGGATTTGTGTGGTTCGTCGGCCGGGCGAGTTTTAACGTCATTTACGGGACACTGGCGACCATCCCGATTTTCCTGCTTTGGTTGTACCTGGCATGGGCCGTCACTTTGCTGGGCGCGTCACTGGCGGCATCCCTGACCACATTTACTGACCGCCAGGGGGACTGGCGCTGGCCATGGGAGTGGGAATTACTGCTGGCCTATCGCCTGATTGGCCACTTGTGGAAGGCCCAAATGGAGGGGCAGGCGATGACGGTCGAGGCGTTGATCGATGCCGAGCCCGGTGTATCCAGCCATGTTCTGCAGCGGCTGTTGACGGATTTCGTAAGCGCGGATATTGTCACTCAAAATCAAGATTCCGGTTGGTTGCTCACGCGCGATCTTGATCGCCTGACGCTCATGCAGCTTTATCATTCGGGCCGCTTTCACTTGCCGGTTGGGCTCGAACCTGATTCCATCGCTGAGAGTCCCTGGGACGCCGCCTTTCTTGAAGCGCTGCGGTCCGACGATCGTCTGCAACTGGACCGGTCACTCAAGTCGCTTTATCTGGAGGGCGCGCCATGAGGTTTTTCACGCTATGCCTGTTCTTCCTGGCCTGCGCGTGGTCGCCCGCCGGCCAGGCGTCCGATCCCTACAAGACCGACGCGCCGGTGGATCTGGTGCTGCCGCGTCTGGATGGCGGGGAGGTCGCGATTGACGGGCTGCGCGGGCAGTGGGTGGTTTTGAACTACTGGGCAACCTGGTGTGCACCCTGCCGGGAAGAGATACCCGAATTGATGACGCTGCACGGACAGCGTGAGGACTGTCTCTTATACACATCTCC
>WTJD01000019.1 GCA_011524975.1 Lysobacterales bacterium
ATGTGTATAAGAGACAGGGGCCAAGGGCCTGTCCGCTCTCATGTATAACGGTTCCTATCGAATGCCGCCCCTGACTTTGACCGGTGATGTCGCGCGGGACATGCTCCTGGTTGAACCGGTCATTGGCGTGGGCGAGGTGGCGATTTCGGACCATCGTTCTTCCCAGCCGACGACACAGGAGCTGCGCCGGCTGGCTGCGGATGTGCATCTGGGTGGAACGCTCAGCGGCAAGCAGGGCGTGGTCTTTCTGCACCTGGGGGATGGCGGGGCGGGGCTTGAGCCGATCGAGTCCGCTCTCGCCGGCACAGAGCTGCCACGGCGTCTGTTTTATCCGACCCACAGCAACCGCAATCGCTCGCTGTTGGAGCAGGCGGCCCAACATGCGTCGCGGGGCGGTTACGCGGATATCACGGTGTCGACGACCGAGGAGTTGATCGCGGCAGGCGACATTCCTGCCCTGGATGCGCTGTCCCTGGCGCTTGAGGCCGGTGCGCCGGCCGAACGGCTCACCTTGTCATCGGATGCGGGAGGATCGCTGCCGCTCTACCGGGATGGTGAGTTGGCCGGCCTGCAGTCGGCCAGTCCGGGCGCGATGCTTGATACGCTGACGGCGGCCATTGGTCGGGCCGACACGGTGGAAACCGTGATTGCGGCGATGACGCGGAACCCGGCACGGGCGCTGGGGCTGGCGCGCAAGGGGTGTATCGCGCCTGGCTTCGATGCCGACTTGATGCTGCTGGATTCGTCCAGCGGTTCACTCGATTTCGTGATGTGCCAGGGTCAGTGGCTACTCAAAAGTTAACCCCGGCCGTCAGTGTGAAGGTGGAGACCCCACCAAACGCGCCCTCTGCAACGAACCACTTATAGCGGAAGCCGATCGAAGGCAGGATCACCGGCGCAATACCTGCGCCGTTGAACGGAATTTTGTCCTCATAGGGCTCTTTGTACCCGTGGAGCAGGCCGGCGGTGACCTTGCCATACCAGTGGTTGGAGCCGAACAGGTACCAGAGCTTTCCCATGTAGATCAGCTGGGAAGACTGCCCGAACGAGTTGTCGAATACCGCCGCGCCGATCACCCAGTCTCTGCTGAAGTTGGCCTCCAAGCCGATCAGGTTCTGATCGTTGTTGTGATCCGGGTCGGGGTTGAAATGCTTGGTGTAGAGGGATGTTTGCACGGTCCAGCTTTGGATTTTCCAGTCTTCAGGCAGGGCGTACCATGACGCCGTCTCCGAGGATGGAGTCTCGTGATCGGACGCGGCTTCATCGGCCTGGGCCATGCCTGGCATGAGGCAGGCGGCCAGCGCCCACATGAGAAAGGATTTCTTGCACCGGAAACACAACATTCGGATGGCCCTTGAAAAATGCGAGCCACGTAGTGTAACCGCGGCCGGGCCGCCTGTGTAGCTTCAGCCTGTCGAATTCGGCTGTTGGTGGCGGTTCCAGATGGCATCGAAGGCGGCCACGGCGCAGGTGCCGTACACGGCGATGACGCCAAACAGGAACAGCCGGGTCCAGAATGCGCTGTCGGCCGAACTACTGAATGCGTTGTCCAGCACCGCGGGCGCCAGCAGTACGATCATGGTCAGGTAGGCATAGGACCATTTGGAGAAGTCCGGGAAGACCGCCATGCCCTGGAACATTCGCCGGCCACACATCAGGCCCGCCAGCGCGACCAGCAAGGTGTAAAAAACCAGCGAGGGCCACAGGGACATCAGGTTCCAGGCCACAACGGCCGCGAGGCCGCCCCAGAATGTGGAGGCAAACATGGATTGGCCCATTTGCCTGCTGGTTCCAGCGCTGGCCTGTTGCCCCATGGAAGCCACCTTGATCATGACCACGGTGTAGGCCGGGCTGCCGCTCATGAACAGAAACAACAGGGTGATGGGCAGGACGACCAGCAATGAACGAAGGGCCTTCAGGCGGGCCGCCGT
This sequence comes from Lysobacterales bacterium, assembly GCA_011524975.1. Lineage (GTDB taxonomy): Bacteria > Pseudomonadota > Gammaproteobacteria > Xanthomonadales > SZUA-36 > WTJD01. The sequence goes on from WTJD01000019.1 coordinate 1,932, forward strand.
TGCATCGGGCGCCGGCACCGGGGGCTTCTGCTGACCCGACAGCGCCCGGACCTCGGGCGGGTCGGGAAGCAAGGCATGCGCCACCCACACAAACAACACGCCGAAAACCGCGTTGATGCCCAGGGACTGGATCAGAACGATCAGCAAGCCGCCGTTGACGGAGCCAATGGTCACCACCAGCGTCAGGCCGACGGTCATGAAAGTCCCCAGTGCTGCCGACCCGCCACGGGCCGTGTAGAGAAAGCTGTAATACAGAGCCAGCGCCACCAGGATAATGCCCGCCCAGCGTGCGTGCGTCAGGAAAGGTAGCAGCAAAAGCCCCAACGTCATGGGCCCCAGGAGGGCGATCACCAACCCTATCCCCTTTTTCAGGCCGGGCGCCGGAAAAGGCAGTCCCAGTATGGTCAGCGTTAGCACCGGTGCGATGTACGACATCGGCCAGTTGGCGATTTGTGACACCAGCAGGCACAGGGCCGTTCCCAGGGCCAGGCGCAATACGCGGCGCGCTGCAACCGGATGAACGGCTGCCGGCAGCCGTTCATCCGGTTGCAGCGCG
>WTJD01000237.1 GCA_011524975.1 Lysobacterales bacterium
CGACGCGGCAATTGCCGGAGGTAAGCCACGATGGCGTTCAAGTCTTCCTCCGTCATGTTCGCGTAATAGGTATAGGGCATGGGTGGCTTCATCGGGCTGCCATCCGGACGTTGGCCCTGGGTGATCATGGCTTTGATTTCCTCGTCAGACCAGCGCTCCAGTCCGGTGGGCGTGATGTTGCTGGACACGCTTTGGCCCCAGGGCCCGTTAAACACAAATCCACCCGCGCCCAGGTTATTGGCCATGTCAGGGCCATTCGGCCCCAGGGGTGAATGGCACTCGATACAGTGACCCAGCGGTCCCGCGAGGTAGGCCCCGTAGGCCACCGTGTCCTCGCGACTGACGCTGGGTACATGCTCAACCGGAGGGCCGTAGTTGGGCGGCAGGGGTACCCGGTATTCTGACGCCGGCACCGCGTTGCTCACGGCTGGTACCTGTTGAACATAAGTCACAATGGCGTGAAGGTCTTCATCCGACAGTTGCCGGTAAAGCCCGAAAGGCATGGGCGGCCCAATGGTGGTGCCATCCGGGCGCCGTCCTTCGCGGATGGCGACAGCCAGCTCTTCGGCGCTCCAGTCGCCGATGCCCGTCTCAGTATCCGGTGTGATATTGGAACCGTTTGCGGTCCACATGTCGTTGTTATCAACGTTGGCCATGCCGGCCAGTTCCTGGCCGGGTAAATCCCCTTCGGGCCCCTTGGGCGTGTGGCAGTTGCCGCAGGCGACGATCGAGCGTACCAGATAGGTCCCCCGCTCGAGGGGCGTTTCGGCCCAGGCGCTTTTCGCGCAGACACAAGCCGCCAGGGACAGCAAGGTTAACCAGCCGGTTGTTCTTGTCATGGGACATCTCCATTTTTTGCGCCGATCCGGTGCCAGGTCTCTGTCGGTTCCAGCGGGCATCCGGCTTCGGGTTATGGGTGTGTTTCATCGCAGTATACAACGCGCCATCGAGTCGATGGCCTGTGGCGATGGCCTGTGGCGATGGGCGTCACGCGATGCGACCCGGCAGATGGCAGCGCTTTTAGCCGCTTGCGCGCCTGCCTGTCTCCTGTTCATGGACCGGGTCTTGCGGTCAGGGGCATGCGGCCAGAACACCCGTTTCAATTGATGCGCCTGACATGAGTCAATCATTGTGCGCACCGACCGATTGCGTTGAGTACATGTTGACGGGGGTCATCCATCTGCCCACCTGCCCCGCTAGAGTATCTTCGAAACCAAAAGATCCCGGGTCGCCGCTCTCCAGGCAGACATGAGCCCGGCCACCCAGCAAGGGATCAACCCGCAACGACAACAAGAGGTCGAAAAAATGGACTCAGCCACTGTCAGTCTGAAGCACGTCAATCCCGCGACACACCCGGTGCCCCAGGCCAAGGCGCCCCCCATCCGCCTGGTCACACCCGGACAGAAGCCGGAGGTACCGGCCTACCTGGAAGAAATTTACCGCTGGGCCTACCTGGATCCGCGCAATGTTCGATGGCTGAATCACGAACCGGTGGTGCGTCTGATCCTGTGGAATCAACACGTGAAGTTGCGTAATTCAGCATTCGCGGAGGTAGAGCCCGGCCAGAATGTTTTGCAGTCCACCTGTGTCTATGGTCAGTATCTGCCTTTGCTGGCCGAACGAATCGGTGAAGAAGGGCACCTGTCGCTGGTGGATGTGGCCGAGGTCCAGTTGACCAATGCCTATCGTCGACTGCACCGGTTCCCGCATGTCAGCCTGCACCATGCCAATGTCATGGATCTGAGTGACAAGCAGTTCGATGTCGCCATCTCTTACTTCCTGCTGCATGAAATACCCGACCAGGACAAGAAACGGGCGGTCAACGTGTTGCTGTCCAAGGTCAGGCCCGGCGGCAAGCTGGTGTTCATCGATTATGACAAACCACACTGGTGGCATCCGCTGAAACCCATCACCAGTTTCGTTTTCGACACTCTGGAACCCTTCGCCAAGGGTCTCTGGCATCATGAGATTCGGGATTTTGCAGAAGAGCCCGATGCGTTTGAATGGCGCAAGGAGAACTTCTTCGGCAAGCTGTTCCAGAAAGTCGTTGCGACGCGCCGCTAAGGCGCGGGTGCCCGGGCCCGCAAGCCTGGCGGGTCCGGGCACTTTCAAAGAGATCAAAAGCCCATGAACGTGATTCGCTTGTTGCCTGTATTGCTCAGCGCCCTGTTGCTCGCAGCGCATTTTTACCGCGCCGGACAAGAGGCCATCGTCGCCATGTCGCTGGCATTGCCGGTGCTTCTGCTGTTCAAGCGCAGCTGGGTGCCGACGGTGGTTACGGTCGCGCTCATTCTCGGCGCCTTCGAGTGGATCTACACTTTGCTCAAGATCGCCACCATAAGGGCTGATATGGGCGCACCCTGGCTGCGCATGGCGCTCATCCTGGGCACCGTGGCGCTGTTCACGGCGGGTTCTGCGGCTGTGTTTCGCTTGAGCGCGCTGAAGCAGCGCTATTCCGGGCGCTAATCTGGGCGCAATTCCGGGCGCTATTCCGGGCAAAGCCAATGAGGGTGCGGTCCCCTTGTGTTGCCCCCTCCCGGTAACCCGTGTGGGTAGACGGGCGGTCGAAGGCCATGGCCTTATCGGCCGCTCCGGTGCGGTCTTATTCCTGCTGGCTGGCCCAGAAATTCAGCAAAGCGCTGATTTCAGCCTCTGAAAATTCGCTCACTTTGTGCTGCATCACGTGCGGTACGGTGATCTCCTCGCGCTTGATGCGCTCCAGCGTCAGCGCCAGGTAAGGCGTCCATTGCCCCGCGAGCCGACCCGCGAACCCGGCTTTCGCGCCTCCATTCAAATGGCATGACGCGCAATACAGCTGGTGCAGCCGGGCGCCCTCGACCCCTTGGGCAGGGTCGAAAGATTGCGGGGCAGGTACAAAGGGCAAGGCGGCATAGTGGGTTGCCAAGGCGTTGATGGTAGTCGTATCCAGGGAAGATGAGATCTCGCACATGCTGGTCATGGCCATTTCCTCACCACCCCTCGGCGGTTTGAGTGTTGTGCAGGCCCGTGCCCAGTCCTTGAATTGCTCATGAGCGACCGCGATCAGCGCCTCGGGCTGTCCCGCGATAATGGGAATATGGCCGTCCACCGAGATTCCGTTGACGCCGTGGCAATACTCGCAGCCGGCAACCACCGGTTCCACGTCCAGCCCCCAGGCCTGAACGGCGCAGGCAAGCGTTGCCGAGAGCATCATCGCTTGGGGCAGGGTTCTCACAAATTTATCTCAAATTCATGGGGTTAGGTGAATATAGCGGGATTGCTGTGCGTTCGGATTGACCTGCATCACACAGATCACCTGACTGAGCCGGATGAATGAGGCGAATGACATCCATCAATGCGCCCGGCCCCGCGCGATGGCACGCTTTGGCACAGACTGAGGCCTGTCTTTATTCAGGTCACTTGCCCGCACGTTAACAGCATCACAGGAGCCTCAACCATGTCAGACAAACTAGCCGACCTGGCGGGACCCGGTGTCGGGACTTACACAGATGTCGCCGACGCTTTGCCGGACGATTACCGTTCCGTGCTGACGCCCAGAGAAACCATGCAAGCACTGTACGCGGTGAAAGACCACATTGAGAAAGGCCTGTGTGAGGCGCTGAACCTGATGATGGTCCAGGTGCCCCTGATCGTGGATCGGGACAGCGGTGTCAACGACATGCTCGACCGGGACGGCTCACGCACTCCGGTCGAGTTCCCGTGCGGCCTGGGCCTGGAAAGCCCCATACCCGCCCAGGTCGTTCAGGCAGCGACCAAGTGGAAAAGAATGGCGCTGAAAACCTTCGACTGTGGCATTGACGAGGGCATCTGCACGGACATGCGCGCCGTGCGCAAGGACTATTTTCTCGATCACGATCACAGCGCCTATGTCGATCAATGGGACTGGGAAAAAGTCATCAGCCAGGAGCAGCGCAGCCTGTCCTATCTACAGGGCACCGTGCGAAACATCTGGAAGGTGCTGGTCAGCGCCGAGGAACTGGCGCTGGACATGTTCCCGCAGCTGGATGACCCGCGCTATCCGCGTTTGCCGGAGGAACTCAAGTTCATACATGCCGAGGAGATCCTGGAGATGTACCCCGACCTGCCGCGCAAGCAGCGTGAGACCCGTTTGCTGCAGGAATATCCGGCCGTCTTTATCTACGGCATAGGATGGCCGCTGGCCGACGGCTATCCGCACGAGATGCGCGCCGCCGACTACGACGACTGGGTCAGCGATACCGTGTCTGATGAGGGCCGGCCGATGCACGGTCTGAACGGCGATATCCTGGTCTGGAACCCGGTGACCTGTCGGCGTCATGAGTTGAGTTCGATGGGTGTGCGGGTAACGGCCGAGAGCCTGATCAGACAACTCGAGATGAGTGGTCAGATGGATCTACTGGAAACGCCGTACCACCAGGCCATCGTCAAAGATGAGATCCCGTTGAGCATTGGCGGGGGGATCGGCCAGTCCCGGGTTTACATGCTGTTGCTCAGAAAGGCCCACCTGGGCGAAGTCAGCGTAACGGTGTGGCCCAAGCAGCTGCACGAGATTTCAGCAGCGCACAACATTCGTTTGCTGCAGTGATGGCCGGGGAGGAGACACAGCCATGAAAGAGGTTTTTGATTGCATCATCATGGGCGCCGCCGGGCGCGATTTTCATAACTACCTGGCATTTTTGCGGGACAGCCCGGCTTTCTGCGTGCGTGCTTTTACGGCCGCCCAGATCCCATTTATCGATTCACGCTCGTTCCCGGCGGAACTGGCCGGACCCCGGTATGACAGCGACATCCCCATTCATGATGAATCGGAACTGCCCGGGCTGATTCGAACGCTGGGCATCGATATTGTTTTTTTCGCGTACAGCGATATTTCGCACGAAGAGCTGATGCACAAGGCCAGCCTGGTCCAGGCTGCAGGTGCCAGCTTCATGATGCTGGGCCCGCAGCAGACCCAGTTGCATGCCCGCTTGCCCGTGATCAGCGTGACGGCAACCCGCACGGGCGCGGGTAAAAGTCCGTTGACCCAGTGGCTGGCCCGGAACCTCTCCGCGGAGGGGTTTAAGGTCGCCGTGATCAGGCATCCCATGCCTTATGGGCGCCTGACGGCGCAGTCGGTACAGCGTTTTGAGACCGTGGAGGATCTGCTCCGCCACGACTGCACGATCGAGGAGCGGGAAGAATACGAACCCTACGTGGAAATGGGCATTCCCATCCACGCGGGTGTGGATTACGCCGCCATCCTCGAGCGGGCGCAGGAAGACGCCGACCTGGTGCTGTGGGACGGCGGAAACAACGATTTTTCGTTCATTCGCCCCGATCTCGACATTGTCGTGGTGGACCCGCTGCGCGCAGGGCACGAAACCGCCTGGTACCCGGGTGAGGTCAACTTCCGCCGGGCCGATGTGCTGGTGATCAGCAAAACCGGCTCTGCCACAGAGACGCAGATCGCCGCGGTAAGGCGGCACGCGGCGGAGTTGAACCCGGACGCGCCCGTGATCGCATCCGACCTGGACATCACTATCGAAGCGCCGGTGCCTCTGGAAGGGCGGAAAGTTTTGGTCGTGGAGGATGGGCCCACGGTCACGCACGGCGGTATGCCCCATGGCGCCGGAACGGTAGCCGCGTTGAAAGCCGGTGCGGTACCGGTCGATCCGCGACCCTGGGCCGTTGGAACCATCCGCGACACCTATGCGCAGAATCCCCACCTGGGCCAGGTATTACCCGCGATGGGCTATTCCGACCGGCAACGCGCGGAACTGCGGGAGACCATTCACGCCTGTGTCGAGGCGGAAGAGGCGGTCTGCGTGGTGGACGCCTGCCCGGGTAGGCTCAACCTGGCGATAGACGTGAAGCCGCCCCTGGCCAGGGTGAGCTATCGATTCCAGCAACTGGACGGCGCGCCTTTGCTGGACCGGGTTCGGGCGCTAATCGGGCGGTCTGGCTCAGCGGCTGGCGCCATGAAGGTTGCCGGCGGCGCGGAGTGAGGCGATGGAGGGCTGACATCGCGTTGGGTGAATGGCGCTTGCGGGCTGGTTGAGGCTGATTTTCGGCCATGCCCGCACGATGGGTCAGCACCCGTGGTGGTGACTGGATGACAAGAAGAAGCCTCAAGTGGAAGATCGTGCTTTACCTGGGCCTGGCCCTGGCCCTGGTGCTGTTTGTGTTTACGCTTCTCATGATCGGCAATCAGCGCGAGGAGATCCTGCAGCGCTCCGTCAGCCACGCCAACCAGATGGCGCAGGTGGTGGTCAAGAGCACCCGGTTCGCCATGCTGCAGAATCAACCCTCGCATATCGATCAAATCATCAGGGACGTGGCTGAGCAGAAGGATATTGACCGGGTCAGAGTGATCAGCAAGGACGGCGCCATCATCCATTCCTCAATACCCGAGGAAGTGGGCCGGGTCATCGACCTGCAGGCTGAGTCCTGTGAAAAATGCCATGTATCGGTGCGTTCCGGTTCCGAGGAGCCGATGGAGGAGCGGGCCCGGTTCTTCGAGAGTGCCGATGGCCGGCATATGCTGGGCAATACGCGTGTGATTTCCAATGAGCCTTCCTGCCATGAGGCGGCCTGTCATGCCCATGATGCCTCGCAGACGGTGCTGGGTGTGCTGGACATCGTCCTGCCGCTGGACGCGTTGACGCGCGACCTGCAGAGAAATTCATACACGCTGGCGGGGTTTTCCGCGGGTTTTCTGCTGGCAGCCGCGCTGGTCACCGGGTTCCTGATTCACCGCATCGTCTATCTGCCGCTGCATGAGCTGGAGGATGGCGCCCGGGCGCTTTCAGCGGGCGCTCTGGACCGAAAGCTGCCGGTGCGCAGTGACGATGAGATCGGGCGGGTGACACGCGCCTTCAATGACATGACCGAGGCGTTGAATGCATCGCAGCGCAAGCTCGAAGACTGGGCCCGTACGCTGGAGCAGAAGGTAGAGGAAAAAACCAGGGAGCTGCAGGTTGCCCAGGCGGAGGCGGTACGCGGCGAGAAGCTCGCCTCGGTGGGCATGTTGGCGGCAGGTATCGCTCACGAACTCAATAACCCCCTGACCGGCGTGCTGACCTTCGCCACCCTGGTGCGCCAGGGCATGGAAGATGACGCCCCTGAGGCAGAGGACCTGGACCTGGTCATCAAGGAGACCAAACGCTGCGCGACCATCATTCGTCGCCTGCTGGATTTTGCGCGGGAGAAAGCACCTGACAAGCAATATTGCAATCTCAACGAACTCATAGCCGATGCGGCCCGCCTGGTTGAGCAACAGGCCAGGCTGTCGGAGATCGAGGTCGTTCTGTCACTGGATGAGGATTTGCCGATCATCTGGGTGGACGAGGACCTGGTCAAGCAGGTGGTGATGAACATGCTGGTCAACGCCCAGCATGCCATTGGCGAGCGCGGGCGGATCACGCTCAAGACGGCAGTGTGCCCTGAGCCTGTGTTGCTGACCGAGGGCGCGGAGGCGGTCGAGGCCGTTGAGGTCAGCGTGTCCGACACGGGCTGCGGCATTTCCGCTGAAGACATGGCCAGGATATTCGACCCGTTTTTCACGACCAAGGAGGTTGGCAAGGGAACAGGGCTTGGGCTCTCCGTCAGTCATGGTGCGATATTGGCCCATGGCGGAGATATCCGGGTGGAAAGCGAGCTGGGTCAGGGGACCACGTTTCACATCTATTTACCGCTGGGGAATGAAGGATGAATGGGCCGATGAGCGGGCGGATACTGATTATCGACGACGAAGAGATCGTCCTGCGAAGCTGTGAGCGGATTCTGGCCGATCTGGATTACGACATCAGGACCTGTCATGACGGGCTGGACGGGCTCTCCATGCTCGAGTCCGAGTATTTCGATCTGCTCATTCTGGATATCAAGATGCCGCGGATCGATGGTCTCGAGGTGCTGCAACGCGTCAAGGAATCGCACCCCGACATCGATGTCATCATGATCACGGGCCTGCACGAAGTCGAGGCGGCCGTCAAAGCCATGAAACTGGGCGCATTCGACTACCTGCCCAAGCCGTTTGATCCCGGTGAACTGCAAATGGCCGTCAAGCGGGTATTTGAGCGACGACAACTGCTGCAGGAGAACATCGCGCTGAAAGGCGAGACCGCGCGCTATCACCTGGACAATATCATCGGCTCGAGCCCCGCCATGCAAAATGTGTTTCGCCTGGTGGCCCGCTGCGCCCCCACCAACAGCACCGTGCTGCTTCACGGTGAGAGCGGCACCGGTAAAGAATTGATCGCGCGGGCCATCCATTACAACAGCTTGCGCCGCGATAAACCCTTTGTGGCGGTGGACTGCACTTCGCTGAGTGAAAACCTGCTGGAGAGCGAACTGTTCGGTCACGTCAAGGGGTCATTCACCGGGGCGATATCGGATAAGAAGGGCCTGTTCCAGGAGGCCGATGGCGGCACGCTGTTCCTGGATGAGATCGGTAATGTTTCCTTGTCCACCCAGGCCAAGCTGCTCAGGTTTATCGAGGAGCGCGAGTTCAAGGCGGTGGGCGACACCCGTACCAGGAGTGTCAATGTGCGCCTGGTCTCAGCCACCAACAAGGATCTGCAAGGCATGGTGGCCAGCGGCGAGTTTCGGGATGATTTGTTTTACCGCATCCATATTTTTCCCATTCAGTTGCCGCCGCTGCGCGAGCGAAGAGAGGACATACCTGCGCTGGCCTTTCATTTCCTGCGCATTTTCAACGAGGAACTGGACAAGGGCGTCAGGGAATTTTCACCCGGGGCCATGAACCTGTTGGCCAATTACGAGTGGCCGGGCAATGTGCGCGAACTGGAGAACACCATCCACAGGGCGGTCATCCTGGCCACAGGAAACACCATCAGGCGAGGCCATCTTTTGAATATCATGGAATCGCCGCACTTGTCTGAATACGATGCGCCGCGATCCAGCGAGGAACTCAAGGCCTTGAAAAAACGCGCTCGTCAAAAATCCGTGGAGGACCTGGAGCGCGTGTTCGTGCTGGAGGCGCTCAATCGCAACGACTGGAATGTGACTCAGGCTGCTGCCGAGACTGGTATGCAGCGCACCAACTTCCAGGCGCTGATGACCAAATACGATATCCACGTGCGGAAACCGCCAAACGGCCCCGGTTGAGGCCG
>WTJD01000044.1 GCA_011524975.1 Lysobacterales bacterium
GTCGCATAGTGCGCCTGTTGGTTGGCTCTGTATCGTTCCCTGCTCTTCTAGAAATACTCAAAAAAATCTATGTGGAGGAAGCGGAGAGGAAACTCGCACGAGAAGGAACTCGGCCAACTAAAAGTGCACTAGCATTGCTTACTGGCCTTGACACACGGGTCGTATCCAACGTCTTAAACTCTGATATTGATAGTTCTCTCGATCCAACTAGTTTTTCCGCCGAGAGCGCGCTCCTGGACATGTGGGCAAACGACACCTTCTTCAAAGACGATGACGGCAAACCCGCAATCTTGCCACTTGAGGGAAGAGGAAGAACCTTTCAAGGTTTAGTTTTAAAAGCAGTCGGGCGAAATGTGACTGTAAAGACCGTTATCGACAAACTTATAGCTTCGGAAAATATCCGCTTGATTAAAGGGGCGACAGAATCTGTCGAAATGGTATCTCAATATTACTCACCCCTCTCAAGTGATAGGGCAAAAATGACCGATATAGCGCTCTATGAATCCTCTCGAGTACTGAGCGCGGTGATTCATAACATGACGACCGAATCGGATCTGCGAGTACCTCAACAAGGTAGATGGACTTACAGGCTATCCCCTAACAACTACGTGGAATTTAGAAAGGAAGCCAGAAGGCTGTTGGAAAAGCAGATTAAAGAGGGGGAAGCGTTGCTGGAAAGTTTTGAGGAAGAAAAAAAGGGCCCTGGGCAACTGACCGTTGGTTTCGGTTGGTATCAATGGGGAGGGCATGACTCAGATGAAGAATCTGAGGAATGAGCAATACATTGTTTTAAATTTGTAAACACGAGTTTTATTAAAGCAAGTCCGGAAGGCAGCGGAATCGCTGTCCCGCACTGTATGAATGGCATTTGTTTTTAACCAAAGGGCACCAAAGCCCCAAAATGAGGAGAATAATCATGACTCGTTGGATGATTGAGAAAAGTGGATCAGGTATTGAGAAGGCAGGGTCCGGTATTGAAAAAGCAGGCTCTGGCATCGAAAAAGCAGGCTCTGGCATCGAGAAGGAAGGTTCCGGAATAGAAAAAGCCGGTTCAGGCATCCAAAAACACTTGATGGCTCTTGCTCTCACCGCTGTCACTTTTAGCAGCAGTGTTTTGGCCTCTGATCTTAGACCAGAGGGCGCACTCATGGTCGCTACTGATCAGGGAACAGTCACGGTGTCTTGGGCTATTGAGGGCAGTGTTTTTGCGGGAGTAGCTTCGCTAAACGGCATATATTCCCAAGTCGACTTGACGGAAATAGGTCTGGCCCCAGCCAATGATAACTTGACAGTTGCTGGCTCAGGCACTGGGAAAGAGGTTGCTGGCTCAGGCACAGGCATAGAGGTTGCTGGCTCAGGCACTGGGAAAGAGGTTGCTGGCTCAGGCACGGGCATAGAGGTTGCTGGCTCAGGCACGGGCATAGAGGTCGCTGGCTCAGGCACGGGCATAGAGGTCGCTGGCTCAGGCACCGGAACCGAAATAGCCGGGGTTGGGACAGGCACAGAAGTTGCCGAGTCCGGAACTGGTAGGGAATCGGAGTCTGCGGATGGTTCCACGATATTGGTCGCTGGTTCTGGCACCGGCTCCGAGGCCATTGCCATCACACTCCCTCGCGGCACGGGCATGCACATGGAAATCACCATGGGATGTTCAAGCGCTACAGTATCCGTTTTGGATAGTAATTCCAGCGTAGTGACTACGTTTAATGACGTTCCCGTCATCGGAAACACTGGTCTCTGCGCAAGAGGCGGCGCGGGCGGCGGTCACGCCCGGTTTGAAGCGGCGATGCGTTAACGATAGAGCAAGTCCATTTAAGCGATACCAACGAGAGCTTTTGCCCCTGCGCAAGCAGGGGCATTTTCTCCGTGTTGGGGCGGTCTTGAACAGAGAGAACCGCAACAGTCAGGTTTGAGATTGTCAGAAATCTCAAACTTTATTGCGTTATCCAGGTGGCCAGCCAAGCGCCCTGCCCCCGAGCAGGTGCAAGTGGATGTGAAAGACCGACTGTCCAGCGCCCTCATTACAATTCATGACCACGCGATAGCCCGCTTCCGCCAACCCTTCCAAATTGGCTATTTCCTTGGCTGCAAGAAACAATTTGCCCACCAATTCAGCATCAGGGGCTTCCAGATCGTTGATCGTTCTGATGTGTTTTTTGGGGATAACCAGGATGTGGACGGGTGCTTGCGGGTTCACATCCCTGAACGCCAGTATTTCATCATTTTCCAAAACGATGTCAGCGGGAATCTCACGATTGATAATTTTGAGAAACAGGTCTTCGGACATAAAACCTCCATTCAACTGAGCCCCGATCACCGATAACAAGAATCGGGTGGTCGTGGATAATCACGGTACTACAATGTCGGCATGAAACAAGACCGGCAACATGCACTGATCGCCGACATGCTGTATTGGTTGATCGAAAACCAGGCGCAACAACCTGGCCTCTCGGCGCTATCAGAGCGGTTCAATCTGAGCGAATCACACATCCAGCGAACATTTCAGCACTTCACGGGCGTGAGCCCAAAGCAGTTCGTTAAGTTTTTGACCAAGGAGAAAGCCAAAGCCCGCCTGAAGGCGGGACGCACCGTACTCGACACCAGCCTGGACTGCGGGCTTTCCGGCCCTGGCAGGTTGCATGATCTGATGATCAGCACAGAAGCCATAACGCCGGGGCAGGCTCGAAAGGCCGGGACAGGTGTGCGAATCTCATACGGAATCAGCCGCTCTCTTTTTGGCGAGACCTTGATCGGATGGACAGATCTTGGATTGTGTTTTCTTGGATTCTGTCACAACGACAAAAAGCCCCAGGCAATACTCAAGATGAAAGGGCAATGGCCTGCAGCCGAATACCGGGAACGCCCTGGAAGAGCGAATGAGCTTGCCAAGAGCATATTTGCCAGGAAAAAAGAAGGCTCCTTGCGGATCTGGCTGCATGGAACACCCTTCCAGCTGAGCGTCTGGCAGGCCTTATTGAGCATCCCATCGGGCACGCATTGCAGCTATGGACAGATTGCCCGTGCCGTGGGTAAACCAGAAGCAGCGCGCGCTGTCGGAACCGCGATCGGTCAAAATCCCGTCGCTTTACTGATCCCTTGTCACCGCGTGATCACCAGCGCTGCTGAAATGGGCGGCTACCGTTGGGGCGTACCGACCAAACAAGCCATCATCGGTTGCGAGGCCGCGGCCCAGGTCACTGCTCAGGATTGACCCTCTGCCTTGTGGCGCAGCACGGTCTGTGCCAACAACGCCGCGGCAGACGCGGGCTGGGGCAATTCGGCCGGATCCTCCGCCAGGAATGCATCCGCGCGAAATGTGGTCCGCATGGGCCCGGGGTTAAAGGTTTGTACCCTGATCCCCGTATTTTCCCACTCCTGTCGCATGATCTCAGTCATGCTGGTCACTGCAGCTTTGGCAATTCCATAAGCGCCCCAGAAAGCGGCTCGACTGCGATCCGGATCATCCATAAGGAACGTCACGCTCGCATCCGGAGATTTCTTCAACTGCGGGAGGCATGAAACCGTCAGCGCCCAGGCCGCCGTCAGATTCACCTGCATCGCTGTTGCCCATTGGCCTGGGGCAATCTGCTCCAGTGGGGTAAGACCCTCGAAATGAACAGCACAATGGACCACGTGGTCCAAGCCCCCAAATTCCTGCTCAAAAATCGAGGCCAGTTCCAGGTAGGCCTCCGGGCCTGCATGCGCCAGATCCAAAGGGCAAAGTGCCGGCTCGGGCAAATTATTCGCCAGCAATTGATCATAGAGTTGATCCAGGCCGCGCGAGTCCTTATCCAGTAGCATCAATTCGGTACCGGCTTGCGCGAGCTCAAACGCCAGCGCTCTTCCCAATCCGCCAGCCGCTCCTGTTATCAATACGATGGGTTTCGTCATTAATGTCATGAAGGTCAGAAAATACAGTACCCCAGTTTAGCGCCAGACCGCGAGCCAGAAAACATCGGTGGTCACTCGACACGCATTCCTTTCGGGGCGGTTGACTTCGCTGGATTCAGGCGTGATGCTCTCAGATTGATTGCCATGAGACTCTGAATCAGGAGCCTTCACTTGCCCATCTATGTGTATCAGTGCAGTGACGGCCCGGGTTGTTCGCTATGCGGCGTCGGGTTTGAAAAACTGCAAAAACTGAATTCCGAGCCGTTGAAATGTTGCCCGCGCTGTAATCGTGGTGTCCAAAAGGTCATTGGGGCGCCCAACATCAGCGCTGCGACGCCGAGCCTGAAAGAGAAAGACATCGAGAAAAAGGGATTTACCCAGTATCGCAAGCTGGAAAAAGGCGTTTATGAAAAAACCGCCGGCAAAGGGCCGGACATCATCGGCGACAAAGACTGACCAACCATTCACTTGTGCACGGCAATCGAAATCCCGACGTTCATTCTACGATGCCAACTGGATGGATTAGCGGGCCATAGGTGCAGTTGTCGAATCTCGACCAGCGGCAGGTCCACCGAGGTGCCCTCGTATTGCCATTCACCACTGGTGCCCAGCAAATCACCCGCCAGGGAGACATAACGACCGGGCGCAAAATCCATGGGCTCAAGGTAGCCTTGTTTCCTGGCCACGAACCGGCCGATGGATTGCTGTTCAATACGGGGAACGTTGCCACTGTTCAGTGGCAACGCCAAAACCAGAATTTCGGTCCCAGATTCCAGGTTCACTATCTCGAGTATTCGGCCTCCCCATACGACCGTACCCGGCCGAACGCTTTCGGGGGCCGCAACCACTTGCGCGGGCGAAACCGCCAGGCGGTTGTCCGTCCCCTCGAATTCAACGGTGGTACAAGAGACCAGGCACATCATGACGGCCAGTTGAGCCCACCTTAGAGGCAGACATCCTGCAACTCTCGCGCGTGATGGCTTAATCATCCCGCTCCGAGCGCAGCCGTCTGATGTTTTCTGACCAGTTTCTACCATCAAATTCGCCGGTTATGACCTCGATCTCGGCGGGCAACTCGATGCAGTTCAGGTTCAAACTGAACGCTTCTGGATGGGATCTGGGCACATAAAACGATTTGACGCCGCATTTTCCACAAAACAGGTGGCGAGCGGTGCGGGTATGAAACTGATATTCAACCAGTTCATCATGCCCTTCCAGCAGTTCGAAGTGCGCCTGCTGAACAAAGACATGAATGAATCCCGTCTGGCTGCAGATTGAACAATTGCAGCGAAAGGCCCGAATTGGGTCCGGCAGACGGGCCCTGTAGCAAACGCTTCCGCAGTGGCATCCGCCTTTGCAGGTGACTTCGGACTGAGGTGAGACTTCGGTCATGATGAGGGTGGCACGCTGAACTGCGCGTCGCTCTGCGGCAGAATGGAGAGCAGATCCGCGGGCGCATCGAGAATAAAAGAGCCGGCAAGATCCTCGTCGCTCACCTCTCCGTTGACGTATCCATAGGCCGCCCACGCTGTCTGGGCACCCGCCTTGCGCCCCGACTCGATGTCCCGCAAGTCATCACCCACCATAACCACCTTTTCCGGCGGCAGCCGCAACAGCTCACAGGCGATGGTCACCGGCGCGGGATGCGGCTTTTTCCATGCCAGCGTATCGCCACATATGACGCAGCCTGCCAGCGCCTTCCAGCCCAGATGCTCCAGTATGGGCAGGGTGAGGAATTCGGGTTTGTTGGTCACGATACCCCATGGGATACCCCAACTGGCCAGCGTATCCAGTGACTCGGCAATTCCATCGAATGGCTTTGTCTGGTTCATGCTGTTTCCCGCATAGTGATCCAGCAATTTCGTCTTGCGGCGCTCCAGTTGAGCTTCGTCGGCCTGCGGCATGCCTGCGTTGATCAAGCCCAGCGCACCACGGGAAACGAATCGGCGGTAGGCGCCGACCTCCACCGGTGCCATGCCCTCGGATTCACGAACGTGGTTAAGCGCTGCAACCAGGTCCGGCGCAGAATCCAGCAAGGTACCATCAAGGTCAAAAAGAACGCCCTGAATCATCATTCCGTCAGCGGCCGCTTTGCATGGACCAGATAGTTCACCGCTACATTCCCCCCTACCCTTGCCGTTCGCAGTATGGGATTGTAGTGCAGGCCACTGACTTCGCAGATGTGCAACCCCGCGGCTCTCAACCAATCCAGCAACTCCGAGGGCCTGATGAATTTCTCATATTGATGGGTACCTCTGGGCAGCAAACGGGCCAGATGCTCAGCGCCTATGATGGCGAGGGCGAAAGCCGCGGGTGTCCGGTTCAGCGTGCTGAAAAATAAATCGCCGCCTGGCGCCGTGAGTTCCGCGCATGCCGATACGATGGATCTTGGGTCCGGAACGTGCTCCAGCATTTCCATGCAGGTAACCACATCGAAGCGGGCGGGCTGCTCGGCCGCCAGGCGTTCAGCGGTCATCTCCAGATAATCCACTTCGAGGCCGGATTCTAGTAAATGCAAACGAGCCACCGCGAGTGCCTGGTCGGCGATATCGATGGCTGTGACACGGGCGCCGGCCGCTGCCAGCGCCTCGGACAACAGTCCTCCGCCACAGCCCACGTCGACGGCTTTGCTTCCGTCCAGATCTGTCCGTTCGGCCACAAACCGCAGGCGTGCCGGGTTGAGTTCGTGCAGCGGCCGTGACTCACCCCTGGGATCCCACCAGCTTGCCGCCAGGCGATTGAATTTCTCTCGCTCTGCGGCATCCAGATTTTGCGGTATTGCTGATGAGTCTCGATTCATGCCTGGACACCCATGCGACGATTCCAGTTTTTTGCCCGATCGCGAATACCGGGTACATCCAGCGTCATCAAATGCCCCTCTTTCAACAATCTCTGACCCTGCACCCAGACGTCACTGACCTGACGACTGGAGGCAGCATAAACCACCTGGGAGAGCACATGGTGCACTGGCTGGGTCTCAGGCCACTCCAGATCAATCGCACACAGGTCAGCAGATTTGCCCGTTTCAATTGAGCCTATGGACCCTTCCAGGCCAAGCGCCTTCGCGGCATTGATCGTCACCATTTCAATGGCCGTGGCCGCATCAACGGCACAGGGATCACCCGCCAGACCCTTGGCCAGGAGGGCTGCCGTCCTCAACTCACCCACCAGGTCCAGGTTGTTGTTGCTGGCGGCACCATCGGTGCCGACCGCCACATTAACCCCGGCCGATTGCAGTTTTGCGACGGGACAGAATCCACTGGCGAGTTTCAGGTTGGATTCCGGGCAATGAATCACATTGACCTCATTGGCCGCGAGTGACTCGATGTCATCGTCACTCAGATGCGCCATGTGAACTGCAAGGAAGCGATGGTTGAGCAGCCCCAATCGTTGCAGCCGCTTCAGCGGTCGTTCATTGAACTCTTGCAGCGAGTGTTGAATCTCCCACGCGATTTCAAGCAAGTGCATGTGGACGCATAAATCATACCGGCTGGACGCTTCCGCGATCCGTTCCAGCATCGAATCCGTCACCGTGTAAGCCGCGTGAGGAGCGAGCGCCATGGTCAATCGTTCATGGCCGCGCAGATCGGCTCTCAAACGCATGGCTTTCTCAAAGTACTGATCAAAACCAGACGCCCAGGCTGTTTCGAATTCGATAATGGGCGAACCTATGCAGGCACGCATGCCGGCCTGATCGACCACATCGGCAATTGTCTCAGGAAAAAAATACATTTCGCTGAAACAGGTCGTGCCACACCGCAGCATTTCGGCGATCGCCAACTCAGTGCCATCTCGAACAAACTCCGGGCTGAGCCAGCGTTTTTCCGCTGGCCAGATGTGATCTCTTAGCCAGGTGTTCAGTTCCAGGTCGTCAGCATACCCCCGGAGCAAAGTCATGGCTGAATGGGTGTGCATGTTGATCAGCCCGGGGAGCATGACGTGTGTGGGAAACTCGAGCCAGACAGCGTTTGGGTACTTTGACCTGGCCGATTCGACGTCCAGTATCTCCCGGATTCGACCGGATTGGAGCACCACGGCATGCTGCTCCAATACCTGTGCCCTCGGCTTTACCGGAACCAGATATCGGGGTACCAGAACCTGCAATGAAGACACGGGGCTCAGGCCCAACGGGGCACACGACTCATATGGATCACCACGCGTATCACGTGATGCCTGGCGCCCATGGTTCAGTCCTTGACCCGGGAAACATATTCGCCCGTCCGGGTATCCACCTTGATCTTTTCGTTTTCCTGAACAAACAAGGGGACCCGAACCACGGCACCTGTCTCCAGGGTAGCGGGTTTGCCGCCGCTGCCCGAAGTATCTCCCCTGACACCGGGATCGGTTTCGACGATGACCAGCTCGGTGAAATTCGGAGGCTGAACGGAAATGGGCGCTCCGTTGAAAAGCGTCAGGTGGCAGATGTCCTCCTCCTTCATCCACACCGCTGCATCTCCGACAGCATCTTTGCTGCAGGCGTATTGCTCGAAGGTATCCTGGTGCATGAAATGCCACTCCTCTCCATCGCTGTAGAGGTACTGCACATCGGTTTCGAAAACATCAGCCGCTTCCACTGACTCACCCGACCGGAATGTTTTTTCGATGACCCTTCCGGTCAGCAAATTTCTCACCTTGACCCTGTTGAACGCCTGGCCTTTTCCGGGTTTGACAAATTCATTCTCGACAATGGTGTACGGGTCTCCATCAAGAATGATTTTTAAACCGCCCTTGAATTCATTGGTGCTGTAAGTCGCCATTTTTACTCCGGGGATGCCTGCGAACCTGCGCCCTGTCTTGAGATGATCGGGCCGAAAGTTACCTGGGATTCAAACCCTTATTCTAGCCCGAACGGAAAACCCGCGTCACGGCCTTGTTGGGGGCTGATTGACTACCACCCAGCGAGCATTTTCGGGGATTGCAAGACGGATCAGAAAAACTCAAAATTCCCTCTTGCGTCTATAATTGGCTAGCAAAGCATTATCTAAAATTTATTTTAGTTTTCAATCATAAATTATTGTATTAAATATTTTTTATTAGGAAATTGATGAATAAACAAACAAGCGCTATGGACGGCACTTGCCTGCTTATACTCGACCGATCACCCGAACGAGCGATCCAGGCCAAAAAATGGATTTTAGATTCAGGAATTAATATTCGCATTAATCACTGCGGAACCCTGTACGAACTGAATCACCAT
>WTJD01000210.1 GCA_011524975.1 Lysobacterales bacterium
CTGCAGGGGCTCTACGTACTCCGGCCTGACCTCACCCAGGATGCGAACGCCAAGCCCCGGCCCCGGGAACGGGTGACGCATCACCATTTCCCGAGGTAACCCGAGTTCAAGCCCGATGGTGCGCACCTCGTCCTTGAACAGTTCGCGCAGGGGCTCCACCAGTTTCATTTTCATGGTTTCCGGCAAACCGCCCACATTGTGATGCGACTTGATCACATGCGCCTTGCCGGTCTTGGCGCCGGCAGACTCGATAACATCAGGGTAAATCGTCCCCTGCGCCAGAAACTGCGTGCCTTCCAGCGCGTTGGCCTGTTCCTCGAAAATCTCAACAAACAAGCGGCCGATGATCTTTCTTTTCTCTTCCGGATCCTCGACCCCGGCCAGCGCACTCAGAAAACGCTCACCCGCGTTGACGCGGATCACGCGCACGCCCATGTGACGGGCGAAGGTAGCCATGACCTGATCACCTTCTTCATATCGCAGCAGACCGGTGTCCACGAATATACAGGTCAGCTGTTCACCTACGGCCTGGTGCAACAGCGCCGCCACCACGCTGGAATCTACGCCGCCTGACAAGCCGAGCAACACCTTGCCCTGCCCCACCTGGGCGCGAACCCGCTCCAGAGCGTCTTCAATGATATTCGCGGCGGTCCAGCGCGCTTCGCAGCCGCAAATATCGAGCACGAATCGCTTCAGGATGCGCTTGCCCTGGGCGGTATGGGTCACCTCGGGGTGGAACTGCACGCCGTAATAGCCGCGGGACTCATCCGAAACCGCGGTCACGGGCGCTGAGGGCGTCTCTGCATCCAGCACGAAACCCTCTGGAAGTTTGACCACCTTGTCGCCGTGGCTCATCCAGACGTCCAGCAGCACGCCGCCATCCGGACCGATGTGGTCCTCGATCCCCTCGAACAACCGCGAGGCGTGCGTGATACTGACCTGGGCGTAGCCGAACTCCTTCTCATCGGAGGCTTCCACCGCGCCTCCCATCTGCACGGCCATGGTGTGCAGGCCGTAGCAGATACCCAGCACAGGCACCTTGAGATCAAAGACGGCCCGGGACGCCCTGGGGCTGCCTGCCTCTGTCACCGATTCCGGCCCACCGGACAAAATAATGCCCGATGGCGCAAACTCGGTGATCGCGCTGTCATCCGCGTCCCAGGGCCAGATTTCGCAGTACACGCCGATTTCCCGCACACGGCGAGCGATCAGCTGGGTGTATTGCGAACCGAAGTCGAGAATCAGGATTCGATGCTGATGAATATCCTGGTGCATGGTCAGACCCGGCTCAGCCCAACTTGTAGTTGGGGGCTTCCTTGGTGATCTGTACGTCGTGCGCGTGGCTCTCTCGAACCCCGGCATTGGTGATCCGCGCGAATTTTGCTGTGGTGCGGAATACCTCCACGTTTTTACTGCCCAGGTAACCCATGGACGAACGCAGGCCACCCATCAACTGGTGTATCACCCCCGCCAAAGGACCCTTGTAGGGCACCCGGCCTTCAATACCTTCCGGCACCAGTTTGTCGGCAGCGGTATCGAACTGAAAATAGCGGTCCTTGGAGCCTTCCTGCATAGCGCCGAGAGAACCCATGCCGCGATATGACTTATAAGATCGGCCCTGGTAAAGCTCTACCTCACCCGGCGCCTCTTCGGTACCGGCAAAGAGAGAGCCGATCATCACCGTGTGCGCGCCGGCGGCGATGGCCTTGGCAAAATCCCCTGAAAACCGGATACCCCCGTCCGCGATCGCCGGCACGCCCAGGTCGGCCAGTGCCGCGGATACATGGTTGACTGCGGTGATTTGCGGCACACCGACCCCGGCAACGATACGGGTGGTGCAGATGGAGCCCGGCCCCTGTCCCACCTTGACCCCATCGGCGCCCGCTTCAGCCAGGGCCAGCGCCCCTTCCGCCGTGGTTACGTTGCCGCCGATGACCTGCACATCGGGGTAGTTCTGCTTGACCCAGGAGACACGATCGATCACGCCCTTGGTATGGCCATGCGCCGTGTCGACAACAATCACGTCGACCCCCGCATCCACCAGTCCAGCAACGCGCTCCTCGGTATCACCGCCAACGCCCACAGCGGCGCCCACCAGCAGTCGCTCCTGCGCGTCTTTGGCGGCATTGGGGAAATCACTGGACTTCTGAATATCTTTAACCGTGATCAGGCCACGAAGCTCGAAACGATCATTCACCACCAGCACTTTTTCAATCCTGTGCTGGTGCAGCAGTTCCAGGATTTCATCCTGGCTGGCGCCTTCCGTCACCGTCACCAGGTTGTCCTTGCGCGTCATGATATTGCGCACCGGATCATCGAGCCTGCGCTCAAACCGCATGTCTCTGCCCGTTACGATGCCGACCAGTTCACCACCATCAACCACCGGAACGCCAGAAATATTGTGCCGATGGGTGATTTCCAGTACTTCACGGATGGTGGTCTGCGGATTGACCGTCACCGGATCCTTGATCACCCCCGCCTCGTACTTTTTGACGATTCGGACTTCCTCGGCCTGCCTTTGCGCCGTCATGTTCTTGTGGACGATCCCAATGCCACCCTCCTGGGCCAGGGCAATGGCCAGCCGGGCCTCGGTCACCGTATCCATGGCGGCAGAGATCAGGGGGATCTTCAGGCTCAGGTCCCGCGTCAACCGGGTTTCCAGGTCCACGTCCCCGGGCAGAATGTCCGAGTAGGCAGGAACCAGGGTGACATCATCGAAGGTCAGGGCTTCACCGATCATTCGCATCGTGACGCAGCTCCTCAGTGGTGAATACACCAAATTTATGTGCGGACGCCCGGGGAACCCCGGGCGTCGAAACCAATCCCGCATTATAGCGTCACCGTGAGAGCATGGGTATCGCGCCGAGACAGATCGCCGGCGGCCAATGTGCTCAGTGCGGAGCTTTGACGAAAACCGGCTTTCCGCCCAGCCAGGTTTCCAGCACCTGGACCTCGGTCATCTCCCGCTCCGGGACCGTCATCACGTCGCGGTCAAGCACGACAAAATCCGCATACTTGCCCGGGCTCAATGAGCCCACGTCCGACTCCATGAACCCGGCCCAGGCCGCATCCAGGGTAAACCCGCGCAGCGCCTCTTCACGGGTGATGCGTTCCTGCGGCTGCCAGCCGCCCTCGGGCCACCCGTCCGCGTCCTGACGGGTAACGGCCGCATGCAGCCCCAGCATAGGATTGACCTTCTCGACAGGAAAATCTGAACCCAATGCCAGGCGCGCGCCTGAATCCAGCAGCGATCGCCAGGCGTAGGCATACTGGAGGCGCCCCGGACCCAACCGCGCACCGGCCCAGTACATGTCGCTGGTCGCGTGCGTGGGTTGCACAGCCGCAATAATGCCCAGCTGAGAGAAACGCGCCAGGTCTTGCTCATCCAATACCTGGGCGTGCTCTATGCGGTGACGGCCCGGGTTTTCCGGAACCCGGGGCAGCGCCTGCTCCAGCGCATCCAGCACCGCACGGTTGCCGTGATCACCAATGGCATGGACCGCTACCTGCAACCCGCATCGCAAAACCCGCTCGATGTCTTCGCGCAAGGGCTCTGCAGCTTGAAACAACAACCCCCGGTTACCGGGATCATCGCTGTAGTCCGCCAGCAGCGCCGCGCCGCGACTGCCCAGCGCGCCGTCTTCGAACAGCTTGACCGACCGCGCAACCAGCTTGCCGGTCGGTTCGTGGACAGGGCCGCGCGCGCACAGCCATTCCAGATGCTCACCTGCCCCTGACACCATGACATAGGCGCGCGTATCAAATTCATCCCGCTCAATGAGTTCCAAATAAAGCGCGAGCGTATCGCGGCTGACGCCCGCATCGTGTACGCCGGTCAATCCGTGGCGGGTCATCACGGCAATGGCCTCGCTCACCGCCCGCGCCATCACGGGGCGCGAAGGTTCCGGCACCTTCGACTGCACAAGTTCCATGGCGCGGTCGATCAGCACACCGCTGGCGATTCCGTCCGCGTCCCGGTGGATAAAACCCGCATCCGGCTGCCAGTCGCCACTCAGGTCACGCTCAACCCGCTCAAGTGCCGCGCTGTTCGCCCAGCCCGCGTGGCCATCTATCCGCCTGAGCCAGACGGGACGCTCGGGAAAAGCCCGGTCCAGGTCATCCCTGGTCGGCAGTTGCTTTTCCAGCCAGTCATTCTGGTCCCAACCGCGGCCAAGCAGCCAGTCACCCGGCCCCAGGCCGGCTTCCTGCTCACGCAATTTTTCCAGGATTTCGGCCTTGCCGGCGGTGCCCATCAGGTCCGCCTGGGTCAGCGACTGCGCCAACCCATACAAATGCGCGTGCGCGTCAATCAGACCGGGAATCACAGTCCGCCCCTCAAGATCGCGCGCTGGAGCGGACGGGAATGCCGCACGCAGCTCATCATCGGTGCCCAGCGCCAGCAATCGGCCGTCGGCGGCCCAGGCCATGGCGGTCACCCTGGGTTGATCCGGGTCCACGGTATAGATCACCGCGTTGTACACCACTTTGTGGCCGTCGGTTTTGAGGGTTCCCTGGGCGTCGGCCCAGGTGAGGGTGACAGCGGCCAAGAGAAAAGCAGGGAAAAAGGTTTTTAGCGTCATCGGTGTTCCGAAAAACGGGACTTGGGCTGAGACGCAGTTTATCATCGACGAATGTCAGAGCCTCGCTCCCTCTACACGCCTTCTGAACTCACACGAGAAGCCAGGTTACATATCGAAGCCGGTTTCCCCCGATTGTGGGTGGAGGGTGAAATTTCGAATCTCAGCCGCCCCCCGTCGGGACACCTGTATTTTTCGATCAAAGACGAGCGGGCGCGCATCGATTGCGCCATGTTCGTCAGCCAGGCGCGCAGGCTGACTTTCAGGCTGGAAAACGGCATGCAGGTACAGGTCCGCGGCCGGTTGTCCCTGTATGAGGCACAAGGGCGTTTTCAGCTGATCGCCGATGCGATGGAAGAAGCCGGTGAAGGCCGTTTGCGCGCCGCCTTCGAGGCCCTCAAGAAACAGCTGGAGCAAGAAGGGCTTTTCGACGAAGCCGCCAAACAAAGCCTCCCGTCATTCCCGCGCCGCATAGCGGTCATCACCTCGCCGGGTGGCGCCGTCATCAGGGATATCCTGAACGTGCTGCGCCGGCGCTGGCCACTGGCGGCCGTGCGGCTGTACCCGGTACCGGTACAGGGCGCGGAGGCGCCACCCGCCATTGCGCGCGCGCTCACCTGCGCCAATCGCCACGGCTGGGCCGATGCCATCATCATGGGACGGGGCGGCGGCTCTCTCGAAGACCTTTGGGCGTTCAACGATGAGCGGGTGGCGCGCGAAATTTTCGCCTCCGCCATTCCCGTCGTGTCCGCGGTCGGGCATGAGACGGATTTCAGCATCAGTGATTTTGTGGCCGATCTCAGGGCACCCACCCCGTCTGCCGCCGCGGAACTGCTAACGCCCGACCAGGATCAGCTCAAACGCACGTTTCGGCTGCATGAGCAGCGCCTGGACCGCGTCATGACAGGCTTGCTGCAACGCCTGGCCCAGTCAACCGATCACCTTGCGCATCGCCTGGCCCGCCAGCACCCGAGCTTTCGTCTTGATCAATTCGTCAAGAACCTCGATCAGTACCGGGCTCGACTCGGCGCCTGCGCTCGCGCGCTGGTGCCACAGCGCCAGGCACAGCTGGAGCGCTTGTCACAAAACCTCACCGGACACATGCGCCGGCTGGTGCCGGACCGGCAGCAGCGTCTGTCGGCCCTGGCGCGCACCCTTCACGCGGTCAGCCCGTTACCCACACTGGACCGGGGTTACGCCATCCTGACCCGCGCTGAGGGCAAGGGTGTCAGTTCCGTCTCTGAAGTGTCGCCCGGCGACGAGATCACCGCGCGGCTGCGAGATGGAACCCTGGAGGCGACCGTACGCGAAGTACACGCTCAGCCCCCTGATCCGGACGACAAGCCGTAAACACATCATCGTTTTAACCCCGAATACCCGGCAGCGCCGTTTTTACCTGTGTAAGACAACCACACAGGAGAAACGATATGAAATACCTTGCTGCCTTGTTGATCTTCCTTGCCGCTTTCCTGGCGGGCTGTGTTACCGAACAGGAGGAGCGGGAAGCCGCGCGTCTTCCGGACGATCCAGGAGACCCCTCAACGGTACTGCGCGAGCATGCGGAAGCAGAGCCGGCCTCCGAGACACCCATGGTGAAGCATGCTTTAAACGTCCAGGCCGACCATGCGCGGGCGGGGCCTGTCATGCCCGGCGGCAGGGTCGAAGCGCATGCCCTCAGGCATGCCATGGAACGACCCTATCGCGAGCGTTACGAACACCCCGGAGACAACGGCGTGTTCCGGGTTTCAGAACAGCCCGTATCCACCTTCTCCATCGATGTCGATACCGGGGCTTACAGCAACATGCGCCGCTGGCTGAACCAGGGCACGCTGCCACCCGAAAACGCGGTTCGCGTGGAAGAATTCATCAATTACTTCGACTACACCTATTCCGGCCCCGCGGACCGGGAGCAGCCCTTCCGGGTTCACACCGAAATAGCCCCTACCCCCTGGAATACGAAAACCCATCTGCTGCGCGTCGGCATCCAGGGTTACCAGGTGCCGGCAGAAGCGCTTCCGCCGTCCAACCTGGTGTTCCTGGTCGATGTCTCCGGCTCCATGCAATCGGCGGACAAACTGCCGTTGCTGCGCAACGCGCTGAGCTTGCTGACCCGGCAGCTGGACGCTGACGACTCCATCAGCCTCGTGGTCTACGCGGGCGCTGCCGGCGTGGTGCTGCCGCCCACTTCGGGTGCAGAAAAAGCCACCATCTTGAACGCCCTGCAGGGTCTTGAAGCCGGGGGCTCCACCAACGGCGCCGGTGGTATCAGGCTTGCTTACCAGATGGCGCGACAGAATTTTCGCCCCGATGGCATCAATCGGGTCATTCTCGCCACCGATGGCGATTTCAATGTCGGAGTAGCCAGTACCGATGAATTGATTGACATGGTTCAGCGCCAGCGTGAAGCCGGAATTGCGCTGACCACCCTCGGATTCGGCGGCGGCAACTACAACGACCATCTGATGGAACAGCTGGCCGATGAGGGCAATGGCAACTACGCCTACATCGACCGCATGTCTGAAGCCAATAAAGTGCTGGCCGAGGAGTTGTCCGCCACGCTGTTGACCATCGCCCGCGATGTAAAAATACAGATCGAGTTCAATCCGGCGGTGGTATCTGAATACCGCCTGATCGGCTATGAAAACCGACTGCTGAACGAGGAAGACTTTGAGAACGACCGCGTGGATGCGGGTGAAATCGGCGCAGGCCACACCGTCACGGCGCTGTATGAGGTCAGCTTCACGGGCGAGGGCTTTCAGCGGCTGCCTCAGCGGCGCTACGGAAACCCGGAGCGGCCAGCGCCGGATTCGTCCGCAGCACATGCCTCGGAACTGGCCTACCTCAGGATCCGTTACAAGCAGCCTGAGGCGGCGCGGTCACAGCTGATTGAAACGGCGCTGTTAAGGGCCGATGTCCTTCCGTCAACCGCGGATGCCAGCGTTGACTTCAGATTCGCCGCGGCCGTGGCCGCTTTCGGTCAGAAGCTTCGCGGCGGCGTCTATCTCGAACAATGGAACTGGAACGATATCGCTGAACTGGCAAAAGGCGCCCGTGGTGATGACGCTTTCGGTTATCGCGGAGAATTTATGCAGCTGATCAGTCTTGCTGAGGCTTTGGCCGAGACCCGGGCCGGGCAGCAAGATCTGGCTCATCTCGAACAGGATTGAGGTGACGACAGCCCGGGTGACGGCGGCTCCGCCGGCATCCGGACTTGGCCGGCAGGCGCCTTTCGGCTACCCTCCGGGCATGCAGGCCCACAGCGACGAACAATTGATGCAACGCTACGGCTCGGGTGAAATGACTGCGTTCGAAGAACTCTATGCTCGTTACCGCGGCCCCCTCTACCGATATTTCATGCGGCAGCTTGGAGATGAACCCAAGATCAACGATCTGTACCAGGGCGTCTGGGAAAAAGTCATCAGCGCCAGGGGCAGGTACCGGCCTGACAGGCCCTTCAAAGCCTGGTTGTTTCGAATCGCGCACAATCACCTGGTTGACTTCTATCGCCGGCAGAAGCCAACTACCCAGATCGACCAGGCGGGCTTTCTGGCCACCTCGGCGGAGCAGGAAAGCCAGCTGGAACAGGCGCAGCGAAAAGCCTTGCTCGACCAGGCCGTGCAATCGTTGCCCGAGGATCAGCGCGAGGCCATCGTCTTGCGGCTGGAGGGCGACCTCAGCCTGGACGACATCGCCGCGCTGACAGGTGTTGGCCGGGAAACCGTAAAAAGCCGGCTCCGCTACGCTACCGCCAAGCTGAAACAGGCCATGGGCACATGAACGAACCACGAGACGACAACCTGGAAAGGGATCTGGACGCGCTCAAATCCAGCTATCGCGCACAGTCATCAGAGGAGCCGCCCGATCTCATTGATCAGGCCATTCTGAACAAGGCGCGGCATTCCCTGGAATCACCCGCCAGGAGACCCTGGAGTTTTGGCTGGATACATGGGCTGACGACAGCGGCCATTATCGTCCTGGGATTTGCCATCTATCTTCATCAGCCCATGCCGAAGCAGGATGAAGCGATCCGGGTATTCAAGCAGCCCAGCCCCAAGCTACGGGATACCGAGTCGATGCGTGAGCCGCTGAGGATTCCCTCTGAGTCAGCAGCAGCCGAACCGGACCAGATGCCTGTAAGCCGTGCGGCCGGGGAGCGGAGTTCGTTGAAAACTGAGGCAGCCCCGGCCACCCTCGCCCGCGCCAAGGCGCAGGTTGCGGAAACGGAAGAGCAGCGCGTGTCGCCCCTGGCTGCAGCAGCATCGGCCCCGGAGTCTCTGAGTGATGATGAGACCGGCATGGAAGGCGCCGAGAAAGATGCTGCCACGGAACAGCCAGGGCCCTGGCTCGAACGCATACTCGAAATGCGCCGCCAGGGGTTGGAAGAAGCCGCAGCGCAGGAGTTAGCCGCTTTCAGGGCCGCGTGGCCGGATTATCCGCTGCCGGAAGAGCTGAACGATTGA
>WTJD01000241.1 GCA_011524975.1 Lysobacterales bacterium
ATTCATCAGCACCCGGGAACTCTCCGTCACCGGCCGCCCGGTGAGCGAACCTGGCGGATTGGTGAATGACCAGCTCTCAAATCCAAGAACCTCGGCGACATCTTCCGGGTCGATATCAGCCCAGGAGTTGGAATTGGCCGCCAGGCCATAACCACGTGACTGATCGCCCTTGATGTTCGGTCGGGTGATTTTGACCAGCGGTACCTCGTTCACCGCCGCGACCCCCGGACTGACTCCGGTTTCACCATCACCCGTCACTTCGATCTGATAATCGCCCGGCGGCAACCGACCCAACTCGGCATCCACCGGACCTCCGCTCACCTCTGCTGCCAGTTCCAACGCGGGCGCATCCGGGTCACCGAGCGCTCGGGCCGACACTGTGTAGGATTCGGCTCCGTTATCCTGCCAGTCCACGGTGATGGCCTCATCGGCGGATACCGGCGCTGACGTGAGGCGAATCCAGTCGATTTCCACGCGAATATCGGGCCTGGACGTCGGATCAATGCGCAAACCGTCCACCTGCGGCATGGACGACCAACTCTCCGGGCCACTGTCATCAACATTGGTCGACAGGTCAATTTCCACGATGGTCCATTCGTTTGGCCGCACGCTGAAAGGCCTGCTATTGCCATAGAGGGCATTGCCGATGCTGGTCGAGTCTTCGAAGTAATAAACGACAAAGCCCTGGTTCTTTTCCAACGGCTCCGCAGTAGCGCTGGACATTCTCACTCTGGCCGTCAGGTATCGGTACTCGACAGGGTCAATGGAAAATTTCTCGCGAGTGAACAGGGGCAGCCCCGAGTCGGGATTGCGATCCTGGCTGACCAGAAGTTGTGAGTAAAAAACGCCTGGATGGATCAACCAGAACTGGGCTCTGGAGACGCCATCCAGGTCGGTTTGAATGGTTTCGAAACTGTAGATTCCGTCCTCGACAGCCTCATTGACGATCTCGAGCGAGTTGGGTGTGAATGTGTCCTCGATACGATCGAAATCCCACGGGTCGCCCAAAACCTGCGTGGCAAAATCGTTACCGGCTGCTACCCGGATCTCAGAAGCGGGCTCCATAACCACCGGCGGCGCAGCCACCGCAGCACCCCAGAAACATAGGCCGACCAAGCATCCAGCGGGCCTGATTGGAAGACGAGATTTCACAGGTGGTGCAACGCCCCTTCCGCGTGAACAAGCTGCAATTAACCGCGAAAACACCGCGTGTCTGCACTGATAAGTATAACGTCTTGATGGTCATCGCCCGGCTAAATTGTCCATGAAAATTCGAGCACGGGCTTCAACGGATGGTGCCAAGCGCGCGGCGGAGAGACCGGGTCATTGACGCCCGTCATTTAGCCGGCATCCGTCCGGGAATATGCTGTAGATGAGTGTGCGTGCGCGCCCGTACCGCAGACTACCAGGAAGGACAACGTGCCATTCAGGCGTACCAGCTTAGTATTCAGCCTCTTCGCCATGCTGGCGGGCTGCCCTGCCCCGCGCACAGCTGAAGCCATCACTCCAGAAATTGAGATGCCAGGCACCCAACCCGGCGAAGTCAGCGCATTTGAATCGCCCGACAAATGTGATAACTGCCATGCCGGTTACAACGACGAGACAACGGCCGCCGCGGGTATCGGTGAGGCCCAGGATGAGCCCTCACGGGGCTGGATGGGCGGCACCATGGGCAATGCGGGCCGCGATCCGATTTTCTGGGCCACTGTAGCCATCGCAGAGCAGGACTTTAACGGCTCCGGCGACCTGTGTATTCGCTGTCACAGCACGACAGGATGGTTTGGCGGCCGCTCCACGCCCACCGACGGTTCAGGGCTGGTCGACACGGATTCGGACGGGGTGACCTGCGACGCCTGCCACAGCATGACCAACACCGACGACTCGGAACACCTGGGCGTCATGAACCCGCCCTACATTGCCAACTGTGCAGCCGATGCGAGCGTGCCAAAGAAGAATTGCGAATCGGAGACTGAGGGATTCTACGGCTCAGGGATGCTCTCTCTCTTGCCCAGCGGCGAAAAGCTGGGGCCATACGACGAGACCGTTGCCCGCCATCCTGACCTGCCATCGAAATTTCACCGGGATGTGGATTTCTGCGGTTCCTGCCACGATGTATCCAACCCGGTTACCGGTGATCTAGCCCCCGGCCACGGTGCCCTGCCCGGCTCACCAGCGGTCGTATCCAGCGCCGATTACAATGGGGGGAACCCCCATGTTGGCGGGCCAGTCAACGAGAAAGCCGCGTTCAATAATCCGCCTTACGCTTATAGCGTCGTCGAGCGTACGTTTAGTGAATACAAGTCCAGCGCCTTCCCGACCACGCGGGTGAGCCAGTTCGAAAGCATGCCTGCTGATCTCCGCACCTCAGGTGGTTCCCCCGCCATGACCCGTGAGGCCGCACTGGTTGCCGGCCAAAATGGTGATTACGCCGACGGCGATCCGCGTTACTT
>WTJD01000130.1 GCA_011524975.1 Lysobacterales bacterium
GTGCAGCATCGGGCCCATCCAGGATCCGATCCTGCTGAAACAGCGCCCAATGGCTATGTGTCGCAGGAAGCCGTGATTGCCCTGGCCGAACGGGCGGGGCTGGTGTTCGAGGCGGCCTCTGAAGTCAACGGGAACCCGCGTGATACCCGGGATTACGAGGAGGGCGTCTGGACGCTGCCGCCATCACTGACGATGGGTGAGCGTGATCGCGAAAAATACACCGCCATCGGTGAGAGCGACCGAATGACGCTCAGGTTTCGCAAGCCGGCACAATAGCGTTCCTGTCAATTTGTACGGTTGACGCCGCACGGGGCGCCTCCTAAGGTGAGGACAGGAGCAACGGTTGCTCCTGTCTTCGATCTGAGGGGAAGCTCATGAAGGCGTTGGTGCTCATAGGTTTTATGACGGTGGCCGCTCTGGCGGCCCAGTCGCTGTTTGCCCAAACCATGGACGAAGATGCCGTCTGGCCGCTGTGTGGACGGATCGCCGAGAATCCCCCAAAAGGCTGGCAAGCCCGCAAAGGCTGCCCGGCCAGGCGTTTTGGCAATGCCGCCTACAGTGATGAGCCGCTGGCCGCCACCTTTGGCCCGCGCCCGCTGGCTTCGGGCGGCAACCGATATGACTTTCACCGAGGGATCGATATTTCGACGCCGACCGGTACGCCTATTTTTGCCGTTACTGCGGGTAATGTTGAAACGGCCGGCGTTGACTCGTCTTACAGCGATCCCGTTATCAAATTACGCCATTTCAGGCCGGGGGCGACCAGTTGCTCCGACGGCGGCGGCTGCTATCACACCCTGTACCTGCACGTCAGTGACTGGGTGGTCACCGAGGACGAGTGGGTCGAAAAGGGGCAGCTGATCGGGTACACGGGCGCCAGTGGCTTGACCGGCTATCAGCATTTGCATTTCGAGGTTCGGGATGCGCCGGCATTTGATCCGTTCTCTTCCTGGCAGCGGGATACGCTGCACCCGCTGGGCCTGCTGCCCTATGACGCGCCCAATGACACACAGGTCTCGATTGTGTCCGTGGAAGCGGGAGAGGGCGGCCTCGTGGCCGCTGCCGTGGAAGTCAACTCGAACCGGTACGATCTCGTCTCTGTCGACATGACCGTCTTTGACGCGGACGGCGGCGTGGTGGATCAGCCGGGCAACACGCCGGACGTGCGCGGCTACAACGTGCTGCCGTCTTTCTGGGATATGGAAACCTGGAATTTCCAGTACACGCACAAGAATTCGTCGGCGTTCCCGTGGTCGTCCTATGGCGCCGGCGGGGCCAACGAGTGCCCCTACCATGAGCAGCACGGGGCCTCTTACAGCGCGCACGTGCATCTGGACGCGCAGCATCCGGACAGCCAGTACGAGGGGCTGTTCAACGGCGTACACGTTTTGACCAGCAAATACTGGCTGAGTGACGACCGCCGTTACTCGGTCGGCCTGGATTTCCTGGCCCTGGCCGGCCCGGCAGCCTGCGTGGAGGCGGCAGCGGGTTTCGCTTCGGGTGACGTCACCGTCGCTCGCTGGGGTGAATGCGGTCTGCCCAATGAAGACCCCGTGGCCATCTTTGATGTGCAGTGCACCGGTCTGGTCTGCCAGTTTGACGGCGCGGGGAGTGACGATCCCGATGGCCAGATTGCCGCCTATGCCTGGGATTACGGCGATGGCCAGAGCGGCAGCGGGGCGGCGACAACGCATGAGTATACCTCCCCTGGCGTTTATTCGGTCACGCTGACGGTGACCGACAACGAAGGCGCCGATGCTTCACTGACGGTCGATGTCGATGTTCAGGACACGGGCAGTTCGACGATCGAACTGTCGCTGTCCACCAACAAGAAGCGCAACCGGGTCGCGGTGAACTGGTCAGGCGCAGAGGGCGCCCGGGTCGATATTTGGCGCAATGCCGAACGCATCGCGACCACCGCCAACGATGGCGGCTGGAACGATCGGGGCGTCAGCAGCGGCAACACCTACGCGTACCGCGTGTGCGAGTCCGGATCAGAAGACCGGTGTTCCGAGGACCGTATTATCGAGCTCTGACCGCCGCGCGGTCACGATCGAAATCTGCCCTATAATGCAGAAATGAAAGTCGGCGGGTGACCGGTCGGTGAGCCTGCTTGTGTTCGGGGAGATCAGCTTTGGTTAACAAGCCCATGAAGCGCGCGCATCACGAGGAAAATCCGCTTCCATTCGTGGTGCCGCACCGCTCTGTGCCCTTGACGGCGCCGTTTGGCTGGCTGGCGGAAGGGTGGCGTGATCTCTGGAGAGCGAAGCAGGTCAGCCTGGTATACGGCTGGGCGGTGTTCGCCATCAGCGTGCTGGTGGCCGGCATGGCCTACCTTATGGGCGGCATCGTTTTGCTGATCACCGCATTGTCCGGTTTCGTCATCGTCGCGCCCCTGCTGGCTTTCGCCCTGTACTCGGTAAGCCGGCAACTGTGCGAGGGAAAAGTACCGTCGCTGCCTCACACGTTTCGGGCCATGCGAAAACCGGCAGCGAACGCGCTGGTGTTCGCGCTGGTGCTGCTGGTGATTTTCATGATCTGGGCGCGAGCCGGCATGATGGTGCACGTATTTTTTCCGCTGGAAGGTCAACCAGAACTGGCCGAAATCACCACCTTCCTGGCCATCGGCTCTGCGGTGGGTGCGGTCTTCGCCGCGATCACATTCGCCGCGGTGGCCACCTCTTTGCCCATGCTGGCCAACCGCGATGTGGATGTCATCACCGCCGTGGTTTCGAGCATCAATGCCGTATTGCGGAACAAGGCGGCCATGGGCCTGTGGGCGGGCATGATCATCATTCTGACATTGGTGGGCTTCGCGACCGCGTTTTTTGGCCTGGTGCTGATTATCCCGTGGCTGGCCTATTCGACCTGGCATTCCTATCGGGACCTTCTGGACGTCAGCCAGTGGCCGATTCTCGAGGCGCCAGAATAGGTGACCAGAATAGGTGGCCAGAGCGGGTGGCCAGAATAGGTGGCCAGAGCGGGTGGCCCGCAGATGACCTGTAGCTGGCCCGTGCCGGCGCGCGCCGCGCCCGCACGGGGCAAGGTGAACGTCTGCAGCCGCCTGACGTCTAGCCAGCCGCCTGACGTCTAGCCGGCTACTTCCGCCAGGCTTTCGTCCAGGACATGTAACAGTCGGTCCACTTGCTCGGCGGTAATGGTCAGTGGCGGGGCAATGCGAATGACGTTGCCGTGTAGTCCGCCCTTGCCGAGCAGCACACCCTTGTCCTTGCAGCGGTCCATCACCTTGGCGGCTTCCTCCACCGCGTGCTCTTTGCTGGTCCGGTCACGCACCAGTTCCATGCCCAGCAGCAGCCCCCGGCCCCTGACGTCACCAATGATCGTGTGGCGATGCATCATCTGCTCGATGCCGTCGACGATGCGCGCGCCCATCGCCATCGCGTTTTCGCTCATCTTTTCCTCGGTCACGATATCGATGGTGGCCTTGGTCTGCGCCGCGACCAGTGGGTCGCCGGCGAAGGTGTTGAAATACAGTTTGCCCTGAAGCGTGTCGGCCACCTCACTCTTCATCAGCACGCCGCCCACGGCCGCGCCATTGCCCAGGCCTTTGGCCATGGTGACCATGTCGCAATCGATGCCCAGTTCTTTTGAAAGCAGGAAAGAGTGACCGCAACGCCCGGCGCCGGTTTGAACCTCATCGGAAATGTATTTACCGCCGTAGCGGTGCACAATATCCGTTACCTCGCTGAAATAGGCATCCGGTGGTGTAATGAAGCCGCCCACGCCCATCACGGGCTCCACGATCATGCCCGCGATGGCTCCATGGGTTGCGGTCTGAATGGTCGTTTCCACGTTCTTGGCGCATTCCAGGTTGCAGCTATCCGGCTTCTGGTTGAAGGGGCAGCGGTAGCAGTAGGGCTCCATTGCGCTGACGGCCCCGGTGACCGGTTGGGCACGAAAACGCCAGGTGTGGTGTCCGCACTGGGCCTGGGTGGCGGCCGTACCGCCATGATAGCTGTGGCGAAGGTTGATGATGATGTTTTCACCGGTGGCCACGCGAGCACTCATGAAAGCCAGTTCGTTGGCTTCCGATCCGGAGTTCACGAACGAGGCGCGGTCCAGGCCTTCAGGTGCGTGGCTGACCATGGTTTCGGTCAGTTCCACCAGGTGGCGGCTGAGATAAAGCGTGCTGGTGTGCTGAATCTCGTCGTTTTCCAGCATTTCGATCAGCCGACGCTTGATCTCCGGATGATTGTGGCCGGCCGAGATGCAAACAATGCCGCCAATGCAGTCGAGATACTGTCTCCCCTCGCCGTCCCAGACATACATATCCTTGGCTTTCACCAGGTGCAGTGGCTTATCGTGATACAGCGCCAGCGGCAGGTAGTTCTTCTTGCGCGAGGCCAGCATGCCGTCGTAATCGTAGTCCGTGCTGGGGGTTGATGCGGTTTCGTCAAACAGTTTCATGATGCGTTCCCGGGGGTTGCCCTTTTGAGTCGCGACCCTCGACCCGGGTCGCAATCCGTGTGTTCGATGCTATCGTATTGCAATAACGACATCGCTGGAAGGGATTGCGAGGATGGATGAGTACCTGGCTGCCGCGTTAAAGGAGGCTCAGGACGGTGCTTCGGAGGGCGGTATACCCATCGGCTCAGTCATTGTGCACGATGGCCGGATCATCGGCCGGGGTCATAATCGGCGGGTGCAGCAGGGCAGCGCCGTGCTGCATGGCGAGATGGACGCCCTGGAAAACGCGGGCCGGCAGCCGGCCAGCGTTTACCGTGAAAGCATACTCTATACAACGCTTTCACCCTGTCCCATGTGCACGGGCGCGATCCTTCTCTATGGCATCCCGAAGGTGGTGGTCGGCGAGAATCAGACCTTCATGGGTGAGGAACAACTGCTGCGGGAACGGGGCGTGGAAGTTGTCGTCGTCCAGGACACGGCTTGCATTGAGCTCATGCGCCGGTTTATGGCCGAGCGACCCGAACTCTGGAATGAGGATATTGGCGTCTGATTAAGCGCAGATATCACGCACGACCGTTTCCGCAAGCGAGGGGCCGCACGAGTATTTGCCGGTATCGACCGATATATAACAACCCCTGCGTAGGATGCCGATCCGGTCGCGGCGGTGGAGCTTGGAGCGCGGGTCCGCGAGCGAGCCCTCACCAACCGCATACACCCACCCGCCGCCGAGGGTAACTTTCTCAGCCCGGGTGACCAGCGCTTTCACTTCAGGCATGAACTGGCCCAGACCTTCCCGGAAAATTCGCGGGATGAGAATTCTCGTTGATGAAGATTATTCCTCGATACCCAGTCGTTTATGCATCACCGGACTGGTCGTGGTGTACTGCAGGAAGACCTTTTGATCCGGATGAAGCAGCTTTTGCACGCCGAAAGCAGCCAGTGCGCCTTCGTGGAACCCAGACAGGATCAGCTTCTTTTTACCCGGGTAGGTGTTGATGTCGCCGACGGCGAAGATGCCCGGCTCACTGGTCTGGAAATCTTCGGTGTTGACACGGATCTGGCGCTTTTCAATGTCCAGGCCCCAGTCGGCGATGGGCCCGAGGTTGGGCGACAGACCCCAAAAGACGAAGACCTCTTCGCCGGGTACCTCGCGCAGTTCGCCTTCGCCATCAGCCACCTTGAGGCCGGTGAGTTGATCCCCTTCGGCCAGAACGCCACGCACCATGCCGTGAAACTCCTGCAGCTGCTCGCCATCGCACAAGGCCTTCATCTTCGATACCGAGGCGGGTTGAGCCCGGTATTCCAGCCGCCGGTGGACCAGGGTGATGGATTTGGCCTTGCCGTGCAGTTCCAGTGTCCAGTCGAGCGCGGAATCGCCACCACCCAGGATGATGATGTCCTTGCCGGAAATCCAGTCGGTGTCGGTGATCTTATAGTGAATGTGTTTCTCTTCCTGTTCGGCCGCCCCCGGCGCGCGCAGGCGCCTGGGCTGGAAGGCGCCCAGGCCGGCCGCCAGGATGACCGTCGCCGTATCGAATTCGGTGCCCTTGGAGGTGATCAGCTGAAAGCGGCCGTCCTCCTTGCGGCTCAGCTTCTCCACCGTCTGGCCAAGGTGGAATTCGGCGCCAAACGGCTTGATCTGCTCCAACAGCCGGTCGATCAGTTCCTGGGCGCCCACGATGGGAAACGCCGGAATGTCATAGATCGGTTTTTCCGGGTACAGCTCCGAGCATTGGCCACCTGGCTGTTGTAGCGAGTCGACGACGTGCGCTTTGATATCGAGCAGTCCAAGTTCAAAGACCTGGAACAGGCCGACAGGGCCGGCTCCTATGATGACGACGTCAGTGGTAATGGGCATGGCAAGTGTTCTCGTGTAAATTGTGATGGGTCAGTCAGTTGGGAATGAATTTTACTAGGTTAAGCACCCCACCATGAACGAATCGCGGGAAATTCGCCTCGAAGCATCGTGGAAAAGCCGTCTGGCGGGCGAATTTGCGAAGGAATACATGGTCCGTTTGAGGACGTTTCTCCTTGAGCGAAAGAAAGCGGGCGCGGTCATCTACCCGCCGGGCGATAAAATTTTCAATGCCCTCGACTCTACCCCGTTTGAGCAGGTGCGGGTCGTGATACTGGGCCAGGATCCCTATCACGGTCCCGGACAAGCCCATGGGCTGTGTTTTTCCGTTCGCCTGGGGGTGCCGACCCCACCGTCGCTGCTGAATATTTTCAAGGAGATTGAGCAAGACCTGGGTATCGCCGCGCCAGATCATGGTTATCTGGGCCACTGGGCGGAGCAGGGCGTGCTGTTGCTCAATGCCGTCCTCACGGTTGAACGTGGCAAGGCCGGCGCGCACCAGGGTAAAGGCTGGGAGTCGTTCACCGACCATGTGGTCCGTCTGCTCAACGCCGAACGCGAGGGGCTGGTGTTCATGCTGTGGGGCAATTACGCGCTGAAAAAGGGCCAGGTGATCGACCGCGATCGCCACCTGGTGCTGAGTGCGCCACACCCCTCACCCCTTTCCGCTAACCGCGGGTTTTTCGGCTGCCGGCATTTTTCCCGTGCCAACCAGTGGTTGCAGGAGCATGGCCAGTCGCCCATTGACTGGTCCTTGCCTATGGTGGGGGAGATGGAGCACATCTGACCCCACCCCTGAAGCCGGTCGCATCGGATTGATGGGGGCGGTTTCTGCTTGGGTCGACGTGACCGGTTTGAGTGCTATCATGGCCGCCTGGCCCATTGTGGGACGACATTCATGTTCTACAAACCCTTGCTTTACCCGCTGCTGATTCAGGTTGGATTGACCTTTCTGGTCTGGCTGCGCATGTACCAGACCCGGCTCGCCGAAATACAGGCCAGGCAGATCGACCCCAATGAGCTGGCCACCCGCAGGGACAGCAGGCGTTTGCTTAACAACACCGCCGCGGCGGACAACTTCAGCAACCAGTTCGAACTGCCGGTTCTGTTCTACCTGGCCATCATGTTGGCCCTGACCCTGATGTTGCAGGACAGGGTGATCGTCTTTCTCGCTTGGGTGTTTGTGATACTGCGGGTCGCGCACGCCATCATTCATCTCAGTTACAACAACGTGACGCACCGCTTCCTGGTTTATGTTGCCGGAGGTCTCGCGGTCATCGGGATGTGGGTTCGCCTGGGCTTCTACGTGATTTCCCAGTAAGGGCTGCGTAGCGGCCAGAAGCGCCGGAATGGGTGGGTCCTCCGGGGCCCCTGCGTGTCAAATCCCCTGCGCGTCAATTCCTGTGTGCATCAATCCAGGCACATCGACGCGATCCATCAACGAGGCCGTCGAATGTTCAATGGCCGTGCGGGGTTCTTTGGGTCGCGTTAACGCGCCCCGGCCAGACGTTGCAGGGCCTCACCCGTCAGCCGGTACTGCATCCAGTCGTCGAGGGCTCGGGCGCCAAGCCCTTCGTAGAAGTCAATCGCGGGCTGGTTCCAGTCCAGCACCGACCAGTCGAGGCGACCGTAGCCACGCTCAATGGCCATTCCTGCCAATCTCTCGAGCAAGGCTTTTCCGATACCCCGCCCCCGGAACTCGGGCAGCACAAACAGGTCCTCGAGGTAGATGCCCGGCTGGGCCAGAAAGGTGGAGTAGTTGGGAAAAAAGAGCGCGAAGCCGGCAGGCTGCGACCCCCACTCGGCGATGAGCACTTCCGCGGCCGGAACAGGGCCGAACAGGGTGTTTTCCACCGACTCAGGCGTTGCAAGTACCTCATGGGCCAGGTTTTCGTATTCGGCCAGTCCGTGGATGAATGTAAAGACCAGCGCTCCGTCGCCGGCGACGGCCGGCCGGATGTGCAATTCGGTTGGGGTCACCTGATGTTACTCCGAGACAAGCATCTCGGAGCATGGTGCCGCCTGAGCGGCACGCATGCAAATCCACGTTGGGGGTATCCGGTGCGCGGTTTCAGGCTTACGCGTATCGGCCGTAGCGCCCGTAGCGTTCTTCGCGCCAGCTCCGCGGGCGGGGCGGATCGTAGACGGCGGCATCGATGATGGACCACAGGTGGATCACCCAGCCCATCAGGAACAGCCAGAAGAACCACGTCAGTACGAACATTAAACCTGCCAGCAACCAGCGGCCCTGCAGCAACTGTCCCAGTCCGGGAATGAAGAAGCTCGCCAGTCCGGCAATGACATTTCCGGCAGATCCTCGACCCATTGTTTTCGACTCCTGTGTGAATACATGAAGAGATATGCAGGTTTCGTGCCATATGGAAAAGCACATAAAAACAGCAAGATAGGGTAATGGGGCAGGCGGAAGAACAGGCCTTGTGGCGAAATTCGCCACTCGTGACGCGCGGACAGGCATTAGTTGCGTGAAGAAAAAGGGGAGGCCCGGGCCGCGCGTTTTCCGCCGCCTCCGCAGGGCCGGTACATGGCCACGGGTTCCACCAGGGGGTCCATCATGCTCCAGGGCGCCATGCGCCCGCACAGGATGTCGCCGTTGGGCAGTTTGACCACCGCGTTGATGGTGCCGCCGGGTTCCATCCACTGGTCAAGGATTTCCTGTTCGCCACTGAGTACGTAGCTGTCAAACCGGTTGGGCGTCATGGGCAGCAC
>WTJD01000127.1 GCA_011524975.1 Lysobacterales bacterium
TGGGCGAGTGATTTTGCTGCATGCGTTGGCGCACATCGAATTCAACGCGATCAACCTGGCGCTGGATGCGGTTTACCGTTTTCGCGACATGCCGGATGACTATTACCGGGACTGGTTCAGCGTCGCTGCAGATGAGGCCAGGCATTTCATGATGGTCTCGGCGCGTCTCGGGGAACTGGGATATGCCTATGGCGACTTCCCGGCACACAACGGTCTGTGGGAGATGGCGGAGAAAACCGCAGATTCCTGTCTGAGGCGCATGGCGCTGGTGCCACGGGTGCTCGAGGCCCGTGGGCTGGATGTGACGCCCGGCATGATCGAGCGCCTGCAACAGGCAGGGGATGATGTCACTGTCGGTGTGCTGCGCGTTATTCTTCAGGAAGAAGTGCGCCACGTCGACATTGGAAGCCGTTGGTTTCGGTACTGCTGTGAACGGGAAAGCCTGGACCCTGAGCCTACCTTTTTTGATTTGCTGGAAAGGTACTACGGCCCCTCTATCAGGGGGCCATTCAACCAGGAAGCGCGGCTTGAGGCCGGATTCTCCCAGCAGGAGATGAAGCGGCTCATCGGGGCGGGTGGCGCATAGCACCGGTACGGCCTGGCTGAGCAATTTGCTGAGCGTTTGAAGGAGAGAAGTTAGCTGCGAAGCGGATATGCTGAGCAGTAAAAGTGCTGTTTCAAAATCCGGGGAAACATTCCTCGATGCCGTTCGCGCCCAGCCGGATCAGGCTGCCCTGCTCATACCAGTCACCCAACACGAGGCGACGCGCCCCGCGCCCGTCCACCTGCAGTTCATGCTGCGCGGGGCGGTGGGTATGGCCGTGAATCATCAGTTCGACACCGTGACGCCGGAAAGCGGCTGCAACCGCCTGATCGTTGACATCCATGATCATCTCGCTCACACCCTGCTTGTGATCTTCGCTTTTTTTGCGCGCGTCGCGGGCAAAGGCGATGCGCTCAGCGGGTGTCTTTTGCATCAGGGCTGCCTGCCATTCCGGGGTTCTGACCATGGCGCGAATCTTCTGGTATCCAACGTCATCGGTACATAGTTGGTCGCCGTGCATCAGCAACACGGGCTGGCCGTAAAGACTGACCACGCATTCTTCGGGCAGCAATTGCATTCCCGCGCTGGCGGCATAGTCTTCGCCGAGCATAAAGTCCCGGTTGCCGTGAATGAAGAAACAGGGCGTGCCGCTGGCCGAAAGATCAGACAGGGCCTGTGCCACCTGCCTGGACAGCGGTGTCTCTACGTCATCACCCAGCCAGTACTCGAACAGGTCGCCCAGGATGTAGAGCGCGTCAGCCTGCCGGGCCTCTCCGCGTGTCAATTCAATGAATAACTGCGTGGCCGCCGGCCTGGTCTCATCCAGGTGCAGGTCGGAAATAAAAAGCGTTTGACCGTTCACGCTGCCAACTCTGGACGCCCAGGCAGATACGCTTCAGCGCACTTCTACCGACTCGATCAAAACGGTTTCCGTGGGTACATCGCCCATGCCAAGCCCGTTGGGCATGCGTTGGGTGCCGGTGGCGACAAAACGGATATCATCCACCACCTCCATGCCCTCGGTCACATGGCCGAACACGGCATAGCCCCATTCGCGCGAACTGGCTTTGCCCGTGTGGTCCAGGTTGTTGTTCAGTTCCACGTTGATAAAAAACTGCGCGTTCGCGGAGTGCGGGTCGTTGGTTCTTGCCATCGCGATGGTTCCACGCAGGTTCTTCAGGCCATTGTCGGCCTCGTTTTCTATCGGGTCACGCGTGGGTTTTTGCACCATGTCGGCGGTGAATCCTCCGCCCTGGATCATGAAGTGGCTGATGACCCGATGAAAAATGGTGCCGTCATAGAAACCGTCCCTCGCGTACTGCAGGAAATTCTCGACAGTCTTTGGGGCTTTGTCCTGATAGAGCTCAAGCGTGATGTCCCCTTTGTTGGTGTGCAGCACCACGACGGGGTTGCCCCCCGCGGCGCCTTCCTGGGCAAAAGTGGCGCTGCTCGCGAAAAGGAGCAGGGCGGCCAGACGGATCAAATTCTGCATGGTTCGGGGTTCCTGATTTCGGGTTCAGTGGCCGATTCTACTGCGCTCCGCCGCCGCATCGCCAGTGATGAATGTTTCGACCTCGAAAATCAGCGCTTCGGTGGCGGCGATATGGTAGGATAAGTGATTAATTTTCAGGTGTTTATCAATCATTTGGCTTTGTCTTTTTCCCGCCGAATAAAGCCCGAAAAAACAGACACCTAGCATCAATTTCGGAGAGTGTTTTCGCATGGCTGAACTTGCCAAGGAAATCCTTCAGGTTAATCTCGAAGACGAGATGAAGCAGTCTTATCTCGATTACGCCATGAGCGTGATCGTGGGGCGGGCGCTGCCGGATGTTCGTGATGGTCTCAAACCGGTGCATCGACGCGTATTGTTCGCGATGAGTGAGCTGGGCAACGACTGGAACAAGCCATACAAAAAGTCAGCCCGCGTGGTGGGTGATGTGATCGGTAAATATCATCCGCATGGTGATTCCGCCGTTTATGACACGATTGTTCGCATGGCGCAGCCCTTTGCCATGCGCTACCTGCTGGTCGATGGCCAGGGGAACTTCGGCTCGGTCGACGGCGATGCGCCCGCGGCCATGCGATACACCGAGGTGCGCATGTCGCGCATGGCGCATGAACTGCTCTCCGACATCGACCGCGAAACCGTCGATTTCGGACCCAACTACGACGAGTCGGAGCACGAACCGCTGGTGCTGCCCACCCGGGTCCCCAGCCTGCTGGTCAACGGATCCGCGGGTATCGCGGTGGGCATGGCCACCAATATTCCGCCGCATAATCTGACCGAAGTGATCGGCGCCACCATCGCGCTCATTGAAGACCCTGAGCTCGACATCGAAGGCATCATGCAACACTTGCCGGGGCCGGATTTCCCCACCGCGGGCATGATCAATGGCGCTCAGGGTATCCATGACGCCTACCACACCGGGCGCGGGCGTATTTACATGCGTGCGCGCTCGCATGTCGAGACCGATGACCGTAACGGCAAGGATTCCATCATCGTCACCGAGCTTCCCTACCAGGTCAATAAGGCCAGGCTGCTGGAGAAGATCGCCGAGTTGGTCAAAGAGAAGAAACTCGAGGGCATCACCGAGCTGCGCGACGAATCCGACAAAGATGGCATGCGGGTGGTCATCGAGC
The DNA here is from genome assembly GCA_011524975.1 of Lysobacterales bacterium. Classification (GTDB taxonomy): domain Bacteria; phylum Pseudomonadota; class Gammaproteobacteria; order Xanthomonadales; family SZUA-36; genus WTJD01. The sequence continues at coordinate 3,185 of WTJD01000127.1, forward strand.
TGCGCCGGGGCGAGGTGCCGGAAGTGGTTCTGAACAACCTCTATCAGCAAACGGCGATGCAAAATGTTTTCGGCATCAACATGGTGGCGCTGGTGGAGGGCCAGCCGCGCCTGCTGAATATCCGCGAGGTGCTGCAGGCTTTCATTGGGCATCGCCGAGAGGTGGTTACCCGCCGCACGCTGTTTGACCTGCGCAAAGCGCGCAACCGGGCCCACGTGCTGGAAGGTCTCACCGTAGCCCTGGCCAACCTCGATGAATTGATCGATCTGATCAAGGGCTCAGCCACCCCGGCTGAGGCTCGGGAAGCGCTGCTGGCGCGTCGCTGGTCGCCGGGGCTCGTCGCCGAAATGCTGGGGCGCGAGGGCACGGAAATGTCCCGCCCGGAGGATCTCGAAGCCCGGTTCGGCTTGCATGAAGATGGCTACCAGCTGTCACCCGTGCAGGCGCAGGAGATACTGAACATGCGCCTGCACCGCCTGACCGGCCTGGAGCAGGAAAAACTGACCAAAGAGTACGAAGAGATTCTCGACACGGTGCGCGAATTGTTGCGTGTGCTGTCCGATCCTGCCCGCTTGATGGAGGTCATCAAGGGCGAGCTTGAGGAAGTTCGCGAGCAGTATGGCGACGATCGTCGTACCGAGATCATCGAACAGCGGCTGGACCTGACCCTGGAGGACCTGATCTCCGAGGAAGATGTGGTCGTGACGCTTTCGCATGCCGGCTATGCCAAATCGCAAACCCTGGATCGATACCAGGCACAGCGCCGGGGCGGTCGGGGCAAATCCGCCACCAAGATGAAAGAGGAAGATTTCATCGATACGCTGTTCGTGGCCAACACGCACGACACCTTGCTGTGTTTTACCAGCCGCGGGCGCATCCACTGGATGAAGGTTTACGAGCTTCCCCAGGCCAGCCACGCCAGCCGCGGCAAGCCCATCGTCAATCTTCTGCCGCTGGACAAGGACGAAAGGGTGAACGCCGTCTTGCCTGTTCGGGACTATCCCGAAGACAAGTTTGTGTTTTTCGCCACCCGCAACGGCATCGTCAAGAAGACCGCGCTGTCGGCTTATTCGCGCCCACGGGCAAACGGCATCTGGGCCATCGATCTGCCCGATGACGACGAGTTGGTCAACGTGGAAATCACCGGTGGTGAACGAGACATCATGCTGTTCGCAAGCTCAGGCAAGTGTATCCGGTTCCAAGAGAGTGACGTTCGCCCCATGGGCCGGGTGGCGCGTGGCGTTAAAGGTATTCGTCTGTCACGCGATCAGCATGTGGTATCGATGCTGGTGGTGAAGGAGGGCGACGTTCTCACAGCCACACGCCATGGGTACGGTAAGCGGACAGCGCCCGGAGATTTTCCGGTGCAGGGCCGCGGTGGCATGGGGGTGATCGGCATCCAGACATCAGACCGCAACGGAGCCCTGATTTCGGCCGTACAGGTCACCGAGGAAGATGACGTCATGCTCATTTCCGATGGCGGAACCCTGGTTCGCACCCGCGTGTCAGAGATCTCCACCCTCGGGCGAAACACGCAAGGCGTTACGCTGATCCGGCTCGCGGACAGTGAAAACCTGGTTGGCCTGGCCCGTATCCAGACCGAGGGTGATGGCGACGAGCCTGACGGGGAAGCGGGCGAAGAAAAGCCTTCAGAATAGTCTGCCGCCAGCGGTTCCACGTTGATTCCGCTGCGATTTTACGGACCTTTTGATATTGGACATTCGGGCTCATGCAGGTCTCGAAAAAAGACCAAAAACGGAAAAATGAATCTGGCTGAGATATATTCAGGGTCATCGTTACGGGTCTAGCGTTTCTGGGTATGGCAAAAATTCTGATCGTTGACGATTCGCCGTCATATCGGCTACAGCTTAGCCAGCTGGTACAGCGCCTTGGCCATTCAGTCGAGGTCGCGGCTGATGGCGAGGAAGGCGTGCAAAAGGCACAGGCTGATCACCCTGACCTGGTTCTCATGGATGTCGTCATGCCGGGCATGAATGGTTTCGAGGCCAAGCGCACACTGGCGAGAGATGAGGCCACCGCCCATATCCCCGTGGTGTTTGTCACGACGCAAAACGACAATGTCGACCGCGATTGGGGTATGCGCCAGGGTGCCGTTGATTATATGACCAAGCCGGTTGATGCGGCGTCCCTGCAAGCCGCCATTGACGCCGCCATCGCAAACCGGCGCTGATTTCAAGTACTCAAGGAGAATGAGCCATGACCATCAAGTTGGGAGACCGCGTCCCTGAGGCCAACCTGGGACGTATGGGGGAGAAGGGCCCTGAAAGCATCGCGACGACGGATTACTTCGCAGGCCGCAGGGTTGTGCTGTTTTCGGTGCCGGGCGCTTTTACGCCCACGTGCTCAGCCAAGCACCTGCCGGGTTTCATCGAACATCAGCAGCAGATTCGGGACCAGGGTGTGGATGCCATCGCGTGCATGTCCGTGAACGACACCTTTGTCATGCATGCATGGGGTCAGCAAGCGAGTGCCGAGGGTATCGATATGCTCGCAGACGGCAACGGTGAATTCGCTGAAAAACTCGGCCTGGATCTGGATGCCACCGCATGGGGCATGGGTTTTCGCTCACAGCGCTTTGCCATGCTGGTGGACGATGGGGTGGTAAAGGAACTGCTCGTCGAGGCGCCGGGCGAGTTTCGCGTCAGCTCGGCGGAGCACGTCCTGCAGGTTTTGGGTGGCTGATTACCCGTTGCCCACCTTGACCACCGTTCGGCCGAGTGCGCCACCGCGCATCATCGTATCGAAGGTATCGCCCATGTCTTCGAGGCGCACTTCCTTGTTGGCAATTTCTTCAAGCTTCGGTGGTTTCCAGTCGTCGGCCAGCCGCTGCCAGATCTCTTTGCGAACCGGGTAGGGACAGTTTGAAGAGCTGATGCCGATCAGGCTGACGCCGCGAATGATGAATGGCATGACCGTGGTCTGAAGGCTGATGCCACCGGCCAGGCCGCAGCTGGCGATGTTCCCAAAGGGCTTGATCACACGGGTCAGCCCGCTCAGCATTTCGTCGCCTACATTGTCGATGCACCCGGCCCAGCGCGCGGTTTCCAGGGGCTTTTGCCCCCAGTACAGGTCGTGCCGTGACAGGCACTGGGTGGCGCCAAGGCCCTCCAGGTAATCGAATTCACTCACCTTGCCGGTGATGGCGTGCACATCGTAGCCCGCCCGGGTCAGGATATTGATGGCCAGGCTGCCTACGCCGCCGGTGGCGCCGGTGATCACAATGGGACCCTGGTCGGGAGACTGGCCCAGTGCTTCCATGCGATACAGCGACAGGGCCGCGGTGAAGCCCGCCGTGCCAAGCGCCATGGCCTCACGCAGGCTGAGCCCCTCTGGCAGGGGCACCACCGACTTGCTGTCGAGGCGCTGATAGTGGCTGTAGCCTCCGTCGCGAACCTCTGACAAACCCGATCCGGTCACCAGTACGGGGTCGCCAGGCGCATAGTCATCGGATTCGGACTCGACCACCGTGCCGGCAACATCGATGCCGCCGCACAGCGGGTAGCGGCGAAGAATCTTGCCCTTGCCCGTGGCGGCCAGCGCATCTTTGTAATTGATGCTGGAGAAGGCGACCTCGATGGTGACATCGCCCTCGTTCAGGTCGTCGAGGCTGATCTCCTCGATACCAGAGCGGTAGCCATCTGAATCATTGTGAACACGAAAAGCGCTGAAGCGCTCGGGAATGCCTGCCATGACGTGCCGCTCCTGGGCTGAAAACCCGATTTAGACCCAAGCGGGCCCAGGAATCAAGTCCTGTCGACGCTTACCAGAACACCGTGGTCGTCATCGGCTTGATGGCCAGTACGAAGATCAAGACAAGATAGAGCCACCATTCGCCACTGACGAGCCAGGGAATCAGCAAGGCCAGCATGAGGGCGAAGAACATCTGTGTCATGAAAAGCAGAACCTGCAGCGCGGGTGAGTTGCTTTTCAGATAGGCTTTGCCTTTATCGAAGTAGCTGCCTTCGAAGGTGAAGAAATGCAGCCACAAGGGAAACGCGGCGGCAAGGCCCAATAAGCCATAAAACCACCAGTCAAGCGACTCCAGTGCGGGGTAGAGCACGAAGATCAGCAGTCCAAACAGAAAATACACGGCCTTGACCAGGCTGATGTCGAGGAGGGAAAAGCGACGGAGTTTCTCAGAAAGAAATTGTTCGGCAGTCATGAGCGTTCTCCAGCAATGGGCGTGTTCTCACACTGTTACTCCATTTGACCGCCAACGAGTGGGAAAGGTCAAGAGTACGGGTAAAAACGCGCGCCTGGACGCATTGCTTTTGAACAATGCGGAGTCGGCGAACGATGCAGGCGTTCAAGCCGGCGGGCGATCAACAAAGCCCGGCGGCTCAAGGATCGATCAATTAACCCTGTGAATCGCCCGTTTATCCACGGCCAGCGCTGCCTCATGCACCGCCTCTGAGAGGGTGGGGTGGGCGTGCACGATGCGCGCCAGGTCTTCGGCTGTGCCGTGGAATTCCATGGCCACCACGCACTCCGCAATCAGTTCCGAGGCGTTAGCGCCAATAATGTGCACGCCCAAAAGCGCATCGGTTTCGGCGTCGGCCAGCACTTTGACCATGCCCATGGCATTGCCCATGGCCAGGCCGCGGCCCGTGGCCGCAAATGGGAAAGAGCCGGCCGCGTATTCCACCCCGGCTTCTTTCAACTGCTGCTCAGTCTGCCCCACCCAGGCGATTTCCGGGTCGGTGTAGATCACCCAGGGCACGGTATCGAAATGAATATGGGCCGGCTTGCCTGCGATCAGCTCTGCCACGGCAATGCCCTCCTCGGAGGCTTTGTGTGCCAGCATGGGTCCGCGGACGCAGTCTCCAATGGCCCATACGCCCTCGGCGGTAGTCTGCGATTTCTCGTTGACCTCGATTTGTCCACGTTCATTGACGGCCACGCCCGATGCTTCGCTCAGCAGGCCTTCGGTATATGCCCGGCGCCCCACACAGGCCAGCAGCCTGTCAAAAACGAGTGTTTCTTCGCCATCCTTACCTTCGATGGTGACCTGAACTTGACCCTTCTTGACCGCCGCGCCGGTCACCATGGTGTTCAAACGGATATCCAGGCCTTGCTTCTTGAACTCGCGTGCAGCCTGCTTAGCCACGTCCTTGTCAGCCAGGGCGAGGAAGTCGGGCAGGGCCTCCAGCAAGGTCACCTCCGAGCCCAGGCGACTCCAGACCGAACCCAGCTCAAGGCCGATCACGCCGGCGCCAATCACGCCCAGCTTCTGCGGGGTTTCGGCAAATTCCAGCGCCCCCTCGTTATCCACGATGTGTTCGCCGTCGAATTCCACGTTGGGAATCTGGATCGGGATCGACCCGGAGGCCAGAATGACGTTCTTGGCCTGGAGTTCAACCTTCTCATCGCTGTCGTGCAGCGACACTTCGACCACGCGGCCCGCCAGCAGGCGTCCCTTGCCGTGGTAGGCGGCCACCTTGTTGGCCTTGAACAGGCCGGCCACGCCGCCGGTGAGCTTTTTGACGATGCCGTCTTTGCGTTTCAGCATCTGTGCAATATCCATGGTCGGCTCGCCGGCCTGGATGCCGTGGTCCGCGTAATCATGCTGCAGATGGTGAAAATGCTTGCTGGAATCCAGCAGCGCCTTGGACGGTATGCAGCCCACGTTGAGACAGGTGCCGCCCAGTGCCGCCTTGCCGTCTTTGCCGGTGTTCATGTCCACGCAGGCCGTCTTCAGCCCCAGTTGCGCGGCGCGGATAGCGGCCACGTAGCCGCCGGGCCCGCC
>WTJD01000257.1 GCA_011524975.1 Lysobacterales bacterium
GTTCCGGAAACTGGCAGCCATGTGGGGGGGCAGTGCCAGCCCCCGTACCATCGATCTCGCCGGCACGGAGCGTGTCGACAGCGCAGGCCTGGCGCTGTTGCTGGAGTGGAAAGCCCGCGCCCAAGATCGCAACGAAGCCCTGTCCCTGATCAACCCGCCGGAACATCTGCTGCGCTTGGCTGCCCTCGGTGAAGCCACAGAGCTTCTGGGGCTGGTCGGCGAAACCAGCCCGAAGGGCGGCACGCCATGAGCCATCTGGCGTTTCGCGCGATCATCATGTCCCTGTGCCTGTCGCTGGCGGCCTGCGCGGGCACCCAAAACCGGCACACGGACCCGGAAAACGACCCATGGGAGGGCTTCAATCGCAAAGTCTTTGCCTTCAACATGACGCTCGACAAGTACCTGCTGCGTCCGGTGGCGATCGGCTATGACCGAATCATGCCTGATCCGCTCCAGCGGGGCGTCAGCAATTTCTTCAAAAACCTCAATTTCCCCGTCACCGCGCTGAACCAGTTGCTGCAGGGCAAGATTCACGAAGCCGGAGACTCGACCGGACGGTTTCTGGTCAACAGCACCGTCGGACTGCTGGGATTCATCGATATCGCCAGCAAAGCCGGCCTGCCCCAATATGATGAGGATTTCGGTCAGACACTGGCCACCTGGGGCTGGAAGAACAGCCGCTACCTGGTGGTGCCTGTCTTCGGGCCACTCACTGTTCGTGACACCCTTGGCCGAAGCACCTACGGACTGTATCACCCGGTCAGCTACGTGGCGCGCGAGGAGCATATCTACTGGCCCATGGTGGTCGACATCGTCCAGACCCGCGCGAAATATCTCGATCAGGACGCGGTCATTCTCGAGGCTTACGACCCTTACGTGATGGTGCGCGACACCTGGCTGCAAAACCGTGAATACAAAATCTATGACGGCAACCCGCCCCTGCTTGACTATGACGCCTACCTCGATGAACTCGAGGATGGCCCACAGCCCTGAGGCTTCCGGCTTGTTAGGGTCGATACCGCTGGGCTAAGCTGACCCCTTTCAAGCTGACAGCTTGCGGGTTTGGAAGGTGCCAAGAAACAGCCTCAGCCTCGTCTTGATAGCCATGGCGCTCGGCGCCTGCGGCCCCGCTGACGCCCCTGAACAGGGGGAGCGTGTCATTTATCGCCATTCCATGGATGGCGTTCCAGGCTCGCTGGATCCGGCACGCGCCAGTTCTGTCTACAACAAATTTCTGGCCGTTAACCTCTTCGACACGCTGTACCGCTACCGCTACCTGGCCCGACCCTACGCGCTGGCGCCCAACCTCGCCCTGGAGCTGCCACAGGTTTCAGAAGACGGACTGGTCTATACCATCAGGCTGAAAAAGGGCGCCCGTTTCGTGGATGATCCCGCGTTTCCCGGGGGCATCGGGCGTGAGGTGACTGCTCAGGATTTCATTTACTCGATCCAGAGGCACTTCGACCCAGGCACGTTGGCCGAGGGCGCGTGGCTCTGGCAGGGGAGGATCGTTGGGCTGGATGATTGGAAGGCCGCCGGCTCCGACTATGCTCAGACCGTCCCCGGCCTTCGCGCGCTTGATACCCACACCGTCAGGGTCGAACTCACCGCGCCTTTCCCGCAGTTTACCCATACCCTCGCCCAGGGATACGCCGCCATTGTTCCCCGCGAGGCCGTCGACCATTACGGCAAGGGCTTCTCCAATCAGCCTGTCGGTTCCGGGCCTTTCACGCTGGCATCCATCGACAGCGCCAGGGCAGTGCTGCTGCGCAATCCCGATTACCACGGTGATGCCTTCGCGCTGGACGCGGAAGGCTTTGATCCCAAACGACATGACGGTCTTGGTCTGCAACAACTGTCCGGGCGCCGCCCGCCGTTCGTTGACGAGGTCGTCATCGAGTTCATTACCGAGGACGCCTCGCGCTGGAACGCGCTGGTCTCCGGTGACGCGCACCTCATCAAAGTGCCTGCGGGACAATTCGGCCAGGTGCTCGAAAAACGCCAGCCCCTCACGCTGAAACCCGAGTTTACCGAACGTTTTCGACATGACGCTTCACTGGAGTCCGGGTTCGTTTACACGAATTTCAACATGGCGGATGAGCGTATCGGCTATCACCCCGACCCTGAGCAAAACGTCCGCAATCGCGCGCTGCGCTGCGCGATGGTCAAGGCCTTTGACTGGGAGCGGCGAAATGCATCGTTCTACTCCGGCATCGGCCGGATTTTTCCCGGGATCATCACCCCCGGCGTACCCGAGTTCGACGCCGAGGCCAACCATGAATACGTGCGTCACGACCTGGAGGGCGCCAAGCGCCTGCTGGCCCGGTTTGGCTGGAACGCGACCAACCTGCCCGTGCTGGAATACGGGTTTCCCGCCAGCGTCACTGAACGCCAGATGTTTGAACAGTTCAGGGGCTTCATGGTGG
>WTJD01000128.1 GCA_011524975.1 Lysobacterales bacterium
TTTCCTCCTTCACCTTCCCCAAGGTCCTTGTATCAAGGCCAGTCAGAAGGGCCAATTTGGTCATAGCGACATTCTTGCCTGGCCTCTCGCGCTTCAGAAACGCTTCGGCTTCCTGCACAAACACCAGCCGGATTAATTCCTGGAGACGTGCCAGAGACATTCGTCCAATCAATAATCGGACGAACTTTCGCATGACCTTTTCCACCGCTCGTGTCAGCGCGGCTGCTTCTTTAAGATGATTGTCTGCAATGGGGTTGTTCATTGGAGAGCCTCGGGTTGTTTCCGCCAGTCCATTCAAAAACAAACGCCTAACGCGCACAGGACAAGGTCCGGCCCCTATCGGAACCGAACCTGTCCATAGATCCGCCAGACGACTTACCCCCCTTTGCTACTTAGCGACCCCCCCGCGTCGCTTTTTCGCCATGTCATCCAGCGAAACCCCCTTATCTGGTGACATTTATGTCACAAAAAAACAATCCTGTCAAATAGATCTGTGTAGGAAATGATCGCGGCCTGCACACGCGAGCGCAACCACCCGTTTTTTCAGAGATCTGGATGCGACCGAACCGGCTTTAAGCGAAAGGCCCAGCGGGCACCTTGCAGCAAGGCCCATAAGAAAAGAAGCGGCAACAATGCCGTCTGGAAAATAAAAATCACGCTCATCTGAATCAAGTGTTGAACAATCTGCCCAGCCTGCTGCTTCATATTGTCCAATCGCGAGCGTATGTCGATCGACTGCGCTGCACTGTCCATGACACGCTCAATGCTGCCAAAGAAGCTGTCGCTCGTCTCGGGAGGTTGGGCCAAATCACTGCTTTCCTGTTCCTGGGCCTCTTTCAACTCAGCCCCGGCCGTTGCAATGGCGTGAGCGCTCTCCTGGTATCGGGCATCGAGAACGGCTTCATACAGAAACTCGTTCGCAAAAATCATCACCGGCACCGCCAGCCTGATAAACAGCACCACGATCAACAGCCTCAAAACCACCGATGGAACAGGGCCTGCCCGGGCACGTCCCCGCAGCACCAGAAACAACACGGCCAGACACGCAATACTGGCCATGACCTTCACCGCAAGAGAGCCGCTGATGTCCAACAGAACCTGCTGTACGCCGAGGGAAACCGTTGCCGCCAACATAATCCATGAAAAGCGCTCAACAAGATCATTGACAGGGTCGAGAATCTCACCGGGGGTCAGCGTCAAACCCACTCCAGCCGGCTGCAGCGCCAACTCAGTGCCCTGAACGGCAGATATGACGCCGTTCAAGGTTCTGGCCAGAGCGAAGGTCACCAGCGCTCTCTGAAACATACCCTCGTATCTGGCTGCGGCCTGCTGGTCAACGATCGACACCGCCGAGAACAACGCGCCCAACGTGAGCAAGGCCACGAGACTGAATTGTTTCACTGAACGGCGCATGACTTCCCGATGGAACCCCAAGAGCAGTTTAAGCGGTAGAAGACGGCTGGACCCGCTGAAAACAGCCCGGCAAAGGCGCGATCCAGAAACGGATTCCTAACGAGGTCCCAAATGGCAACATACTGCATCCTGAAGACGAGCTCAAATAGACGAGCCTGATCCTCCCTGACCATAAGCAGTGATTAAAAAGGCCTGTAGCGTCTTTGATCAGAGTCATATGAGAATCATCATCATGACACCCACCACAGTCAGGGCAAGGCCCAGTATCTTCCGTCGGTCAATGTGTTCACCCAGCAACAGCCACGCGAGCAACACAATAAAAGAGTTGTTGGTTTCATTGAGAATGGCCGCCTCCGAGGCTGGCAGCAATTTGTAGCCGGCAAGCCACATCATGAACCCCAGGTAACCCGCAAGCACCGATGCAAGCACGATGGTTCCCCATGGCTGAGGCTGCCTGAATCGCTGAAGGGTCTTGGGCCAGGACCGGCGCAGAGTAATGAACAGGACCAAACCTGCCCAGCCTCCCAGCATCCGCAACTCCAATGTCCACAGCAGCGGTCGCTGCTCCAGAATGCCCTTGACCATCACGATTCCCGTTGCCATAGCGGCCATGGCAAGAACAGCGTACAGGGTTCCCTTTTTAACCGAGTCGGCATCGGCATCGGACTGCGCTCGGCGCCAGGTGACCAACACGATGCCGCCCATCACACACACAAAACCTGCCCATTGCCACGCGTTCAACGACTCCGCCAAGAACGTCGCGGATAACAGGATGACAAACGGTGTGTACAGCGCAGAAACAATGCCGGTGCGGCTGGCGCCCATGGTATTGAGTGCTTTCAGGTAAAGCGTATCGGCCACAGCAATGCCCAGAAAGCCGGAGAAAAAGACGATTGCGAGTTCCGGGAGGGGGTATTTGGGGAGGGAAGGTCCGGCCGCGACCAAGACCGTGGCCAGCACAAGCACCAACCCAAGCGAATTCTTGAAAAGATTGAGCTCCAGCGCGGGTAAGC
>WTJD01000278.1 GCA_011524975.1 Lysobacterales bacterium
GCCATCATGCTGCGCGAGATCGAGGGCATGAGCTATGAGGAAATCGCCACCACGATGGAATGCCCGATCGGCACCGTGCGGTCGCGAATTTTCAGGGCCCGTGAGGCCATCGACGAGAAACTAAAACCACTGATTGGTGGTCAATAGAATCGAGGCGTGCAAATGATGCTTCAACAAGGCACAGGTTTTACCCATGAATAAGGAATCGCTAGAACACCTCTCCAGCCTGATGGATGGTGAAATGTCCCGCGAGACGGGGCTCTTTGTGACCCGCAGGCTGAGCTCAGACGATGAACTGAGCGCGACCTGGACCCGTTATCACCTGATCCGCGACTGCCTGAGGCAGCCCGGCGGTGGCGCGGCGGTGCCGGATTTCAGCATGCGCGTCCAGCAGGCGCTGACCGATGAGCCGATCCGGCAAGCGGCACCCGGGCGTCCGGCCTGGCTGCGTCCGGTCGCCGGCTTTGCCATTGCCGCGTCCGTGGCCCTGGTCGCCATCGTGGCCGTGAATCCGCAGGGACCGCCCGGCCCACAAACCGGCGCGGAGACGGTCGTGAACACGCCGTTCAGCAGCCCCAACACGATCAATGCCGCACCCGCATCACAGCCGGTCAGTTTTTCGCCGCAGCTGAACTCCTACCTGCTTAGACACAATCAGCTGGCGCGCACCGCGGGTCGGCAGGGGTTCGTATCATTCGTACCCATGATGTCGGCCCAGGCCGCGGCGAGTACGGAAGCACTGGCGGTTGAGCGGGCAGATGAGACCGCCGCCGGCCAAGAATCGGCAGAAAACACCGAACAATGAGTTTGGCCATGCGCAAGCTGGTGCTCGTGGTGAGTTTCATGACCGCCAGCATCAGCGCCCATAGCGGTAGCGAAGAAGAGGCCCGGCAGTGGCTGGAGCGCATGTCGGCCGCCATGAACCACATGAGTTACCAGGGCACTTTCGTCTATGTTCGCGGCGACCTGATGGAGACCATGCGAATCACGCACGTGGTCGACGAAGAGGGCGTGCGAGAGCGCCTGCTGTCGGTGACAGGCCCCCATCGTGAAATCATTCGTGATGCCCAGGGCGTGCGTTATGTCCTGGGCGATGACCAGTCGGTGTTGCAGGATGCCGTTGCCAGCGGCGCCATTTTCCCCGAATTCCCAGTGGAGGATATACAGGGGGCGAATTCCGTTTACGGCTTTGAGACCGGAGGTACTGCGCGCATCGCCGGGCAGATGGGGCGGCGTGTCACCATCGTTCCGGGAGACCGCTTCAGGTATGGCTATGACCTCTGGCTGGACACCGGCACAGGCCTGATGCTGAAGTGGGTGCTGTTTGACAGTGACAAGAACGCGCTGGCCAAGCTGGTGTTTACCGAGGTCAGGCTGGGCAGTGAAATTGACCTTGCCGAACTCGAATCAAGTACGCCTTCTGAGCAATTTGCTTTTCTGCCCAGCAGCATCCCTTCGCGGCAGGTCATGACCCGCTCCATGCCGGAGTGGCAGCCCGAGTCGCTCCCGCCCGGTTTCAGGCTGGCCACGCACCGGCACCAGGCAGAGGGCGAAAGCATGTTTGAGCACCTGGTCTACAGCGACGGACTGGCCTCCGTCTCGGTCTACATCGAGACGGCATCCGGCGAGGCCGGGATCAGTCCCGGATTGAAGCGCATCGGGACGGCCAATGCCTTTACCCGGCAGTTGGGTAACCGTCAGCTCACCGTCATCGGCGAGGTGCCCGCGGCCACGGTACGCGCCATTGGTGACGCATTTCCGGCGCCGCCCAGCGGCCGTTAAAGCCGCCTGCCTGCCACTGCGGCCGACGCTGAGCCTGAAGATGACCCTGGTTCTGTCCGCGTGATTGAGCAGCAGGCAAGAATTCTCAGCGTGGAGCACGGGCTCGCCCAGGTCTCCGTCGGTCCCCAGAGCGGCTGCAGCGCGTGCGACGCGGGGCAAGGCTGCGGTGCGGGTTTGTTTGGGCGCCTGTTGCGCCGAAAGCCCATTTCCGTTGTGCTGCCCAATCCGGGCGGTTTTCGGGCCGGACAGTCCGTCGTTTTGGCCGTTTCGGAGCTGTTTTACCTGCGCCTGGTGGCTCGCCTTTACGCGCTGCCGCTTGCCTCCGGCCTTGTGGCCGCGTGGCTGTGTCACCAGATAGGAAAGATCAGCGGGTCAGGCAGGGGCGTGACCGATTTGCTGGCCCTGGCGGGGCTGGCCGGTGGTATCTGGCTGGCCATGGCGCTGGTCAGGAAGTCAAAGGACATGGTTGGTGCCGAAAGCATGATCCAGCTGAGACAGGCCGTTGCGCCGGCGCGTTGCGCGAGCGCGGAGAATCTCACCCGGGACAAGGGTATTTGATATGCGAGGTGTATTGTGAAGCGAGTGTTGCATGTTGTTCTGATTGCCCTGGTCACGCTGGCCGTGAGCCAGCCTGTAACCGCGAGGGTCACTGGTTTGCCAGACTTTACCGAGTTGATGGACGAGGCCGGGCCGGCGGTGGTGAATATCCGTGTCACCCAGTACGGCAACAGGGCCGGGGAAGGCGGCCAGGAGCAGTCACCGCGCTACCACGATGGCGAGGAAATGCCGGATTTCTTTCGGCGGTTTTTCGGTCAGCCCAATGACCCCCGTTTCGGCCGCCCCGACCGCGTGGGCGCGGGTTCGGGTTTCATCATGGAAGCCGACGGTTACATCATCACCAATCACCATGTCATTGAAGACGCGGATCAGATCATCGTGCGCCTTGCCGACCGCAGGGAGTACGAAGCTGAACTGATCGGCTCTGACGAACTCAGCGATATCGCCCTGATCAAAATCGACGAGGAAAACCTGCCGACGTTGGAATTTGGTGATTCCGACCGCCTGAAAGCGGGCGAGTGGGTTGCGGCCATTGGTTCGCCTTTTAATTTTGAGCAAAGCATCACCGCGGGTATTGTCAGCGCGAAAGGGCGCAGCAACGCCGCCCAGCAGTATGTGCCGTTTATCCAGACCGATGTTGCGATCAACCAGGGCAACTCGGGCGGGCCGCTGCTGAACATGGACGGCGAAGTGGTGGGCATCAACTCATGGATTCTTTCCTCCGGTGGTGGATACATCGGCCTGTCGTTCTCCATCCCGATCGAGGTTGCGGCCAGCGCGGTGCAGCAACTGCGCGAGACCGGCTCTGTACAGCGTGGTCTGCTGGGCGTGGTCGTGGGCGCTGTGACACGGGAACTGGCCGAGGCCCTTGGGCTCGAGCGTCCCATCGGCGCCATGGTCAATGAAGTTTCCCCGGACAGCGCGGCGGACCGCGCCGGGATCATGCCGGGCGATGTGATACTGGAATTCAACGGTACCGAGCTTGAGACCTGGAACGAGCTGCCACCGCTGGTCGGGGCCAACCCGCCGGGCACGGAGGCGGAAGTTCTGGTCAGCCGCAATGGCGAAACCCGCTCATTCGATGTGGTGCTCGACGCCTTGCCGGCTGGTGAGACCGAATCGGCTATGGAGGAACAGGCAGCAGCCCGCAGCCGCAACCTGCTGGGCCTGGATGTGGAAAGCATCAGCGCGGCCGAGCGGGGCGAGCTTGGGGACCCGGAGGGCGGCGTGATCGTCAGCAACGTCGACAGTGACGCGGCCTGGCGCGCGGGCGTGCGGCCCGGTGACGTCATCCTGATGATCAATAATCGCGTGATCGGAGGTATTGGCGATTTCGATGAGGCCATGGAAGACCTGGAAGCGGGCAAGGCAGTGGCGCTGCGCATCTGGCGCAATGGAAACACGGCCTTCATCGCTTACACGCCGCGCGAGGAAGAAGCCGACTGAGCCCGCGTCACGCCTCATTCCTGCGCTATAATGCGCGTTTTCACAAGCCACCTGCTCCCATCGGGGCAGGTGGCTTTTTGGGACCATGAATCAGCAGCACATCCGTAACTTTTCCATCATCGCGCACGTGGACCACGGCAAGTCCACGCTGGCGGATCGTTTTATCCAGGTGTGCGGCGCCCTGACTGAACGTGAGATGGCCGATCAGGTGCTGGATTCGATGGATCTCGAGCGCGAGCGCGGGATCACCATCAAGGCCCAGAGCGTGACCTTGGACTACACCGCCGAAAACGGTGAGCAGTACCAGCTCAATTTCATCGACACGCCCGGGCACGTGGACTTTTCCTACGAGGTGTCACGCTCCCTGGCTGCCTGCGAGGGCGCCCTGCTGGTTGTCGATGCCGCGCAGGGTGTCGAGGCGCAAAGCGTGGCGAACTGTTACACGGCCGTTGAGCTCGGGCTGGAAGTCATCCCGGTGCTGAACAAGATCGATCTCCCTTCCGCAGAGCCGGCGCGTGTGAAACAGGAAATCGAGGAAATCATCGGTATCGAGGCTGATGAGGCCCTGGAGGTCAGCGCCAAAACCGGTGTGGGCGTGTCCTTGGTGCTCGAGCAGTTGGTGCAGCATGTGCCCGCGCCCGAGGGTAACCCTGAGGGCCCCCTGAAAGCGCTCATCATCGATTCCTGGTTCGACAACTACCTGGGTGTGGTTTCACTGGTACGGGTGGTCGATGGCGCCGTTTCTCGCAAGGACAAAATCCGCCTGATGTCCTCGCACAACCAGCACCAGGTGGAGCAGTTGGGTGTGTTTACGCCCAAGCGGATGCAGCGTGACACCTTGCGAACGGGCGAGGTGGGCTTCCTGGTGGCCGGTATCAAGGACGTGCACGGCGCTCCGGTGGGCGACACGATTACCTCCGATGCCAAGCCGGCAACAGAACCTTTACCCGGTTTCGAAACCATGCAGCCCCGCGTATTCGCCGGCCTTTTTCCCACCGACGCCGATGATTACCCCGATCTGCGAGAAGCCCTGGACAAGCTGCAGCTGAACGACGCCGCGCTGCATTTCGAGCCCGAGACTTCGGAGGCCCTGGGTTTTGGTTTCCGCTGCGGTTTCCTTGGGCTGTTGCACATGGATATTGTGCAGGAGCGCCTCGAGCGGGAGTATGACGTTGAACTCGTCACAACGGCCCCGACCGTGATTTATGAGATAGAACTCAGCAACGGCGAGGTGATCGACCTCGAGAATCCCGCCAAGCTGCCCGGCAGCAATGAAGTTGCGGAAATCAGGGAGCCGATCATTGAAGCCAATATCCTCGTTCCGCAGGACTATGTCGGGGCGGTGATTGGCCTGTGTGAAGAAAAGCGCGGTCAGCAGAAAGGGATGCATTTTCTCGGTAACCAGGTGTCCATCAAGTACGAGCTGCCGCTGTCCGAGGTGGTGCTCGACTTTTTCGACCGGCTCAAATCGGTCAGCCGCGGCTTCGCTTCCTTCGATTATCACTTTGAAAGATTTGAAACCGGGCCGTTTGTCAGGGTCGATGTGCTCATCAACGGCGACCGCGTCGACGCGCTTTCACTGATCGTGCATCGGGACCAGGCGCAGCGCCGGGGGCGGGAGTTGGCCGTTCGCATGAAGGAGTTGATCCCCCGGCAGATGTTCGATATCGCCATACAGGCGGCCATCGGTTCGCAGGTGGTGGCGCGGACCACGGTGAAGGCCTTGCGCAAGAACGTGACGGCAAAGTGTTATGGTGGCGATGTGACCCGGAAGCGAAAATTGCTTGAAAAGCAGAAAGCGGGTAAAAAGCGCATGAAGCAGGTCGGGCGGGTCGAGATTCCCCAGGAAGCGTTCCTGGCGGTGTTGCAGCCGGACGGCAAAAGGTAATCAAGGAACTGGAGCGAATGGTGCTCGTTTTATGAATATTGATTTTGCGTTTGTCCTGGTGGTTCTCACAGCCCTGGCCGGCCTGATCTGGCTGGTCGACAGTCTGCTGTTTCGTCAGCGCAGGCGTGACCGGGCGGTGCAGGCGGCGGACGGTGTATACCGGGAGCCGGTTGCCGTGGAGTACGCCCGATCCCTGTTTCCCGTGTTGCTCATCGTGCTGGTGTTCCGGTCCTTTTTGTTCGAGCCTTTCAAGATACCCTCGGGCTCCATGATACCGACCTTGCTCATTGGCGATTTTATCGTCGTTAACAAGTACGCCTATGGCTTGCGGTTGCCGGTCCTGAACAAGAAAGTGGTGGACCTTGGGCTGCCGGAGCGCGGGGACGTGGTCGTTTTCAGGTACCCCGTCGATGAGAGCGTCAACTTCATCAAGCGCGTTATCGGGCTGCCCGGCGATACGGTGACTTATCGAAACAAGGAAGTGTTCGTCAACGGAGATAAAATTGAAACCTTCGGCAAGACGGACTTTACCTCCCGCGACCTGAAATGCACCACGCCCAGTTCCGACGCCCGACGGGCACAGGAGCAATTGGGCACCGTGCAGCATGACATTCTGCTGCATGACACATCGCGCGCGCGGAACGGTCAATGGGTGGTGCCTGAAGGGCATTACTTCATGATGGGCGACAACCGCGATCGCAGTAACGACAGCCGTGGTTGGGGGTTTGTGCCCGAAGAAAACCTGGTTGGACGGGCCGTGGGTATCTGGTTGAACCTGGATTTCCGCAAAGGTTGCGCAGACTGGTCTCGCGTATTCAATGGCATCAACTGACGAGAGCCTCCCACGGCGCAGGCTCTGAATTTCCACGCCAATAGCCCCTCCGGTAACCGGATTTTGGCTATCATATCCTTTCATTCATTCAACCCGGGGACGAGGGCTATGAAGATTCGCTCGCAGCAGGGATTGAGCATTGTCGGGTTTCTGATCGTGCTTTCTCTGGTTATTTTCACATCGTATATCGGCATGCGGCTTTGGCCGATCTACTACAACCACTATGCCGTGGTTAACGCCATGAACTCGGTGGCCGCCGAACGGGGCAGCGCCAACTGGTCGCTGTCGCAGATCAGGGTGCGGGTCTACAGCAACCTGTTCGTCAGCGGCACCGAGGGGTTTATCAAAGAAAAAGACATCACCAAGGTGCGTGATAACGGTATTTTTATCCGCATTGCCTACGAGGTCAGAAAGCCGTTGATTGGTAATCTGGACGTGGTGGCCACTTTTGATCGGAAAGTGCTATTACAGAACTAAACAAAGTCCCTGGCATTCCCTACACGTTCGGGAATCCGCACTTGCTGGAAGAGGCGCTGACCCATCGCAGCCGCGGGCAGCGTAACTATGAGCGCCTCGAGTTTCTCGGTGACAGCGTGCTGAATTTCGTGGTGGCCGAGCGGTTATTCGAGCTCAGACCGGATGACAGCGAGGGTGACTTGAGTCGCCTGAGATCGCGCGTCGTGCGTGGGGATACGCTGGCCAAGCTGGCGTCTGACATTGGTCTTGGCGATCACCTGATCCTGGGCGAGGGTGAACTCCGCTCCGGCGGCTTCAAACGGCAGTCCATCCTGGCCGATGCGCTCGAGGCGCTGTTCGGCGCCATCTATCTCGATGGCGGCTTTGAACAATGCCGCGCTGTCATTCAACACATTTGTGATCCAGTGATTGTCCAACTGCCTGAAGCGGAGATGCTCAAGGACCCCAAAACCCGCCTGCAGGAATGGCTGCAGGCGCGCGGTCGGCCGCTGCCCGAGTATGCCTTGCTGCGCGAGGAAGGGGCCGAGCATGCCAAGCAGTTTATCGTGCGCTGCCGACTGGCGGATCCCTGCCTGGAGGTTGAGTCCCGGGGCAGCAGCCGACGGAAGGCGGAACAGTCGGCAGCCGGCAAGATATTGCAGTCTCTTGATGATTGACCAGGCTTCAGATTCCCGTTTCAGGTTCGGCTACGTGGCGATCGTGGGCCGGCCGAATGTGGGAAAGTCCACGCTCATGAACCGGATACTGGGTCAGAAGATCAGTATCGTGACGGCCAAGCCACAGACCACGCGCCAGCAAATCATGGGTATCAAAACGACCGGGGCCGGTCAGGTGGTCTACCTTGACACGCCGGGTATACACCGCTCCTCGGGACGCGCGCTGAACCGGTACATGAATCGCGTGGCCAAGGCCGCGTTCAGGGACGTGGACCTGGTGTTGTTCATGATCGAGGCCGGGCGATGGTCCCGCAATGACCGGGCCATCCTGAAAACCCTGCGCGCGGCGAACGTGCCGATATTGCTGGTCATCAACAAGGTGGATCTGCTCAAAAAGCGCGGGGAACTGTTGTCATTCGTGGCGGAAAACGTGGTCCCGCAGGAACTGGAAGAGGTGATGATGATCTGCGCTACGCGGGGGGATGGCGTTGACGACCTGGAAGCAAAGGTCATGGACAAGCTGCCATTCTCCCGGCCGTTCTATGACGAGGATCAGATCACGGACCGCAGTGAACGATTCCTGGCCGCGGAGTTAGTCCGGGAAGCGCTGACCGAGCGGTTGCACCAGGAGCTTCCTTACGCATTGACGGTGGAAATAGAGCAGTTCAAGCGGGAGGGGAGCCTGCTGAATATCGGCGCCGTGATCTGGGTGGAGCGAGACAGCCAGAAGCAGATCGTCATTGGCAAGGGCGGCCAAGCCCTCAAACAGATCGGCAGCCAGGCGCGTCGCGCCATGGAAGAACTGTTTGAGCAGAAAGTGTTCCTGCAAACCTGGGTCAAGGTGAGTAAGGATTGGACGCGCTCACAGAAAGCCCTGGAGCGGTTTGGGTATGGAGAGAGCTAGACCACTCCCCCCATGGCCCGGATCATTCAGCAGCCTGCTTACGTTTTGCACGGTCGCCCTTACCGGGAAACCAGCCTGTTGCTTGAAGTTTTAACGCGGGACCATGGCCGCGCGGCGATGGTTGCGCGCGGTGCGCGGGGGCCCAAGTCCCGTCTGCGACATGTGCTGCAGCCGTTCAGGCCGCTGTTGATCAGTTGGAGTGGAAGAGGGGAGCTGGGAACGCTGTCCGGGGCGGAGCAGGTGGCGGCGCCGCCCTCGCTTCAGGGGGAGTCGCTCTACTGTGGTTTGTATATCAATGAATTGCTTACGCGATTGCTCCACCGCGGAGACCCCCATCC
>WTJD01000290.1 GCA_011524975.1 Lysobacterales bacterium
GGCTGGAACACCTCGCGCGCCTGATCCTGGGCGAAGCCACCGCGGGAGACCCGCGGAGAATGTCCATGGGCGCACTACTCGTCATCGAGTTTCCCAATGGTTGGGGTGAAGGCGAAGGCGAGGCACGTCTCCAACACTGGTTGGAACGATATCATTTCGAATAGGCGCTTCGGACCCGTTTCCCGCACGGTCCGACTCAAGCCACCGATGCCTCGAAAACGCGCGCCAGCGCCGCCACGCCCTCTTCATCACGGGCGCTGAACCTGCTCGGCACCGGGCTGTCCAGATCCAGCACACCGAATACTCTGCCCTCCTTGAACAAGGGAATCACGAGCTCCGACATGGAATCGACGTCACAGGCGATATGTCCATCGAAGTCGTGCACATTCTCGACGCGCTGATTCTTTCCCAGTGCCGCGGCCGTTCCGCAAACACCACCGCCCACGGGAATGGAAACGCAGGCGGGCTTGCCTTGAAAAGGGCCAAGCATCAGGGTGTCGCCCTCAAGAAAATAGAACCCCGCCCAGTTCAAACCGGGGATTTCCTGGAAGATCAGTGCGCTGAGATTGGCCGCGTTGGCAACCTGGTGCGTCTGACCCGACAAAAGCGCGCGCGCCTGCTCGCGCAAAAGGCGATAATCGACCTCGCACCATTGATCTTCGCTCATCATCATTTTCCCTTTTTGTGGCTCATACCCGGCCCAGTCTGGTGTCGATGAGCCGCTGAATCAACACCGGTTTATTGAACATTATCGCCGGTACACCAGCAGGAAATTATTGGCGGGCATAAGCAGCCGCTGGTCCGGTCTCAACCCCTCTCGCAACGCCACCGCATCCACCTCCACCCTGTCGCGCACGCCCATCAGCGGATCACGTTCTCGCAGTCCGCGATCGAACACGGCATTGGACGGCGCCGTATGCTCGCCGTCCTGCATGAACGGCCCGTAGAGACAAAAGCACCCACCCCTGGCCAACAAACGACCGACCCCCGAAATCATGGCGCAAACACTTGCCCAGGGCATGATGTGGGCCGTGTTGGCCGTAAACACCGCGTCGAATGAATCATGCGGCCACGGGCCTTGGGACACATCCAGCGCGATGGGCGGCGGCATGTCATCAGGGCCTTCGCGCTCGACTCGGGCGCTCAGGCCCGCGAGCTCGCTTTCCCGCTCGCTGGTCTGCCAGGTGAGTGACGGAAATCTTGAAGCAAAGAACACCGCGTGCTGACCGGTGCCGGACCCGATTTCCAAAACTCGACCCTGATCGGGCAACAGGCCGACCAGCCGGTTCAGTATCGGCACCTTGTTTCGTTCACACGCCGGCGCAAATGGAAGCTCGATCACCTCTGGCGTACCTCCCTGACGACCGCTCGGAATCGGCGCTCCAGGATGGCTTCGTCCAGATGTCGGCCGGACTGTATGACCGGCCGAGCGGCGACCCACACAGACCGGATCATGTCCTCGCTGCCCGCGAAAACCCAGGCATCGAGTACCTGTTCAGGGTTCAGCCCACCCAGAAGGGGGTGGGCCATATCAAGCTCGACGAGGTCCGCCCGCCGGCCCGGGTCAATGCTGCCTGTTGCCTGGCCCAGCGCGCGCGCGCCGCCACTGGCCGCGCGGCCATACAGGGTCTCAGCCGAGGAGCACCGGCCTTGTGCGAGCACATTCCGTCTGCGGCTGACCAGGCGGGCCTCATACTCCAGCAGGCGAATCTCCTCCGCCACGCTGACGCGCGTATTGCTGTCGGAGCCGAGGCCAAACCGCCCGCCCATGGCCAGCCATGGCTCCATGGCGAACATGCCGTCCCCAAGGTCGGCCTCCGTGCTCGGGCAGAGACCGATCGTGGCGCCCGTGCTTGCCGCACGCGACCGCTCCTGGTTGCTCAGGTGCGTCGCGTGAACGAGACACCATGACGCGTCCACCGGCATCTGCTCAAGCAGCCACTCCACTGGCCGAGCCCCGGTGTGCTCCACACATTGCTCAACTTCGCCCGTCTGTTCTGCGATGTGAATATGCACCGGCATGGGCCTAAGCCCTGATCGAAAAAGCGCTTTGAGTGCGTGATCCGGCACCGCTCTGAGCGAATGCGGCGCCATACCGAGGGCCTGTGTATTATCCCCCGACAACTCGCTCTGGCAAGCCTCCAGCAGCGCCAGGTAATCATCGAGGTCATGACAGAACCTTCGCTGCTCCGGCGCGCAGTCCGGGCTGGTAAACCCCGAGCGGCAGTAGAGTACCGGCAGCAACGTCAGCGGCATGCCCACCCGCCTGGCGGCTGCCAAAACGCGCAGGCTCATCTCTGCCCGGTTAGCATACGGCCGGCCATCAGGCGCATGATGCAAATAATGAAATTCGGCACAGCCGGTATAGCCCGCGCGCAACATGTTCAGATAGACCCAGGCGAGACAGTCTTCGTACTGCTCAGGACTCAGGAGGCCGGCGAGGCGATACATCGTTTTGCGCCAGCTCCAAAAATGATCATTGGCCGCCGTTGAAGGCCCGGTCAGGCCCGCCATCAGGTACTGGAAACCATGGCTGTGCAGATTGGGCATACCCGGCAGCACGAATCCGTGTACCTGTTCCGAGCCGCTGGCCTTCGAGTCTTTCTCAACATCGACCGTTACGCCCTCGGCGTCGGTCCTGATCCTGACGTTCTCCGCCCACCCCTCGGGCAGCAGGGCGTAGCGGCAAAACAACGAATGTTCATTCATGACCCGGGCTCCAGGCCATCAACCGCTCCAGGAATGCATTCACCAGCGATCTCGCTTTTTCCAGCCTGGCATCGTCGCGCTCGGGCAATGAACCACTCATGTATACCGATTGGGCCATCTCGAACTGTAATGCGTGTATGGCTTCCGCAGGGCGCCCGTAATGACGCGTGATGTAACCACCCCGAAACCTCCCATCGAGCACGCGGGTAAAACCCGCCCACTCACGCAGCTGGTCCACAGCCAATGAAATCAGCCCGGCTGAGGCGCTCGCGCCGTCATTCGACCCCAGGTTGAGGTGGGGCAGGCGGCCATCGAAAAGTCGAGGCACATGGTCCCGGATGGAATGAGCATCCAACAACAACGCATACCCATGCTTTGACCTGATTCTCTCCAGCTCCGCGCGCAGCGCGTCATGATAGGGCTGCCAGTAGGCTTGCCTGCGTTGGTCAATCTCGGCGGCTGTCGGCTCGGCACCCCCGATGTAAACCGGCTGTCCATCGAACGTTTCCATCGGCACCAGCCCCGTTCCGGCGCCCTCATACAGCGGTTGGTCATCAGGTGAGCGATTAAGATCAATGACATAGCGGGAGTGGCGGGCAGCAAGCATGCCGGCCCCAAGCTCAATGGCGCCAGCCCACAACTCGTCGACATGCCAGTCCGTATCGGGCAGACAACGCGCCGATGGCGCCAATCTGCGCATGATATTGCGCGGCACGCCCGTGCCCGCATGCGGTACGCTGACCAACAGCGGCGCCTTCGCCGGTTGCAAGTGGTAGATGGCGGTCACAGCCCCGTCTTCCCAGGATGATGAACACAGGTTAGCGCAAGCGATGACTCAAAAAAATGCCCGGAGCCATGTCCGGGCATTGGAACGCTGAATGGACGATCCGGGCTTCAGTTAACGGCCGGTCGTTCCTGCACGATGGTCGGCGTAACGAACACCAACAATTCTCGCTTCCTGGTGGCATTTGAGCGGCGCTTGAACAGGTTCCCGATGCCCGGGATGCTGCTCAAATACGGAACCCGGTCTTCCGATTGAGTGCGCTCGTCCTGGAAAATCCCGCCGAGCACGACCGTTTCGGCGTTGCGCACCAGGACGCTGGTTTGCAATTCACGGGTGTCGATGGACGGAATCTGCCCGCCCAGACCGGTCGGAACGACTTCACCCACGGTGTCCTGTTTGATTTCCAGCTCGAGCTGTATGCGGTCGTCCGGCGTAATCAGGGGCGTAACCCGCAATTCGAGGACGGCTTCTTTGAAAGAGACACTCGTCGCGCCTGATGAGGTACCCTCCTGATAGGGAATTTCCACGCCCTGCTGAATGAACGCCTCAGTCTGATTCGCTGTCACCACACGCGGTGTGGACACCACCTCACCTTCGCCTTCGGCTTCCAGCGCCGAGAGCTCGAGGTCGAGCAGGTAATCCCCACTCAGGAAGGAAAGGCCGATGCTGGCCGCGTTCGACGCGCCCGAAGGCAGGTTGACGTTGTAACGGTCGGGGATGCCCGGAACGTCCAAAAGCCCGTCGTCCCGCGGGTTGGTGGCAGGGTTGAGCAGATCGGCACCTTGCCCATCGCCCGAAATGGCCAGGATATTGCTCCCCTGATGCAGCGTGGTCACGCCGAACCGAACGCCCAGATCACGACTGAAGTCGCTATTGGCGACGACAATCCTGGACTCGATTTGCACCTGATCCACCGGCTTGTCCAATTCTTCGATCAATGCTTCGATCTCCGCCAACCGGTCGGGCGTGTCCGTCACCAGCAGGGTATTGGTGCGTTCGTCCACGGTGACCGAGCCGCGGTCCGACAGCAGGCCCGTATCATTCGATAAATCACCTTCGCCAGAGTCCTCGATCAGGATCTTCAAATCTTCCGCTGTCGCGTAACTCACCTCGAACAGCGCGGTCCGCAGAGGCTCAAGCTCTTTTCTGTCCTGCAACGCCTGCAGCAACTGCTGCTCCCTGGCCGCGATATCAGCCACCGGGGCAATCCAAATCACGTTGCCGTTGGTTCTCTGATCCAGGTTACGCGCGTCCAGGATAATGTCCAGGGCCTGGTCCCAAGGCACGTTGGTCAGGCGCAGTGTGAGGTTGCCGGACACATTGTCGGCCACCACGATATTGAGTTGGGAAACATCCGCAATCAGCTGCAGCACAGAGCGAACAGGGATGTCCTGGAAATTGAATGTTACCCGGGTGCCGGTGTACTCGCGGTCTTCGAAGAAAGCGAGCTCATAGGGGTTCTCTTCTTCCTCCTCATAGACCTTCGGGGACACTTCAATGATCAGTTCACTGCCGGACTGGTAGGCCAGGTGCTCGTACTCGCCAGTGACTGACATCTCCAGCCGGGTACCCTGGGCAGTGGTGCCGACATCGATGATCTGCACCGGGGTCGCGAAATCGACCACGTCCAGCAGTTGATTCAGACGATCAGGCAATTCGGCATCGTAAATATCCACCGTCAGGGAAGTCACGCCCGCATCCGATGAAAAGTTGGCGCCTTCCTGGTCCAGGCCCACAATCACGCGACTCTGCCCGCCATCCCCGCGGCGGAAATCCACGTTCTCAACCGCGAACCTCCCCGCATAGGATGATGACGCCCTTGTGGAGGTCACCGGGCCTCCGGCTATGGTCAGCATGACCTGTCCGTCGGTCGCGCTGTAGTCGTAGGCCACCGACTTCATCAAATCCACCATCACCCTCGTACGGTCGCCCGCGCTGAGTGTCGTGAATCCGCGCACGGATCCGACTCCGACATTGACCTCGTCAGAACTGACGGACGAGTTCGTTGCCGCCAGGTCGAGCACAATGCGTGCTGGGCTCTCTGTCTCGAAGACGCTCACCGACGGGACATCCCCCGCCGTGCTGAGGAGAATCATCACCTCGCCACCCGGGCCTGTCTTGAATTCGGCTGCGGTGACTTCGGTATCAGCCCACGCCTGCTGCACAAACACCGGGAGTGCAATGAATCCCGCGCACAGTCCGGTGAGACCAAATTGCTTCAGCGGTTCCCACATCTGGCTGAATGCTCCCTTTTTCATTTTTTCGTCCTTACTCAACATGGCTTTGTCCTCGCGGAATCACGATCCCTGGTGTCTCCGGCTTTACTAAGTACCTTCCAGCGCCATAGAGGCCTCACGCTCGAGCCAGCCTCCGGCCCCATCAGTAATGAGTTCGCTCAAAATGACCTCGGCCGTTTCTATTCGGGTCACGCGACCATGGTTCTTCCCCAGGTACTGATTCACCTCGACGCGATGAATTACACCATCCGGGTCCCTGATCAATCCCCAGTAATCCTCACCCTGTTCGAAGGTGCCCACCATGCTCAGGGTGTCGAGCTCAAAGCGCTCGAGGTATTCCTTGGGCCGATCCAGATCCGGGCGTGGCCCGGCACCGCCGCCAGACGCGATTTGCTCATCAATGCCCTCCGAGGTCGAGGGCCGGAATGGATCCCGCCCCGTCAAACCCTGGTAGACATAAGGGGAGTAGGTTTTCACGGCCGGTATCGGCGGAATGGGTTGTGCCGGTCTCGCCTTGACCTCGGCAATGTAACTGTCGAGATCACTCATATCCTGGCTGCAACCCCCCAGCAACATGAGTGCGCAGGGCGTTGCGGCGAGCAGCCTGCCTGTGGTGCGGCGTCGTATTCTCATGGCCCTGCCCCCGCGGCCAAGTCCGCGGACTCGTCCTCATCTATGTAACGATAGGTTTTCACCTGTCCTTCCAGCACCAGTCGACCAGCCGCACCTTGCCCGGTCGCCTTGCGCAGCGAAATATCATGCATGGTCAGGATGACCACGCGCGGCAACGCCGCCACGCCGCTGACGAAGTCCCCGAACTGGTGATAATCTCCCAACATCCGGATCGCAATGGGGCGCTCGGCGTAAAAATCCCGGGGCTCCTCAGTCAGAGGTTGGAACAACTGGACATCGATACCCGCGGCCAGCGCAGTTTGCGAGATGTCCACCAACAACTTGTCCATCTCGGTCTTGCCCGGCAACTGGCGGAACATCGTTTTCAGAAGCTCTCGCATCTCTTCCAGTTGGGCTTCATACGCCTCGAGGTTGGCGGCCTTCTGCTGCTTGTTCTCAAAATCACTGCGCAAGCCGAATTCCTGCTGCTTAACGCGCTCGAGTTCATCCCATTTGTCACTGATCAACAGGAAATAACCACCTACCAGCAAAACGATGAGCAGCAGGACGAGCAGGGTATATCTGACGGGGGCCGCGGCGCTGCCCAAGTCCGTGTAATCAATGTTTCTGAAATCACTAAGCATTATTCGCCCCCTTGTTGATCCAGGAGCAGATCATAGTCATCGGTATCCTTGACCACCGGCCGTAGCCTGACGCCGATGGTAAATTCGTAGGGCTCCACCGGATTAGCAGGACGGTCGGAAGCCTCGACCACGCTCAGCTGAGGGTCGAGGAAGAGGTCGTTTATATCCAAGCTTTGCAAATAAGCAGAGACCCGAGCGTTGGACTGCGAAAAACCGTTGAGGGTGACGTTCATACCCTGCTGCCGGACGGTGCCCAGCGTAATACCAATGGGTATGGACTTGGCCAGCTTGTCCATGAGCTCAACGGTCAGCGAGCGGCTGGCCTGCAACTCCTCGATGACCCGCTTGCGTGATAGCAACCGCTCACGCGTCTGCTCCAGTTTTTCGATACGCTCGATCCGCGATTCGAGACCGGCGATCTGTGTCCTGATCGTCTGATTTCGGGCTTGCTGATGATCTATCCGCTGATTGAAAACCAGCCCAACCGCAAAAACCAGAATGACACCCAGCACTGCGGTCATCAAGATAGAGATCATGAATTGCCGCTGGCGCTCTCGACGTAGCTCCTCGCGCCATGGCAGAAGATTAATTCTTGCCATCAGTCAAACCCTCTCAAGGCCAGGCCCATCGCGACCATCAGGTTGGGCGCGTGCCGCATCAGGGAAGCATGGGGCACTGCCGGGGCGACATCCAACCCGGTCACCGGATCGGCCACCCGTGTGGTGAGGCCAAGTTCCTGCTGCACCATCTCGGCGATTCCCTTCAATGATGAAGATCCGCCCGAGAGGTAAATGGTGCTGATGGGCGAGTATTCATTGGACGAGGCGAAAAACTGCAAAGCGCGACTGATCTGGTGAACGATGTTCAGCTGGAAGGGCTCCAATACCTCGTCTTCGAAATCGTCCGGACCCTCCTCGCCCCGCTCATAGAAACCGGCATCGTCTTCTGACATTTCGTAACGACGCATGGTTTCTTCCAACAGCAGCTGGCTGCCAAAGGGATGGTCGCGGGTGTAAATGACGCGGCCGCCTCTTAGCACCAATAAAGTAGTCAGATCGAATCCAATGTCGAAAATGCCGACCGCTTCACTGTTGCTCAGGCCGTCTCGCTCACGAATCAGATCGAAGGCGTTGGCCACGGCGAAAACTTCCACATCCACAACCTTGGCCCGGAGCCCGGCAGCGTCAATAGCGTCCTGCCGGCTTTCCACATTTTCGCTCTTGCTGGCCGCCAGCAGGATATCGATCATGTCAGGATTGCGGGTGGATGGCCCCAGGATTTCGAAATCCAGACTGACCTCATCCAGCGGATAGGGCACGTACTGGTTGGCTTCCACCTGGACCTGGCTTTCGACATCGGACTCGGCAAGGCTAGACGGCAGACTGATGGTCTTGGTAAAGACAGCCGATCCGGACACCGCAACCGCGCATGCCTTGGATGTGGCGCCGGAATTCATGATGGCGCGCTGAATCGCGCTCGAAACCGCTTCAATGTCCTGAACGGATTTTTCGACCACGACGCCCTTGCCGACAGGCTCGGTCGCGAAGTGTTCTACCCGGTAGCCGGAGGGTGTGTCCGACAGTTGCAATACGCGCACGCTGGCAGAGCCGATATCAAGCCCAATTACAGGCTGCGCCTTTTTCTTGAACAGACTCAACTTCCCTATTCCTTTTCTGCGCCAAAGGCTTATTGAAACTTTCTAAGACCCGTTTTTAACAGAAAGAGCCAAAATACTCAATGCCGTGACACAAGTATTTCGCCGAACGCGCCACAAGCAAGATGTGCCTATCGCGCGTTCTATCGGACAGCCAAAAAGGGAAACCAAGGGCCGGTTACGTGGTCAAATCACTGTGTATGCCGGCTGCTTCCATGTCTGCCGCGGTA
>WTJD01000002.1 GCA_011524975.1 Lysobacterales bacterium
CACTGGGGCTGCTCACCGACGTGGTCAACGAGTACGGCCCGGACTCCCTGCAGGCCAAGATAGGCGCAACCATGTACGGCTCGTCAGAAACGACATTTTACGTGCTGGCTGTTTATTTCGGTTCGGTCGGCGTCATCCGCAGCCGACACGCCATTCCAGCCGGTTTGTTCGCAGATGCAGTTGGCGCCATCAGCGCGGTCTATATCTGCCACTGGCTGCTGGTATAGATCAATCCACGTATTTGAGTGGCACGCGACGCGTAAGGCCGGCCAGCAATTCATAGCCAATGGTGCCGGCATGTTTTGCCACTTCGTTGACACTGACGTTCTCGCCCCAGAGCTCAACCGGCTCGCCTACTTCCACGCCCCCCACATCGGTCAGGTCGATCGTGATCATGTCCATGGTCACCACACCTGCGAGCGGCGCCCTGGCGCCCCTGATAAAGACCGGCGTCCCATCAGGGGCGTGACGTGGATATCCATCGCCGTAGCCAATGGGAATGGTCCCGATCAGGGTAGGACGCCGGGCCGTCCATCGCTGCCCATAACCGACGGATTCGCCAGGCCTGAGATGACGCAAGGCCATAATCTCTGAAACCAGTCGCATGGCGGGTTGCAAGCCAACCGACGAGGGATCAGGGTGCCCGGAAGGACAGTTGCCGAACAGCATATAACCGGGACGGTTCCAATCCGCGTGGCTATCCGGCCAAACAGAACCCCGGCGGAATTGGCCGCACTCAGCGGCAAGCGGTGCTTTTTGGCCAGTTCGCGCGCGGCAAAAACCTGGCCTGGGGTCGTGCGGGATTCCTGGTCATCCGCGCAGGCCAGGTGAGTACATAAAACGGGCGCGCCCTGCACCTGCGGCTGTGCGGCAAGCCGCTCCACGGCCTTCACGGTGGCCGCCCGATCCATCCCCAGGCGATGCATTCCCGTGTCGTACTTCAACCAGACCGTCGCTTTCTCCTCCAGCCGGGTTTCACACAGGCGTTTGACGCTCGACTCACGATGCATCATCAACCAGCAGTTTCTCGCCAGCGCCTCATGCAGGTCGTGATCTCCCTCCACCCCCTCCAGGATCAAGACGGGTGATTCAACGCCTGCCTTTCGTAGTTCGATGGCTTCTTCGAGTATCGCGACGGCAAAGGCATCGACCTCAGGCGCCAGGGTGCGTGCCACTTCGATGGCACCATGGCCATAGGCATTGGCCTTGATCACCGCCATGACGCGACCTGCGGGCGCCAGTGCCCTGGCACGCTCGAGATTATGGGTCAGGGCTGAGCGCCTGACGATGGCTTTTGTGGCTCTCATAGCGCCCCGCAGACCCGCCACGGGATAAACCGCCTGGTCGATGAATCAGCCATTTACATGGGCCTCGATGCTTCTGCGGAACCACGCCTGACGACCACCTTGAAGTAGTAGTAAACCGCGCCTGTGGCGGTCAGCCCCAGTCCGATGATGGAAGGCACGAAGGCTGTGATCAGGGTGATGGCGAGGAAGACGATGTAGATGGCGAGGATACCCAGCAAACTCCAGGGGTACAGCCAGGCCCTGTAAGGACGCTCGACATCCGGATACTTTCTGCGCAGCACATAAATGGCGCCGAAGGTCATGATGTTGAAAATGGTCGAGGTCGCCGAAAAGAAATCGATCATGGTCTCGTAGGAATTCTCTGCCAACACGGCGAACAACAAAAGCACCGTGGCCCATGCGCCCTGGCCAAGCAGTGCATGGTTGGGTGTTTTGTGCCTGGGGTGCAGCTTCGCAAAACTGTCAAAAAACATCCCGTCACGGGCCATGGCCTGCCAGCTTCTCGCCTTGCACAGGATCTGGGTGCTGACATTGCCAAAGGTATTAAGCATGACGGCTACTGAGATCAGAATACCACCAGACGCGCCCAGGGCCACGGTCATGACCTCGGTGGCCACCCACGGCGATTCAGCAATTTTTGCTGGCGGCAACTGGAACAGGTAAGCGGCATTGGCGCCCAGATACAGCACCATGACACCGGCAATACCAATGAACAGCGACAGGGGCAAATTACGGCGTGGGTTCTTGACCTCCTCGGCGATGTAGGTGGCGCCCTCCCAACCACTGAAGGCGAAAAAGCTGTAACGCATGGCAGCGCCTACGACAAGGATGGTGGAACTCGTGAATGATTCCGGAAACAGGGGGTCGATAAAGTGGTTCCAGTTGCCGGTGCTCCAGGAAGTAAAAGCCACGCCGATAATACTGCCCACCGCAATAACCTTAACCGCACCGAAGAAGTTCTGAACGATGCCGCTCAGATGGACACCGAAGAGATTCACCGTGGTGAGCAGCCAGATGGTGCCCAGGGCAATGAAAAACAGCGTGGCACGATCAAACGGCTGACCATAGACAATCACCCAGAGTGCGTTGAGGTATTCACCGAAGATCAACGCTACCGCGGCGATAGAGGCGGTTTCCGAGACGAAAAACATGGCCCATCCGCGCAAGAAGGCCCAAAAAGGATGGTAAGCCGTCTTGAGATATTCATACGGCCCGCCCGAGCGCGGCATCATGGCCGCCAGTTCCGCGTAGATGACCGCCCCGAAGATAGTGACAAGCCCACCCAGCACCCATACGAACCCAAACAGCGAGGTGCACCCAACCAGCGCCATGATGGGCGCGGGGGTGCGAAAAATACCCGAACCGATGATACGGCTGATCACGATGGACACGGCCTCGAGCAAGCCGAGATCGCGCTTGAGTTCGGTATGTTCGCTGAACGGCGACTTTTCGTTGCGGCTCACGGGCACCATCCCCGAATCTGTTCGAGCGAGCCACACAGATCGACATCCTGTTCAAAATTCAACAAGGCGGTCACTGTTCTGGCTGCGGACTGACCGAGGTAGAGCGGCAGCGAGCGCATGGGCAAGTCAGGAATGGTGTACCGGGTCAGAAAGCGCACGGTCAGGCGCCCACCATCACCCTGCCCGATTATCCGGGACGCGATGGCGTCCGCTGCCAGGGGGTTGGGGTTTACCATCTGGACATCAGCCACATACCTGCGCAATTCAGACGCAAAAACGGGCTCCTGGTAGGCATAATGAGTACAGCCCAGTACGGCGGTCACCTGTTCGGGCGCCTGCTCAAACTGATCCAGCGCCTGCGGCACGAATTCCTGCAGCAGGGCCCGGCATTCCTCGCCGGAGTGATCATTGGCGATGGCATCAGGAAGCCCTGGACAGGCCTGCTCCACCACCCGCGTGCTGTCCCCCAACGCGCCGCGCAGAAATCGCCCATACACGCCGGAATCGACGGTTGTCGGTGTGGCGAAGACCACCACATGCCCCCCGGGCCGGGCTTCAATGGACTTCATAGCCTGTTGTTTAACCGTGTCGACAATGCCCTCCACCTGCAAATCACCGGCAGATGCAAAGAATGTCCGCCCGTACAGAACACTTAATGAGTTGCAGGCGATGAACAGGATGTCCGGCCGGTATCGATCCCTGACGATGCCCAGGAACGCATCGAAAGCGGACAGCCTGGTCTCGTCATTGGGCATTGAATTGTAAGCGTAATGGTCCTCGAGAGCGGCATTGAGATACAACAACTCGACATCCTGCGCCAGCGATGCCCTCGCCAGCCGGCGCTCCAGCGCCGCACAAACGGAGAGGCCACCCAGCCCTGAATCGGTGATGCCAATTCTCACTCAAGCGCCCCGTCACAAGGTTTGCCGGCATCAGGTGTTCTTGCATCGAGGAACCAAACCATCAGTCAACACGCGAGAATTCAAGCAGCTTGAAATGATCGGGGTCACCGCTACCGGGCTCCACGATTCGCTTCATGGTCATTGATGGGACCTGGCCCAATTCATCGACATGAAACCGTACAAAGGCGTCCAACTCCAGCGAGCGGTCCGACCACTCGACGACGAACACATGGCCTGAGTGATGCCGCATGGGGCCGCTGAGCCGAGGCGATTTCCGCGCGGTGAACCACAAGCCGCTCTCGGCACGCTCGATAAGTACTTCGCCAAACCAGGGATCATGGTAGCGGCCCGCGTAAACGGACTGCGGCAGCGAAGGGATGGCCGCGGGCGTTTCAGGTAAGGCTGCCTCAGCCAGTTCCTGCTCCTGCTCGGCCGCGCGTTCCATTTCCAGGTAGGTGGAAACCCAATCACGCTCAGGCGCTGGCAAATAGCCATGTTCGATGGTGTACATGACCGCGCTGCGGGCAGCGGAACTCGATCCGTTGGACATCACCACGATACCCAACTCGAGTTCCGGCACCATCAGAACGTGCGCGCGCCAGCCATCCAGCGAGCCTGTGTGTGAAATCTCTCGATAACCGAATACATCCCGAATTCGCCAGCCCAATCCGTAGGCCCTGAACAGGGTGCCGTGGAGTTCTCTCGCGCTCTGGCTCACACCCAGAAGATTATGCGGAGCCCAGACCTTCTCACTCTGACCCGGCGAAAAAAGCTGGACGCCCTGCGGATGGGTGCCCCTGCCCAGCTGAAGCTGAAGCCAATTCAACATGCCCGACAAACTGCAAACAACGCCACCTGCCGGCGCAAATTTGGTCGGCTGTCTGGGAATGCGATTGCGGTCGATGATCTTGAGCCTGCCGTCTACTTCCCCGTGCGGGACGGCCAGGTTGATCATTTCCTGCTCAGGAATCGGGCCGGCGAAACAACGTCTCATGCCCAGTGGCTGCATGATGTTTTGATCGACATAAGACCCCCAGGGTGTGCCGGTCTCGCGCGCGACAATTTCACCGGCAACAATGTAGAGCAGGTTCTCGTAACTGTAGCCCGCCCGAAAACCTCGTTCGATGGGAAAGTGCCTCAGAGCCTGAATCACATCCTGACGGGTGAACGCATTGGGCACGGGCCACAAAAGCAGATCTCCGGCATGAGCCATCAGGCCGCTGCGGTGCGCGAGCAGATCTGTCACCGTTATATTGGCGGTCACCCAGGGATCTGAGAAACGCAGTTCAGGTATGTGCTCGACCACCGGGCTGTCCCATGACAAGCTTCCCGACTCCACCAGGACAGCAAGCGCCGCCGAGGTAAATGCCTTTGAGGCGGAGGCGATGCGAAACAGGGTATCGGCATCGACCGGCGCTGGTGCGTTGAACGCCCTGACACCATGGCCGGAGGAATAGACCGTCTTACCGTCCTTGACGACGCCAATGGCCATCCCCGGTACATTCCATGTCTCCATGGCCCTTTTCGCAACCGAGTCTATCCGCTGCTCCAGGGTACCCGTGTGGCGTGACTCGCTGGCTACGGATATCGATGCGATCAACCAAAGCCACGCCACCAAAAACGCGCGCGGACCGCTCCTGCGGGACAGGCAAATGGAGAAATGCGGGTAAGATTCCATTGAACGAGTCATTAACGGCCTTGCCGGGTCTGCTGAGAGATTTTGTTCATGATCGAACCGATACGGATATGGTATTTTTTCATGTCGTTCCCCAGCTGAAAGACCACCGATGTTTCATTATCAAGCGGATCTCCTGCATTGCGAGAACCTATCTGTAGAGGCCGTGGCGAGGCAGGTCGGCACGCCCTTTTACTGTTACTCGGCCGAGGCCATCCGCACACGATTCAGGGAATATACCACTGTATTCGAACCTGATAACGCATTGATTTGCTACGCGGTGAAGGCCAACTCGAACCCGTCGGTGCTGGGCTTGCTGGCTGAAATGGGGTCCGGGGCGGATGTGGTATCGGCTGGCGAGTTACACAGCGCTTTGGCAGCGGGAATCCCCGCCAGCAAAATCGTTTTCTCCGGCGTTGGAAAGACCGTTTCGGAAATGAATTTCGCTCTTGAGCGGGGTATTTTTCAATTTAACGTTGAGTCGGAGCCCGAGTTGGAGCGATTGAACCAGCTGGCCCTGTCCGTCGGAAAACCGGCCCGCGTGTCCATTCGCGTCAACCCGGATATCGATGCGCGCACGCATCGGAAAATCACGACGGGAAAATCCGAAAATAAATTTGGGATTCCCGCGTCCCGCGCGATCGAAATCTATGAGCAGGCCCGTCAGTTTAAAGGCATCGAAACGCAGGGCATCTCCATGCATATCGGCTCACAACTGACCCGTCTCCGGCCGTTTGAACAGGCCTTCAATGCCCTGGCGGCGCTCACCGGCCAATTGCGAGCCGCGGGCCATGATATTCGGGTGCTGGATATCGGCGGCGGGCTGGGTATCGATTACGGGGACGGCCACTCTCCCCCGCCACTGGAGCGTTACGCACGGCTCGCAAGGCAAATCCTGGACCCGCTCGGCTGCCGGTTGATCATTGAACCGGGGCGATCCCTGCTGGGTACGGCCGGCATCCTGGTGACGGAAATACAGTATGTAAAGCAAGGCCAGGAGCGAACCTTTCTGATTGTAGACGCCGGCATGAACCACTTGCTACGCCCCGCCCTGTATGACGCCTGGCATGACATCCTCCCTGTAAGAAAAACCCAGGGCAAAACGCTTGAATACGATGTCGTCGGGCCGATATGCGAGACCGGGGACAGCTTTGCGACGAAGCGGCGTCTAAGCCCCATGACGCAGGGGGATTTGCTGGCCGTAATGAACACGGGCGCTTACGGCGCGGTCATGGGGTCTTTTTACAACAGCCACCCTCTCGCGCCCGAGGTGCTGATAGACCAGGGCGAGTTCAGAATCGTGCGAAAGCGGATAGGCCTGGCCCAGATGATCGCCATGGACAGCTGACCGCCGCCCTTTAATCAGACGATCTTGTCATCTACCAGGTTAGGCAAAGTCACCCTGAGGCCCGGCGTCCTGGCCATCTCTCGTTTGATCGCGGAGATGGCGCCCTCGTTTCTCGCCCAGCTCCGGCGGGCAATACCGTTGTTCACATCCCAGAAAAGCATGGCTCTGAGCCGCTTTTCCGCTTCCGGACTGCCGTCCAGCGTCAGGCCGAACCCGCCATTGGTCACCTCACCCCAGCCAACGCCGCCCCCATTATGTATCGACACCCAGGTTGCCCCCCTGAAAGCATCACCGATCACGTTGTGGATGGACATATCCGCAGTGAATTGCGAACCGTCGTATATGTTGGCCGTTTCCCGGAATGGCGAGTCTGTGCCGGAAACATCGTGGTGATCCCGGCCCAGGTTGATCGGCGCGGAAATGCCGCCGTCGGCGATGGCCCGGTTGAATGCCTCGGCGATTTTTATCCGGCCTTCCGCATCGGCGTACAGGATACGGGCCTGTGACCCGACCACCAGCCGGTTCTCCTGGGCCCCCCGAATCCACTGGATGTTGTCCGCCATTTGCTGGCGAATTTCAGCAGGCGCATCCCGCATGATGTCCTCGAGTACAGCACAGGCGATATCGTCGGATTTCAGCAGGTCTTCAGGGTCAGCAGAGGTACATACCCAGCGAAACGGACCAAAACCGTAGTCGAAACACATCGGGCCCATGATGTCCTGCACGTAGGATGGATACCTGAAGTCGACACCGTTCTCCGCCATGATGTTCGCGCCGGCACGCGAGGCCTCCAGCAGAAAGGCATTGCCGTAATCGAAAAAGTAAGTGCCTCTCGCCGTGTGCCGATTGATGGCGTCGGTCTGCCTGCGCAGGCTTTGCCTGACCTTCTCTTTGAATCCTTCCGGGTCTTCAACCATCATTTGGTTGGACTCCTCGAAACCCATATCGGCCGGGTAATAACCGCCGGCCCAGGGGTTGTGCAGCGAGGTCTGGTCCGAACCCAGATCCACGTAAATTCCCTCGTCGGCAAACTTTTCCCACACATCTACCACGTTGCCATCAAACCCGATGGAGACCACTTCCCGGTTCTCCCGGGCCGCTCGAACCCGCTCACAGAGCTCATCCAGGTCGCTGATGACCTCATCCACCCAGCCTTGCTCATGGCGCTTGCAGGTCGCGGCGGGATTGACCTCGGCGGTGACTGAAATCACGCCGGCAATATTGCCGGCCTTGGGCTGTGCGCCGCTCATGCCACCCAGGCCGGAGGTGACGAACAGCTTGCCGGCTGGCCCCTTGTCATCAATCATTCTGCAGCCGTTCAAGACGGTGATGGTGGTGCCATGCACGATCCCCTGCGGGCCGATGTACATGTATGAGCCCGCGGTCATTTGCCCATACTGCGTGACACCCAGCGCGTTGAACTTTTCCCAGTCATCGGGCCTGGAGTAGTTGGGAACCATCATCCCATTGCTCACCACGACCCGGGGCGCATCCTGGTGAGAGGGAAACAGGCCCAACGGATGGCCTGAGTACATGACCAGCGTCTGCTCTTTCGTCATCTCGGCCAGGTACTGCATGCACAAAAGATATTGAGCCCAGTTGCAGAACACGGCGCCGTTACCGCCGTAGGTAATCAGTTCGTGCGGATGCTGGGCGACCGCGTGATCGAGATTATTCTGGATCATCAACATGATGGCCCGGGCCTGCACACATCGGCCGGGATACTCATCGATATGGCGGGCATACATTGGGTAATCGGGCCGGAAACGATACATGTAAATGCGGCCGTAGGCCTTGAGCTCATCGGCAAACTCCCTGGCCAGCACTTCATGGTGTTTCGGGTCGAAATAGCGCAGGGCATTCTTCAATGCCAGCTTTTTTTCACTCGCGCTGAGGATGTCCTTGCGCTTCGGCGCGTGACTGATTGTTTCATCCAGCGGTTTGAACGGGGGCAATTCTTCGGGTATGCCCTGCAATATGGCTTGCTTGAAATTCATCTTCGATCTGATTGACTCGCCGCTGATCCAGGGCGCAATTGTGACACTGAATGAAGCTGTGTGTCGTCTGGGGGAACATCAGGATTTAAAATCCCGCATGAAGTGGGGTTTTCTATTTCCGGCGGAGAGGGGCGTTGCGAGTCGCTATACTCGCAATTGAACATGTCGCGTAGCGACA
>WTJD01000103.1 GCA_011524975.1 Lysobacterales bacterium
GTGGTCCAGGCCTCGTTCACCGCCTCGCGGTCATCGGGATGCACGAAACTCAGAAAGGTTTCGTAGTCCAGGGGTGTCCCTTGCGGATCCCTCCCAAAGATCCGATACACCTCTTCGCTCCAGTACAAATCACCTGTTGTGTGATTGATGCGCCAACTGCCTACTTTCGCCAGTCTCTGGGCTTGCTGCATATCACGCACCAGTTCCTCCAGCGTGAGGTCCGGGTGGGTACGGTCGGTCTGATGTTCGCCTGATTGAGTCATGTTTAGACGTCCATTTACCGGGCATTATGGCATGATTTGTGGGCAACCCACTGATATGTATCACGGTGGGAGACGGCCCAAATGGACAGCCTAGGTCGCAGTCCCTGTGATTTCGAAGCCGGGCTTAGCCCGGCCAGGCCGCGTTCGGGACCCTGCGCGGGCCGCGACCCCCAACTCGCTGCGGACTGGAAACCATGAATTAAATGCAGCCAAACAGTAAAATTGGCGCATCTTAGCCGGTGCCAGGGTCTGTATGAAATTCGTCGATGAAGCCACCATTCACGTCAAGGCGGGCAAGGGCGGTGATGGCTCAGCGTCTTTTCGTCGCGAGAAATACATTCAATTCGGCGGTCCGGATGGCGGCGACGGCGGCCGTGGCGGCAGCGTTTTCCTGATCGGTGATTCCGGTCTGAACACGCTGGTGGATTTCCGTCACAGGCGCTTGCACAGGGCACAGAACGGTGAGCCGGGGCGTGGGCGTCAACGCACCGGAAAGAGCGGCGGGGATATTACCATCCGGGTGCCGTTGGGCACCGAAGTCAGCGACCAGGATACCGGCGAAAAACTGGGCGATGTCACCGATCACGAGCAGCGCCTGTGCGTGGCACAGGGCGGCAAAGGGGGGCTGGGTAATCTGAACTTCAAGAGTTCGACCAACCGGGCGCCGCGGCAGACCACCCCGGGCCAGGCCGGTGAAGAACGTGATCTGCGCCTGGAGTTGAAGGTGCTGGCCGATGTTGGTTTGCTGGGGTTCCCCAACGCGGGCAAGTCGACCTTTATCAGCGCGGTTTCATCTGCGCGGCCCAAGGTGGCGGATTACCCCTTCACCACGCTGTATCCGAATCTCGGCGTGGTCAGCATCGATATCGAGCGAAGCTTCGTTATTGCCGATATTCCCGGCTTGATCGAGGGGGCGGCCGAGGGCGCCGGCCTTGGCGTGCAATTCCTGAAGCATCTGCAGAGAACCCGCTTATTGCTGCACCTGGTGGACCTGGCTCCCCTCGATGAGCATGAACATCCCGCCCGGTCCGTTCGCCTTCTGGAAGAAGAGATGCGGCGGTTTGATCCCGGCTTGATGGACAAGCCTCGATGGCTGGCGTTCAATAAGTCGGACTTGCTTGAGCCGGATGTGGCCGAGGAGAGAGCGCGACAGGCGGTTTTGGAACTGGGCTGGGACAAACCGTGGTTTGTCATCTCTGCCGTTGGTCAGAAGGGGACGCGGGAGCTGGTCCAGAACATCATGACACGACTGGAAGAACTGGGGCCCTCAACCGCCGATTGACCCTGTGGTCACGCTCAAGGCACCGGTCCGCCATAAAAAAGCCCCGACTTTTGCGGGGCTTTACGATCCAATAGCGGATGAGATGATCAGAGAGCGCGAATCTTCGCATTCAGGCGCGACTTGTGGCGTGCAGCCTTGTTGCGATGCATGATGCCATTACCCACCGAATTGTCGATGGCGGGCACGGCGGCCTTGTATGCAGCTTCGGCTGCTGCCTTGTCGCCGCTTTCGATGGCGGCAACGACCCGCTTGATCTGCGTGCGCACGTGGGAACGCCGGCTGGCGTTACGCATGCGGTTCTTTTCCGCCTGACGTGCACGCTTGCGTGCTGATAGACTGTTAGCCACGGTTTTGTCTCCGAAATGCTCAAAAAATCAAGCCGCGTATTATCGTAGTTATCGCGAACCGGGTCAATTGCAAACGCCACCTATTTCAACAAGAAATCAGACGAGCCAGGATCCTTGAAACTGCTTAAATCCACAGCCACGGTTGGTGGAGCCACCATTGCGTCACGCATCCTGGGTTTCGTCCGCGATGTGGTGCTCGCGCGCATGTTCGGCGCCAGCGGCGCAACGGACGCGTTCTTCCTGGCATTCCGCATTCCCAACCTGATGCGTCGCCTGTTTGCGGAAGGGTCCTTCTCGCTGGCGTTCGTGCCTGTGCTTTCAGAATACCGGGCCGCCGGCGACCGTCACGCGCTGAGGGATCTGCTGGATCATGTGGCCGGGACGCTACTGGCCGTTTTGCTGGTCATCACCGCGCTCGGAATGCTCATGGCCCCCGCCGTGCTGGCGATCTTCGCGCCCGGCTGGTTTATCGAGGGCAGGGATGAGTTTCATCTCTCTGCCGATATGTTGCGCATCACTTTTCCGTATATTTTGCTGATATCCCTGACGGCATTCGCGGGCGGAATACTCAATACCTATGAGCGCTTTCTGGTGCCCGCCCTGACACCGGTGCTCCTGAATCTGTCGTTGATCGCGGCGGCCTGGCTGCTTTCAGCGCACCTTCAGGTACCGGTGATGGCGCTGGCCTGGGGCGTGCTGGCGGCCGGGTTTATTCAACTTGGGGTGCAGCTGCCCGCGCTGGCCAGGTTGGGTCTTTTGCCTCGACCCCGGTGGGATTGGAGGCATTCAGGCGTTCGGCGCATCCTGAAACTGATGGTGCCCACCCTGTTGGGGTCGTCCGCGGCCCAGGTCAATATTCTCTTCGACAGCATCATCGCGACCTTCCTGGTGACGGGCAGCGTGTCCTGGCTGTATTACTCTGACCGGCTGCTGGAGTTTCCGCTGGGCGTATTCGGTATCGCGTTGGCGACGGTGATATTGCCCAGCCTTTCACGCAAGCACGCGGAAAAAAGCGAAGAGGCGTTCAGCCAGACCATGGACTGGGCCTTGCGCCTCTCACTGTTGATCACCATTCCTGCCGCTGCCGGGTTGGTTGTGCTGTCCGCGCCCATCCTGGTGACTCTTTTCCAGTACCAGGCATTTCGGCCAGAAGACGTGGCCATGGCCTCGCTCAGTCTCAAGGCTTACGCGCTGGGCCTTCCGGCTTTCATAGCGGTGAAAGTCCTCGCACCGGGTTATTACGCGCGCCAGGATCCAAAAACGCCGGTCAAGATCAGCCTGATCGCCATGGGCTCCAACATGGCCATGAACATCATTTTGGTGGGCGGCATGTTGTGGGCGGGATTCAGCGGCCCGCACGCGGGCCTGGCCCTGGCCAGCTCTTTTTCCGCCTTTCTCAATGCCGGTTTGCTGTACCGGGGCCTCAGGCGATCCGGTGTTTATCAGCCCGGGCCGGGGTGGCGAAGGCTGTGCATTGCGGTGGCCCTCGCCACCGGGATCATGGCTGGCGTGATTGGCGCGTGGGCGCCCCCGGCGGAGATATGGATCGAGCTGAAGGCCCTGCTGAGGGCAACCGACCTGGCCATCTATATCCTGCTTGGGGCATCGGTCTATGGTCTGGTGGTCTGGATAGCGGGCCTCAGGCCTGAGCAATTCGTTCGCGGATCCAGCTGAAAGCGGGTGCTGCCGGGCTCTGGCGCACGTTATAATTCAGGGTTTACCCCAGCAGATTTTGAGCCGGCCAAATTTCGTCTTCCGCATGCGCCTTTTTCGCGATCTCAATCACAGCGCTCTCTCCCGGGGCTCGGTCGTCACGATCGGGAATTTTGATGGCGTGCATCGGGGTCACCAGGCGCTGGTTGAGCGCTGTCACGCATGGGATGAGGAGGGCCTGGACCGGGCGGTGGTGACCTTTGAACCGTTGCCGCAGGCGTGGTTCAATGCTGCCGAGGCACCCGCCCGGCTGACCAGCCCGCGCCAGAAGACGGCACTGTTTGCCCGCATGGGCATGGACCTGATGTGGATGATGCGGTTCAATCAGACGCTGGCGGATTGGCCAGCCCGCGCATTTGCAGACCACGTTTTGGGCTCGGCGCTGAACGCCAGGCACGTCGTGGTGGGCGATGATTTCCGCTTTGGACGGCGACGCGAGGGTGACCTGGCCCTGCTCGAGGACCTGGGCAGGGAACGGGGTTTCAGCGTGGAAATAGTCCGCGAGGTCGTGGATGACCAAGGTCGAATTTCCAGTTCAGCGGTGCGAAAGGCGCTGCGCGAGGGCCGGTTTGAGAGAGCCGCCGATCTTCTGGGGCGTCCCTGGAGCCTGGAGGGCCGGGTATTTCGAGGTTCGCAGCTCGGTCGCCGCCTCGGATATCCGACGGCCAACATGAAGCTGGCTGTCGGCCCGTGTCCCGTCGCCGGTATTTTTGCCGTGCAGGCCCGGCTCGTCGGTGAAGCCGGCTCAGGCTGGATGGACGGCGTCGCCAACCTGGGTACGCGACCTGCCGTTGGCGGCGGGGATTTCCTGGTCGAGGTGCACCTGTTTGACCTTGAGATGGATCTTTACGCGCGGCGGCTGGAAGTGAGATTCATTGAAAAAATCAGGGATGAGGCCAATTTCAACAACCTCGACGCGTTGAAGCTGCAAATGAGCCGGGACGCAAAAGAGGCGCGAACCATCCTCGGGACCGGGATGGAAAGGGCGGTTTAATCAGAGACCTGACCCGCATATTTCACCAAGGTGGACCCAGTTTTTAACATGATGACTTTAAATCACAGGCTTATGGACAATATGCACAGTATGCTCCGAATACACATTGTCCTATCCGGTTTTGCACCGCAAACTCCGGATCCCTGGTGAATGATGCGGGTTAAAGAAAATGGACTATAAGAAAACCATCAATCTGCCGCGAACGGCTTTCCCCATGAAGGCCAATCTGGCCAACCGCGAGCCGGACATGCTCAAAGCCTGGGATGCCGCGGGGCTGTACCAGAAAATCCAGGAGCATACCGCCGGGCGCCCGCGGTTCGTTCTGCATGACGGCCCCCCATATGCCAATGGAGACATTCACATCGGCCATGCGGTCAACAAGATTCTCAAGGACGTGGTGGTCAAATCCAGGCTCCTGGCGGGCTTCCACTCGCCGTATGTGCCCGGCTGGGATTG
This sequence comes from Lysobacterales bacterium, assembly GCA_011524975.1. Lineage (GTDB taxonomy): Bacteria > Pseudomonadota > Gammaproteobacteria > Xanthomonadales > SZUA-36 > WTJD01. The sequence continues at coordinate 5,056 of WTJD01000103.1, forward strand.
TCACGGACTGCCGATTGAACTGCAGGTGGAAAAGAAGGTTGGCAAAGTAGGGCGCAAGGTGGATGCCGCCACCTTCCGCGAAAAGTGCCGGGCCTACGCGCGCAAGCAGATTGATCTTCAGCGCAAGGGCTTTCAGAGGCTCGGTGTTCTGGGTGAGTGGGATAACCCCTACATCACCATGGATTACCACTATGAGGCCAACATGATTCGCGCGCTGGCGAAGATCGTGGAAAACGGCCACCTGATGCAGGGCGCCAAGCCGGTCAACTGGTGCTTCGACTGCGGTTCGGCGCTGGCCGAGGCCGAGATCGAGTACCAGGACAAGACCTCGCCGGCCATTGACGTGCTGTACACGGCGCACGACCCCAGGGCCCTGTTTGCCGCTTTTGGAGTTGAGCCGGCGGCCGGTGTTGCCGGTATCCCCATCTGGACGACCACGCCATGGACTTTGCCCGCCAGCCAGGCCGTAACGCTGCATGCCGAATTCGATTACCAGTTGCTGGCTGGGGTGTGGCGCGGACAGGACATCTGCCTGGTGGTTGCCGCGGACCTGGCCGAGCAGGTCACGCAAAGAGCAGGCCTGAGCGAAACGCGCGTGCTCGGCGCCTGCAAGGGGGCCGCGCTGGAGCATTTGCGCCTGAATCATCCGTTTTACGACCGCACGGTGCCCGTTATCCTCGGTGAGCACGTGACCACCGAGGCCGGTACGGGGGCGGTACATACCGCGCCCGGTCATGGTGAGGACGACTACCTGGTCGGCAAAGACTACGGCCTGGACGTGCTCAACCCTGTCGGGGGTGATGGGGTCTTTCTGCCGGACACCGAGATTTTTGCCGGTCAGTTTATCTGGGCCGCCAACGTGCCGATCATCGAGCTGCTGGAAGAGCGGAGCGTGCTGTTGCATCACGAAGACTTCCAGCACAGCTATCCGCACTGCTGGCGCCATAAGTCGCCCACCGCGTTCCGGGTGACGCCGCAGTGGTTCATCAGCATGGATCAAGCCGGCCTGCGTGAGCAGGCGCTGAGCCGCATTGATGAGGTGCGTTGGGTTCCCTCGTGGGGCAGGGAGCGCATTCTGGGAATGGTGGAATCGAGGCCGGACTGGTGCATCTCCCGGCAACGTACCTGGGGTGTGCCCATTACCTTGTTCATTCATCGGTCGGAGGGAACGCTGCATCCGGACACGACCGCGCTGATGCACAAGGCCGCGGAGCTGGTTGAGTCAGAGGGTATCGACTGCTGGTACAGGGAAGATATCTATGAGCGCCTCGATGTCGATGAGAATGAATACGAGCAAGTGCGCGACATTCTCGATGTGTGGTTCGATTCCGGCGTCAGCCACCGCTGTGTGCTGGATGACCGCGACTATCTTGGCCGGCCCGCGGATATGTATCTTGAGGGTTCTGATCAGCATCGCGGCTGGTTCCAGTCCTCACTGCTTTCGTCGATTGCCATGCACGGCAGGGCGCCTTATCACCAGGTGCTGACGCATGGTTTCACCGTGGACGCGGAAGGCCGCAAGATGTCCAAGTCCCAGGGTAACGTCGTGGCGCCGCAGAAAGTCATGAATTCGCTGGGCGCTGACGTGCTGCGATTGTGGGTGGCTGCGGCTGATTATCGCCAGGAGATGTCCGTCTCCGATGAGATCCTGCGCCGTGTCTCGGATGCTTACCGCAAAATCCGCAATACGGTGCGCTTTCTCCTTGGAAACCTGGATGAATTTCAGCCGGACATGTGCCTGGACCCTGCGGACATGCTGCCCTTGGATCGTTGGGCGGTGGACCGGGCTGCCTCGCTGCAGCAGGAGATCGAGGTCGCTTACTCCGATTACGAGTTTTTGCGCGTCTACCAGAAGGTTCACCATTTCTGTGTGGTGGATATGAGCGCGTTTTATCTCGACATCATCAAAGACCGGCTGTACACGGCCGGCCGGGACAGCCGCATTCGCCGATCAGCACAGACCGCGATGTACCACATCGCCGAAGCCCTGGTTCGATGGATGGCCCCTGTCATCAGTTTTACCGCCGAGGAAATCTGGCAGGCGCTGCCGGGCGAACGGGAGCAGAGTGTTTTCATGGCCACCTGGTATCAGGGCCTGTTCCCGCTCGACAGCGCGGACGAGCGCGAGCGCTGGCAATCAATCATTCAGTTGCGCGAGGCCGTGGCAAAGTCCATCGAGGATTTACGCGCTGCCGGCACAGTGGGGTCGTCGCTGGCCAGTCGCGCAGAGATCTGGGCGGATGCTGCCTATGCAGACGCGCTGGAATGGCTGGGTGATGAGTTGCGATTCATGCTGCTCACATCAGAGGCGACGGCAGGGCCACTGGAGAGCGCGCCGGACAGCGCGCCATCCATGACGCTTGAACGGGGTCGCGTAGCCATCAGGGTCATGCCTTCTGAAGACGCCAAGTGTGTGCGCTGCTGGCATCAGCGGCCCGAGGTCGGCGCCTCTGATGAACACCCCGAATTATGCGGCAGATGCATCGAAAACGTCGATGGCGCCGGCGAACACAGGCGAATCGGTTGAGCGGGGAAATAGACATGCCTGAGCGACAGCCCATGTTTCACATCCACTCACCACTGACCTGGCTGGTATTGGCGGCGGTGATTGTCTACGCGGACGCGTGGACCAAGCAATGGGCCGTGGAAAGCCTGGTGCTTTACCGGCCGGTGGAAGTCTCAGCATGGCTCAACTGGACGCTCGCGCATAATTACGGTGCGGCCTTCAGTATTCTGAACGATGCGGGCGGATGGCAGCGCTGGTTTTTCGTTGTGCTTGCCCTCGTCGTTACCCTGTTTCTGGTGGTCTGGCTGTTCCGCCTGCAACGGGGAGAATGGCGAACGGGGCTGGCGCTGTCCCTGGTCCTCGGCGGCGCCGTGGGCAATGTCATCGACCGCATTACCCTGGGCTACGTGGTTGATTTCATCGATGTGCACTACGCTGGCTGGCATTGGCCGGCTTTCAATATTGCCGATTCAGCCATCACCTGCGGTATCGTGCTGCTCATCATCGACACCCTGTTACTGTCTCTGCGCGAACGACGCGAGCAAAAGCAGTTGTCATGAAAGTCCTGATGGCCAATCCACGCGGATTTTGCGCCGGTGTCGACCGGGCGATCGAGATCGTTGAGCGTGCCCTGGAGATGTTCGGCGCGCCCATTTATGTGCGGCACGAGGTGGTGCACAACCGGTTCGTGGTGGATGATCTCACCGATAAGGGCGCGATTTTCGTTGATGAAGTCGAGGATGTGCCGGACAACGCCACCGTCATTTTCAGCGCGCACGGCGTGTCGCAGAAAGTGCGTGGGGCAGGTCGCTTGCGCGGACTCAGAGTATTCGATGCCACCTGCCCACTGGTGACCAAGGTGCACATGGAGGTCGCCCAGCATTGCAAGGCAGGGCACGATGTTATTTTGATCGGGCACGCGGGTCATCCCGAAGTGGAAGGAACGATGGGCCAGTGGCTGGAGTCGACTCCACTGGATAACCACATCTACCTGGTCGAGTCGCTGGAAGATGTCGACCGACTGGAAGTCGGCCACCCCGATGCGGTGGCTTATGTCACCCAGACCACGTTGTCTGTGGATGACACGCGCGCCATCATCGATCGCCTGAGACTGCGTTTTCCGGCCATCATGGGGCCGCGCAACGATGATATTTGCTACGCCACCCAGAATCGCCAGGATGCCGTGCGTGAGAT